>CAYWDR010000079.1:0-3125 GCA_964457075.1 uncultured Solibacteraceae bacterium
ACCATTCTCGGTGGGTCAGCTAGAGGGCGAAGGAAACATACAAGGGCCAGTGAGAGCCGGTGAGAAAAGCTATCCGGGTTGGCGGCCCGTTCCCATCAGGGTTTGGGAGCGGATTCCTTCCTTCGTTGCTCAACGGCCTTGCGCGCCGCCTCCTTCTCCGCCTCGCTGGGCGTTCCGAAGACCAGCCGGTTCGGCTTGCGCTTGAGGAGTTCCACGAGCTCCTCGGCGGATTCCAGATCCCGGCGCAGGGCCTTGAGCGTGGCGTCGATCTCAGGGCGATCCTGGGCCAGCATGTCCTGGAGAGTGGCCGTGAGGGCCTTGAGCTGCGCCATCACGGCGGGCAGCTCCGCCAGCCCCTTATCCAGATCCGGCCCCCGCTTTTCCAACAACTGCTGCACCGCGCGCCCGGAGGCCGTGAGTGCGAGCAATCCCTTATCCAGCTCCTCCAAGCTCTTCCCCCCCTTGGAAGCGAGGCCGCGGGCCTCGCTTCCAAGGGATTGATAGGCATTGAGAGTGGCTTGAAGGCTCCTTAGGATGGGCTTCACTTGGGGGTGGTCCAGCACCACGCCGGCGCCCTTGGCGCGAAGGTCCGTCACGGCGCCGTTGAGGTTCTCCAGGAGGGCGTCGACCTTTTCCAGCACGCCGTTGAAGCTCACGCCGCTATCCCCGGGGAGCAGCGCGCCGTGGGGGAGTTCCTGGGTGCGGGCATCCTCGGGCGGAAGCTCGAAGGAGACGGCCACGCCGCCGAAGCCCTTGGGCACCACCACGGCCTTGGTGCCCTCCCATAGGCGGATGTCCTCGTTCACGGAGAGGGTGGCGATGAAGTGGTAGGAGGTGCCGGCCCGCTTCAGCGCCACACGCTCCACGCGGCCCACGCGCCACCCCTGGAGCTGCACCTCCGTGCCCACGTCCACCCCTTCGAGGCGGGCGAGCTCGGCCTTCATGGCGTAGGTTCGCTCCGTCACCTGCCGGGCCGTCTTCAGGAACACGAGGCCCAGGAAGAGGCCCAGCCCCACCAGCACGAAGAGCCCCACCCTGGCGTCGTTGCGTTCCACGATCATGGCGCGTCCTCCGCTTCCTCAAGATCCAGGCGCAAGGCATCCAGATCCCCATGTTCCTCGGGCCGCTCCGTGGCCACCACCAGGGCCTTGGCGGGATCCGTCGCCCAGGCCCTGAGCACGGTGCGCACCTTCATCAGGTCACGGGGATCCAGGGCCTCCAGGGGCTCATCCAGCAGAACCAGATCCGGATCGAAGGCCAGCACCCGGGCGAGGCTGCCCAGCTTGAGCTGGCGATCGCTGAGGGCATGGGGACGCAAATCCCCCACGGGGCCTAGGCCCAGCTGGGCCATGGCCTCCAGCGCCCGATCGAGGGCCGCTTCCCGCTTCATCCCCTGGAACCGCAATGGGAGCGTGAGGTTTTGCAACAGGGTGGAGTTCATGAGCAACCCGCCCCGGCCCAGGGCCAGGCCCACGCGCAGGTGGGCTTCCCGCACCACCTGGCCGGAAAGCGGGCGCGCCGTGCCCGCCAGGGCCTTGAGGAAGCGCGTCTTGCCCGTGCCGCTGCCCCCCGACACCAAGAGCGTCTGCTCGGGTCCGAAGCTCAAATCCAGACCCCGGGCCAGGGGCCCCCGGGTGGGGCCTTCGAGGCGGAGACCCTCCACCACGATCCTCATCCGTACACCAGGGCCGCCAGCAGGCCATCGAGGACGAAGACGACGCCGAAGCCGGCCACCACCGTGCGCGTGACCGCCTGGGGAATCTCCGTCTGGCTCCGCTTCACGGCAAGGCCGTAGTAGGCCGCGTGGAAGGCGATGGCCCCGCCGAAGAGGAAGGCCTTCAGGGGCGTGATCCAGAGGTCCGCGTAGGTGAGGGCGCCGCGCACGCCTTCCAGGAAGGGGCCCAGCGGAAGGCCGAAGCGGAGCCGCGCCACGAGGAATCCCCCCGCCAGCGCCGCCGCGTCGAAGCAGGCCATGAGGGCGAAGAGGCTCAGCACCACGCCCATGGCCCGGGGCAGGAGCAGGTACTGGTGGGGATCGACGCCGAAGGCTTCGAGGGCGTCCACCTCGTCGTTGAGCCGCATGGAGGCCAGCTCCGCAGCGATGGCCGTGGCGCTGCGCCCGATGACGAGGATGGCCGCCAGCAGCGGCCCCAGCTCCCGGATCACGATGAGCACGAGGATGGGCCCGATGTAGGCCTCCGCCCCCAGGGCCGAGAGCTGCGTGAAGGCCTGGATCACCGTTACGGCGCCCAGCCCCAGCCCCACCGCCACCACCAGCGCCAGCGCATCCAACCCCGTGAACTTGATCTGCAGCTTCACCTGCTCGTTCACCACCTGGAAGCGGCGGAAATCCATGAGCAGCCACCCCCGCACCGTGCGCGCCACGAGGTGTGCGAGGTCCCCCCGCACCTCCAGGAAGCGGCGGACGGCGCGGCCGGTGCGGCGGGAATAATCCGAGAGGGAGTGGGCCATGGGATGGGAACGGCTCCAGGGTGCCCCAAGTTGAGGAAAACGGGAGGGCCATTCGTGGATGTCCAAGGATTATCCGGGACTCGCTCTGAGTGAACGAGAGACAGCCAGCGGAATGAATCTTCTTAGAACTGCCCGCCTTGGCCGATGGGCAGGCGTGCTCGACGCGTAGTGCTTAAAAGCCAAACCGGTGATGAACAGTGATGAACGGTGATAAAGACCGCATTGCCATCACTGTTCATCATGGCTTTTATCACTGTTCATCACCGGTTGAGCTTTTCTCTTCCCGAACCCCGGCCCCTTCGCAGCAGCCCTCGAAGTACCCTATTCACTGACCATCTGCCCCGGGCTCACCCCGTAGGCCTTCAGCCGCGCGTAGAGCGTGCTGCGGGGGATGTCCAGTAAACGGGCCGCCTCGTCCACCCGTCCCTTCGCCTCGTCCAGGGCTCGAAGAACGTGCGAGCGGGTGAGGGCTTCGAGGCTCCACTCCGACGGCGCGGCCAGCAGCGTAGGCCGGTTGCCCGCCAAATCCAAATCCTCACCAGTGAGCCGAAGGCTTTCGCTCAGGATGGCCGCCCGCTCCAGCACGTTGCGCAGCTCCCGCACGTTGCCGGGCCAATCGTAGGTCTTCAGCCGTCCCAGGGCCTCCGGCGCCA
>CAYWDR010000079.1:3135-14154 GCA_964457075.1 uncultured Solibacteraceae bacterium
TGGAGGTCGCTGCGTTTCACGTCCTCGTACTTGCGTTCCAGGGCCTCCGGCGCCAACTCCAGCCCCGGCCGCCCCACCCCCGGCCCGATGCGCGCGAGGATCTGGCGCGCGAGCCCCGGCAGATCGCCCAGCCGTTCCCGCAGGGGCGGAATGCGCAGCACGAGGGTGCTGAGGCGGTAGTAGAGGTCGGCGCGGAAGCGCCCCTCCCCCGCCAGGCCCTCCAGATCCCGGTGGGTCGCCGCCACGAGGCGCACGTCCACCCGCCGCTCCGCCAAGCCCCCCATGCGGCGGAAGCGACCCTCCTCCAGGGCCTTCAGCAACTTGGGCTGCACGGCGAGATCCATGTCCCCGACCTCGTCCAGGAAGCAGGTGCCCCCCGAGGCCAGCTCCAGCAGGCCCTGCTTGGCCTGCCCCGCCCCCGTGAAGGCGCCCTTCTCGTGGCCGAAGAGCTCCGATTCCAGGAAGTCCCGGGCCAGCCCCGCGCAGTTGAGGTCCACGAAGGCCTCCTCCGCCCGGGGGCTCTGCCGGTGAATCCACCGCGCCAGCACCCCCTTGCCGGAACCCGTCTCCCCCTGAATGAGGATGGGCCGATCCGTCGCCGCCGCCCGCGCCGCTTGCTCCCCCAGCCGCGCCAGCGGCCCCTCGCCCCCGAAAGGTTCCACCTCCCGAGCCTCCCCCCGCCGCCGGAACCCCGCCAGCTGCCGCCCCTCCCGCCGCTGCGCCAGCAACCGCTCAATGATCGCCACCAGCGCCGGCAGATCCACCGGCTTCACCATGAAGTGATCTGCGCCTTCCTGAATCGCCCGCACCGCCAGATCGATCGTCCCGTAGGCCGTGAGGATGATGACGGGGAGGTCCGGCTGGGACTCGCGGAGCTTGTGCATCAGCTCGATGGCGTCGCCGTCGGGGAGCTGGTAGTCGAGGAGGGCGAGGTGGGGTAGGGCTTGGGCCCGGCAAGCCAGGGCCTCTCCTTGGCTGGAAGCTTCGATGGGGCGAAATCCAGCCCCCCGGACGAAGGAGCAGAAGCCAAACCGAAGCGCTGCTTCATCTTCCACCACCAAGACCCGGGGCATTCCTGATTCTTCCAAATTGCGTCTCCTTGGCAGGATTCCTCATGTCGGAAACGAAGGTGCCCAATAGCCTACCCGGAACAGGCCCAGCTCAATCCCGTCGACCGCCAGAGCAGGCCCAACCTCTGAGAGGGCCGGGATCGGTCGGAGTAGCACTTTTCACCGAAGGTCTGGATTGGAAGCAGGGGTTTCCCAAAACATCTTGACTTTTCGGATTTCAATAAGGTTATATACCCAGCTTCGGCATCCCTCAGGGAGGATCAAAATGAATCAAGGGCACTCTCGGCCTCTGGCCACCCTTTTTCTGATTTCAGTGATCGCGTGCTGCTCACATAGAAATCCAAATCCTATCCCGTCAGTACGTCCGCGAACACCCGTACCCCAATCAATTTGCCGGTTCCATGCCATTCAAATGGCCAGCAAACACGACGGCCAGCTCGATGAAGGTAACCACAGGGCCTTGAGCCAGGAAGAAACGAAAAAATTAGACCAATGGTCCAGGTCAGGACGAACTGTGTATTTCAACGAAAGGGAATTGAGCACTTCCCCAACCGACGATTCCACCTCTGGGTTTAAGCATAAATTCGAGGCTAAAGAATTGAAAACGCTACTTCAAAGCCAGAAGCCGATTTACATATATCGAGCCGAAGAGCAGAACCCGGGAATGCCCGGGCGGACGAGACGAACACTCGTGCTCTCCACTGAAGCACTCGAATCGATCAAAAACCGAGATATGGTCCCCCATGGCCTTCGTACTAAACCGAATTGCACACCGGACGAGGTACACTCGGGCTACTCAACAACAAGGCAGGGCGTTCTGGTTGACATCCACGCTTCCATCGACAACGATACAGCGGGAAACGTCTACCTTGAACATACCAACGGCGGGCCATGAGGTTAAGGAATGCCTGGTTTGTTAACCTTTTGGATACCTCTAGGGGTTTACCTATTTGCCCTCTCGTTCCTCCTCAGGAGGGGCTCCTCGACCCGCGCGGGGGACCGCCTTTGGGCGACTTACCTCGCGGCGTGCGTTCTCACCACGCTGGCCCTCCAATGGTCTCCAAGGGACCTCAAAGTGTATATCGTCCAGACTCTGTTTAAGCCCCTTGAGACTTGGTTGCTCATCAAAACGATCGCTGAATATCAAGGCCTACCGAAGCCCTTCCAAGGGGCTAGACTCGCTTCAGTATTGCCACTGCTCCCGTGGTTTATCGTTGGAATGACCAGGCCAGACGGCCTTCTAGGTTATGGGTTCGTCACGTTCCACATCCTGCTGTTTACCCAGCTGGGATTTTGCTTCTGGGCGATCGTGGGCCTCTCCTCCTCGGATATCCCGGTATTAGAGCAATCCTCGTTCTGGATATCTGCTCCGATGCTCGTGAACGCCGCAACTACATTACTGATATACCTTTGGAATGACTCCCTCAGATTGCACCATCCGAATTGGCTCCAGCCCGTCCACAACGCTCGGTCCATATTAGTTTGTCTGCTCTACGCCCTTTTCCCGATCGCCTTTAAATGCCCTTATCCGACCCACTCATCCTCCTGATCACCTTGGGCCTAGTGCTCATCCTGGGTGCGGGATTCATTCTCATGGCAGTGCGAATTCAATCCCAGCGCATCAAGGGCCTTGAACAACGGACTCGCCAACAATCCCTCGCCCTGAACGCCGCACGATCAGCCCGCCTGTTGCTCTGGTCGGAAGAACCTGATCGTTCAATCGTCTCTACGGGCCAATTGGGTGTCCTTGAGGGCGATAGGCAAGCCTCTAATTCACCTGATGACTTCTTTTCGGTGCTTCCCACCGAATCACGCTTGGAGATTCGAACCCGAATCGGCGCTCTCAAGCGTGAAGGAACTGGATCATTCATCATTCGTGCCCCGATTCCCGTGATGGAGTCTCATCCCAAACTGACCGAATGGCATGTAACCGTCGAAAACGGCCTCGCTCAAGGCGTCATTCGCGACATCACCGCCGAAGTCCGCACCCAAGAGCAGCTCATCCAATCCCAGCGTCGCGAGGCCGTGGCCACGCTGGTGGCCGGCATCTCCCACGAGTTCGGCAACGTGCTCGCGGCGGTGGATAGCTGTTCGCAGGCGCTGCTGATGCAGGAGCTGGGGCCCGACGCGCGGAAGGCCGGGGAGCTGATCCAGGGCAGCGCGCAGCGGGGGAAGACCATCATCCGGCAGCTGCTGGACCTCAGCCGCGCCAAGCCCAGCGCGACGCGGGAGGTGGATGTCAACGAGGTGCTGAAGGAGCTCGCCCGATTGCTGGAGCCCCTGATCCCCAAACGAATCCGCATCGGGCTCGACCTGGGCGAGCCCCTGCCCCGCCCCAGCCTCGACCGGGATCAATTGCACCAGGCCCTGCTGAACCTCTGCTTGAACGCCCGGGACGCCATGCCTCAGGGCGGCACCCTCACCCTGCGTAGCCGCCTGGAAGAAACGGGTCTCGTTCTCGAGGTGAGCGACACTGGATGCGGGATGGACGAAACAACCCAAGCCCGCATCTTCGAGCCCTTCTTCACCACCAAGGAGCCCGGTCGGGGGACCGGGCTCGGATTGTCCATTACGAAGGAGATCCTGGAGAGCCTAGGCGGGCGACTCCTGTGCCATAGTCAGCAGGGCACAGGGACCCTCATGCAGGTGCGCTTCCAGCCACGGGATCACGGGGACCACGCAAACCCTTCGATGTGATCCGATGGGAACAAGGTGCCTTGGGAATCGCCGAACCACATCCAATCGGACAAGGTGATGGGGTAGAGGGGAGCGAAATACCACCCGTCGAAGGCTGGTGGGTCCAATACGGCCCAATTCGAGGTAGAGCGTTCCCATATCTCCAACGGGGGATTGTCATTTCGCGCCCAGGGATCAGATTGTTGCCCGCGAACCAGGATCCGCCCCCCCGGCAAGGCCATGCAGGTTCCATTGTGCCTGCGATCCTTGATCGTTCGCGCCGGCTGAGTGAACCAGGCGCCTCGCTCGAAATCGAACCGTTCGCAGGCACCGTTATCCCCGAAGGCCCAGAGCTCCCCGACCGTGGTGACGAGGGTCAGGATGCGTTCGTTGTTCGGCATTTGGGCAAAACCCGGGAGTTGGGTCCACACCTGAGTCGCGAAATCATAAATGAACAGGGCGACCGATCCCCCTCCCGTGCTCTGGATGAAGAAACGATCCCCGTTCAAGGGCCAAGGTCTCTGAGGGGCGCCCGGAAGGCTTCCGAGAAGGCGCGTGGCCCCGGGAAGCTCCATGGATACCAGTTCCACGGAAGGCACGGGATCCACACGAATCAGATCCCCGGGCAGGCTCGCGGTCGTTCTTGATCCCCCAGCCACGAGACAGCCCCGGCCAGGCATCTCCACGATCTTGGCCTCGTCCCGAGGATCAGCGAGGCTGGGCCCGGCGCTCCAAAGGCCAGTGGCAGGATCCCAAATCTCCGTGGAGCCCTGGGTTGCACTCGATCCCTGCGTCACCGGATCCATGATCCGCCCTCCGACGATCCAGACGCGCCCATCCGGCAGCAGAGTTCCACTCGGCGTTTTCCGAGCCTGGTTTCTTAGAGGAAGTTGGAAGGTGCGGGTCGTATTTGGTTCCACGATCCACGTGGCCCGTCGGGAGGTGTAGAGATCCATGGAGAGGTGGGCTGGGTTGACCCGGAGGACACGTTCGCCACCCACCGGCTCCGATCCTGAATACAGGGGTGGAAGAGAAGGCCCCCAAGCACTCACTTGAAGCGTGTCTACATCCAACGCGCCCCAATGGCAATGTTGGCCAGCACTGGGAATAGTCTTGTCGTTCGTCCCCAACCCGAACCAAAGAGTTCCATCGGGCTGTACAAAGGCGCCGTGGCCAAGAAGGGGCGAGGGGAGGGCCAAGGCCTTTCGCCAGGCTCCCGCTGTGGGTTCGTACACTTCGATCCATTGATCCGATCCACCCTCTGAATTTAGGATTCCCCCCACGACGACGAGCCGGCCATCCGGGAGGGCCGTCACCGTGTGGCGATATCGGCCCACATTGAGGGCAGGGAAAGGCAGCCAGACCCCTTGCTCGAGATCCAGCCGCTCCACCACAGGGGTGGTGGCACTGGCGCCGAATTGGGGGTCAACCCGCCCGCCCACCAGCAATGGTGATCCCATCCAGTCCACAAGCACCCCATCGATCCGGTAGGCGGCCAAGGACCCGGTCATCGTCCATCGATCCAGCAACGGGTCATATATTTCCGAAATCACCGCCAGGTCGTATCCGTATCCCCCGCCGACCACGAGCACACGCCCCCCGGGCAGGAGGAGGGTCGCTGGCGCGCCGCGCACCTTGTTCAGATCCGCCACCCTCACGACGGTTCGAAGGTCAGGTTCGACCCGCTCTACAGCCGACTGGTTGATTCCGCCCAACACCAGGAATCGGCCATCCGCGAGGGTCACGACCCGGCAAGAGCTTCGATCCACCGATGAATCAGGCAGAGAGGTCCAGGCCCACGTCTCAGGGTCGAACAGCTCCAACTTGCGGATCCCGCCACCCCGGCCTCCTGCCACGAGAATCTGCCCCCGGGCATTGATGGCCATGGAGGGCTTGATGCGTTCCCATTCAGGGCGGGGCCCCGGCATCCAGGCCTTGGCTTGAGGGTCCCAGATGTCCAGGTTCCGGGAATTGGCTCCGTCGCCGCCATCCCCGAGGGCGAAGATGCGACCGAAGCGATCCTGCACCATGCCTTGAGGTTCTATATGAGGGACGGCCTGACCCGGCAGCCGGACGGCTTTGCGTGAGACGACCGGGATCACGCGTTCTCGCACGACGGCGAAGCCGATGGCGTTCGAAACGGTGACTCGAATCCGCAACAAGCCGGGTTGGATCGGCAAATGGAAGCGGACCAGCGGGCCGTCGGTGGGCCCTTCGAACGTGGCACCGGCTGGATCGGAACCCCACGTCCAGGCATAGTTCATCCCGGCCTGGGCGGGTACGGAGGCCCACACATTGCCTTGGTTGGGCAACCCTTCCGGAAGGGTGAGAAGGTTGGCCACCGGGGCGGGGAATACCTCCACCCGGGCCGTTCCTCGGGCCGTGCCGCCGGGACCGGCCACCTCGCACGTCAGCTCCATCCACCCGGCGGCGCCCGCCGTGAATCGCAGGGATCTCGTGCCCTGCCCCGCCGTGATCTCCCCGCCCAGCAGGGTCCAGGCATAGGTGGCCCCAGGGTTGGAAGGCACCTCGGCCACCAGCTCCTTCACCCCGCTCGTGGTCTGCGGATTCGTGGTAATCGTGGCATCGACCGGTGTGGCCAGGATCAGGCTGGCGGCCCGGCTCGTCTGGAATCCGACCACGTTGCCGACCCTCACCGCGTAGACTCCCACGTCGATCGAAGACACGGAGGAAAGGGCGAACGTGGCTCCGACGGCCCCGGGCAGTGCGGTGCCATCCTTCATCCATTGGAAGGAAAGGGGCGCCGTTCCGCTCGCGGTCACGGAGAAGGTGGCGGTGCCGGCCGGGGCAACCACGAGATCCATCGGCTGAGCGAGGATGACCACGGGATCGTTCACGCTCAGCCCTGCGGACTGGCTGAGACGGGATCCGATCGCATTTTGAACCAGGACTCTATACAGGCCCTCATCGGCTTCGGTGACCGCTGGAATCGCGTACGTGGGCCCGTTCGCACCGGGGATGTCCACGTCGTTTTTCCGCCACTGGTAGGTCAAGGGAGAGGTGCCTGTGGCCATCACCGAGAACTGGGCTCCTGCTCCGGGATTCACCACGAGGGGAACGGGTTGGCCAGTGATCGTAGGAGGATCACCGGGTGGCGGCCCTACCACCGTCAGCAGGGCCCCCGCGCTGATGGCCCATCCCACCGAATTCGCTACTCGAACCGTGTAGGTGCCCGCATGGATCGGCTGGGCCGAAGCGATCGTGTAGGTGGCGTTCGTCGCTCCTGGAAGATCCACGGCATCCCTGCGCCACTGGTAGGTGAAGGGGGCGGTGCCTGCCACGCCCACCGTGAACGTGACCGGGCTGTTCTGGTTCGCCGTTTGGGATTGGGGTTGGGAAGTAAAGGAAGGAGGTGTTGGCGCGGGAGGATTAACCGTGAGCAAGGCGTCCGCGCTAAGCACGGAGCCCCCAGCATTGGAAACCACCACGGAGTAGGTCCCCGCGTCGGCGGCCTGAACGGCAGCAAGCGCGAGCGTGGAAGTGGTGGCCCCTGGAAGGGCCAGGCCATCCTTCCGCCACTGATAGCCGAATGGGCCCGTTCCGCCCGCGCCGACGGAGAAGGTGACGTTGGTTCCCGTAGTCACCGTTTGGGCCTGAGGTTGCGTCACGATGGTGGGTGCGCCGGGAGCCCGGGGCACTACCACCAGTGGGGCGCCGACGCTCGTCACTTGACCTGCTGAATTGGAAACGATGACGGAATAGGTCCCGGCGCTGGAAATGGTCACTGCAGACATCGAATAGGTGGAGGCCAGAGCACCGGCAACTGGGGACCCATCCTTTCGCCATTGGAAGCTAAGGGGGGCCGTTCCTGAGGCCATCACAGAAAACGATGCGCTTGATCCCTCGGTAACGGTTTGAGGCTGAGGGTGGCTCGTGATCACCGGAGGGGTCGAGGCGGGTTCTTTCGAGGCCGATCCACCTCCACCACCGCAGGCGAGGAAAGCGATTAAAAATGAAACATACAGGCTCCAAAACCGGGACCGCCCAACCCTATTCTTGTTCATTTGCTCCCCCGTGAATCACCGATCCTTTACCCTCTTCACCCGGCCTTTGATCGAAGCTCAGAACCGGTAGATGTAGCCTGCGGATAGGACCACTTCATCCTTCCCATCCGCCGACCCCGAACGCCATGTCCGATTGGCATCGGCTTCCAGGAACCAAGCGTGATACTCGCCGGAAAACCAACCCGCCTCACGGGTTCCATAGGCTTCCGGGACCAGATTGATGACCGCGCGGCCTCGGATGATCAGACGCCTTGGGTTTTCTGGAAAGGCCGGATCGTGGTTTCTAAACGCCAGTTCCACCAGGCTTCCTCGGCGGAACGCGTTTGTGCTGCGAAGGACGAATCCAAAGTCTGCGGCGCTTTGCAATCGGTCCCGAAACGCAAAAGTGGGCCTTCCTCCCTGATCTAAAACGGGAGCGCCATTTGAGTCCAAAATGGGTCTGGATAGCATCGTAAAAAAACTACGTGCCATCAAATCAAACTGGATCTGGGACCCTTCGTTTTTCAGCAAACGCATGGAGCCCCCGAAATAGGCCCGGAGCCCTTCTGAGGCCGCGATGGCATCCTGGGCCCCCCCAACTCCCGAAGGCGTTCCTTTGTATTTAGCCTCTTCACTTCCGTACACCATGACGGATCCAAAAAGGGACCAGCGGTCCAGGAAGGCCGCCCCTGGGGATGTGAAATGCTGTTCAACTTCCATGGAGAGAAATCCCCTTTTCCCAAAAAGGGCGGATCCTGTCTCCTGCACTCGGTATAGATTGCTATTCCTAAACCCCGCGAGAAGGTTGAATTGAAGGGGGTGAGTTTGGAAGGTGTCCTGGTCCGTGGTGCCCGCAGGATGGTCCGAACAAAGGGCGAATGCACAACTCCCTAATGCGAAGGCCACTTGCCTTGATGTCTGAAAAATGGGAAGAGAAGGCATGTTAAGTTCCTTTTTTAATTGATTCGTTTTTGATTAAACAGAAGCCACCTATGCCCACCCGATATGGGGTTGAGGCCCCTTAATTTGGGAAACCCCCCGCCACAGCCTTCGCCGAAACGGACAGGGGCCAGCGCCAGGTGGTTTCGAATTGGGTGGTGAGGTTCTTGTTGGCGGCGGCGCAGGCGGCGAGGAAGAAGTTGTCGACGGCGTCCTGGGTGGTGGTGGCGGAGGGGCGTTTGGCGGCTTCGATCCAGAGTTTGTGGATGAAGGCATCGCCACCCTGGTCGCGGCGGAGGCGGAAGCAGAAGGAGGCGAAGAGGTCGGTGGCGCCGAGGCCGGAGGGGTTGTTGGCTTGGGCGTGGCCCACCTTGAGGGTGTTGGCCCAGGTCTGGGTGCCGTCGGCGAGGTAGAGATCGATCATGGCTTCCACGCGGGCGCGAAAGTCGGCGAAGGTCCAGGCGCCGTAGGGGCCGCCGGCCACGGCGGCGGCGTCCATGGCCATGAAGCGCATGAAGACGGCGAATCCTGTGGTGATGGTGCTCGTGTTGTCGGGGGCCGGGTATTCGAGCTGTCCGCCCAAGTGCCAGAAGTTGCGGCCGAACTCGTAAAAGCACACCTGATCGAATTGGGAATTGGTGTGTACGCCGTTGGTGAGGATGTCGAAGTAGGTGTTCTGCAGCTCGATGCCCGTGGCGCCCAGGTAGCCGCAGCCGGCGCCGCAGGTGGCGGGCACGTCGGCGAGGGTGAGTTTGCCGTGATAGAGCTTGGCGGGCGACGGGGTGTAGCCGGTGGCGCTCTGGTAGTACTGGTAGGTGGCGTCCGTGGCATCCAAGATGCGGGCCATGTCGACGACGGAGAGCGCGTCGCTGCGGCTGAGCACGGCGGTGTACTTGCCCTCCCAGGCGAAGAGGTTGAGCGACGACCCGTTGAAGCTCGTGTAGGCGAAGGGCACGACGGCCAGGGGCGAAACCGTGAGGCGGGCCGTGCGGCTGGTGGTGGTGAGCCCGCCCGCCATGACGTCCACGGTGAAGCCCGCCTGATCATCGGAGGCGGACGCGAAGGAGAACCCATAGCTCGGGGCCGTGGCGCCGACGATGGCCACCCCATTCCGCTTCCATTGGTAGGTCGCGCCCGCCGTGCCACTGACCATGGTGAACTGGGGGCTCTGATTGACGGCCACGCTCAGATCCGCCGGTTGTGTCGTGATGGTCGGGGCGGCGGGGGTCGGTGCGGCTGGGGCGGAGGACGGGCTGGAACCGCCGCCGCAGTTCAGGATCAAGATGCAGCCAGCGGCCAGGCCAAAGGCAGGGATGGATCGCACGGGAGCCTCCAGGGTCGGGGCCCTGAACTCAGGGCGGGGGAGTTGGAGCCCGTCTTATTCCAAGTCCGTGCCAACCCCACAAAGCCTTGCCGGGCAAGGGTCCAGGCGAGGTGGGGACATCAGGAATCCTGAAGCGGGCATTCCGATTCTGGAATCGGGACGCCCCTATCGCCGATTCGCCACGAACCCATCCGCAAAATCCACGACGCACACCATGCCCCACTGGGGGTGGCTGGCCACGGCGGCGCCGGCGTTGTGGAAATCGGGGTTGAAGATGGTGCGGCGGTGGCCGCGGTCCTTCACGCCGTCATCAATGATGAGCTGGATGGCGATCATGCGGGCATCCTCCGGGCCATAGGAGATGCACTCGCCCGCCGTGGAGGAGAGGGTGCCGTGGCGGTCCAGCCGCTGGCGAAGGCGGCTGCCTTGGGAGCCGACGTGGCCCATGCCGCCCGTCTTCGCCTGATCAAGGGCGAGCTCCCGGGCCACGTGCCAAAGGCCCTCGTTGAAGCGGAGGGGGCCGGCGGATTCGGCCGATTCCATAAAGGCGATGGCCTCGTCCAAGGCGGGCAGGCCCTCCGCCGTGCGGAGGGGCGTGCTATCCGGCAGGCGCCAGAGGGTGCCTTGGAAGTAAGGCCGAAGCTCCTTGAGGTACTTCACGTAAACCTTGGGGCGCCAGCGGGCTTCGCTCATCTCTTGGATAACGGCCTTTTCTAAAGTCGAAGGCCGATCGGGGGCTTGAGCCATGAGGGAACCGACGAGCAACACGCCGAGGGAAATGGAACCGAGGATTCGCATGGGACCCCATCGTCGCAGTGAGGTGCCGGCTTGACCACCGCTTCTTGTCGCGTGCGAGGGTTGGCGCGGCGAGTTGGAGGGCGCCGAGCCCGGTGGCGAAGGCCCTGTTTCTTCTCACCGGTTCTCACCGGCGCTCACTGGCCAGAAAAGGAATTTGCCGGTGAGGTTGTCAGTTCCCAGTCAAGCCCAGCGTGGTTCTTTTTCCTTC
>CAYWDR010000080.1:0-14098 GCA_964457075.1 uncultured Solibacteraceae bacterium
ACTACGGCCTCGTGGGCGACCTCTTCGAGATCGTCCCCGAACTCACCAAGGCCGCGAAGGAAATGGGACTGGGGCACTAAGAGGGTGCAGCTTCAGAAGCGATAATTGATCCCCGCCGCGAACCTGAACGGCAATTGCAGCACGGCGCCGTTGTAGACCTTGCCATCCGCGCTCCTGGGCCCCGGGTCGTAGTACTCGCGGTTCAGGAGGTTGTTGGCGGTGATCCGGAGATCCAGGCCGGGGCGAATCCGGAACCAGGACAGGGCCAGATCCAAGCTCGTGTATGCATCCACGCTCCGCGCGACGTAGATGCTCCTCGAATCCCAATTGACGGTGTCGCGCCGGGCCACGTGATGGGCCCGGAGGCTGGCTCCGAAGCGGGAGGAGGGCCGGTAGTCGAGGGCCGCGTTGGCCTTGAAGGGGGCGATGTCGCCGGTTTTCCGGCCGGTGGCCGGGTCGAAGGCGCGGGTCCAGGTCGCGTTGATGCCAACCTTCATTTCGGCCACCGGAGCCCAGCTCCCTTCGAATTCCAGGCCTTGGATTTCCAGTTCCCCCCGGTTGATGAAGCGCGTGGTGGTGCCGCTCCCGAAGGGGACGGAGGCCGCCACGATGAAATCGGCCACCCGGGTCCGATAGGCGTTGAGGGTCGCCTGCCAAGGATGCGCGGGGCTCCAGGTATACATGAACTCCCAGGATCTCAGCCGCTCCGGTTGCAGGCCCGGAGAGGGGAGCTCCCGGATGATGGGCACGGTGCTGAATTTCTGGAAGGCCGGAGGGTTCTGGTAGGACTTGGCGAAGATGGCCTTGAATGCGTGGGCCTCCGAGGGGCGGTACAACAAGGCGAGACGCGGCGTGTCCAGGTGGCCGAAACCGCCCCGTTCCCCCGCTAGGTAGTTGTAGTCGTGGCGCAGGCCCACGTTCGCGGAAAGGCCCCGGACGAGATCCCGCTGGACATTCAGGAAAAGGCCCAGATTCCGTTCGTCATGCACGGGGGTGTAGGAAAAGGCCTGGGTGGCCAGGTCCATGCTGCGGTAGTCCTCGTGGTTCCAGATGAGGGCATACTCCCATCCCGCGGACACCAACAGGCCTGGGGACGCGTAGGCGGCCTGCTGGCCGGCCTTGTATTCGCGGTTGAAGGTGCCGGCGTAGCCCGAAGGCAGGACGGTGTAGACCTTCAATTCCTTGGGGTCCGCCGCGTTGTTGGTGAAGTAGGCCTTGGCGTTGGTGAACCAGCCGTCGTCGAGATCCACCGAAGAGGAGCGCATGGTCGCCTGGGAGGTGAGCACCCAGGCTTGGCCCAAGGCATGCACCCAGCGGGCTTGGATCCCCGCCCCCTTGGGGTTGCGCGGGCTATCGACGAGGTGCTGGGCCGTGTGCCAGGCGGATTGGTCCTCCAGCATGGACCAGGCGTGGGCGCGAAGGGTGAAGGCCCCGTAACCCAGGCCGGCCTGCAGGAACCAATCCCGCGAATCGTGGGTGAAGCCCTCCTGGAACGCCACGCGGCGGCCCCTGTTCGTGTAGTAGAGGCGCCCGTCCTGCACGTCCAGCGCGTATTTGGGGTCCGTGGGCGGGACGAAGTCAGCTGGGAACCGGAGGCTGTAGAGGCGCTTCCGCCCCCCCTGGTCCACCCAGTGCTTCCCATCCATGTGGTCCTCGTTGGAGGTCCAGTAACGGCCCGTGAACATGTAGCGCCAAGGCCCGTTTTGGCGCCCGGCGTTGACTTCCACCAGGCGGGACCGGAAGGCCCCGGCGGCGGCCTGCACCTCCACGCCCTGGACATCCTTTTCTTCGCGCAGCACCACGTTGATGATCCCGGAAAAAGCGTTGGGCCCGTACAGCAGGGAGGCCGGGCCGTAGAGCACCTCGATGCGCTGGATGCTCGAAAGGGGGTACTGCCGCGAAATGGAATTGGCGGCCCGCCACACGTCGTTCTGCACGACGCCATCCCAGATGAGCAGGAAGCGATCGCTATTGGCGCTGCGGAATCCGCGCATGAAGACGGTGGAGAACTCCACCCCCATGACCTTGTTGAAATCGATGCCCGCGAGGTCGTGGAGCAGCTCTTCGAAATCCAGGTAGCCCCGCGACCGGATATCGTCCTCCGTGATGAGCACCACCTTGGCCGGGGCTTCGCGCGGATCCTGCGGGGCCAGGCTGGCGCTGTAGACCGGCTTGGTGCGCAGGGCCAGGAGGGATTTGAAGTCCCAGGGGCCTTCGCTGGAAGGGGCCTGGGCCAAGAGGCACGCCGGAAGGATCCCGATCAACCCTGAACGGAGCCGCGCCGCCATGCCTCCTCCTCGTGCCGCCTCCTTTTCGGCCGGCTTCCAAGAACCCTGACTACCGTGATGCGCTTCCCTTGGAGATCCGCCTTCAATCGAGGAAGAATCCCTCATCCCGCAGGTAATCCTCGGCGGATTCGCGGTCGCCGAAACGGGCGACGACCTGGAACCCCTCCCGGCCATCGCCGTCCGCCTCGTCCAGCCGGCTCCGCTCGCGGATCACGCAAGCGCCGCCGATCTCGTCGAGGCCCAGCTGGACCAGCTCCCACTCGACGCCGTGTTCGTCCCGCCACACTTCCACATGCACCGTGGTCATGGCCGCCTCCCGCCTCCATGCTAGGCCTTTGACAACACTCCGCTATCAGCTCTTCTCGAAGAACAGCACCACCATGCCGAACCCCACGCGGTCCCCGCTGTGGAGCTCGCGGGGCTCGCCGGAGCCCAAGCGCTCGCCCTTGATGAAGGTGCCGTTGGAGACGCCCTGCTCTTCCATGAGGAAGTAGCGGCCGTGCTCGCAGAGGATGCGGGCGTGTCGGCGACTCACGCTCAAGTTGTGGTCTTCCTCGGTGAGGTCGATATCGGGATGCACGCCCGTGGTGGGATCGAAGCGGCCGATCAGGGAACCGTGGCTCAGGATGGGATAGGGCTTGCCGGAGAGGACGCTCACCAGATTGGCCACGGGGGCGCTGCTCTGCCGCTTCTGGGGCCGCGTGCTTTCCGTGTCCACCTTCTCCACCAGCTCGCGGTTCCGCTGGGCCATGCGCTGCAGCATCTTGATGCTGACTTCCGGATTCTGCCGGATCATGCGAAGGAAGGTGCCCCGGTTGATGCCGATGAGGTCGGACTCCTCCAGGGCGATGGCGGTGTGCGTGCGCGGCAGGGCCTCCAGCAGGCTGCCCTCGCCGAAGAAGTCGCCCTTGCCGTATTCCTCCGCCCAATCCCCCTTGGCCTCGGGCCCGTTGTAGAGCCTCACGCGGCCGCTGAGGATGATGTACATCTGCTGGGCCATCTCCCCTTGGGAGAAGACCACCTGTCCCTCACCGAAGTGAAGCTTGCTCTGCTCGATGAAGCTGGTCTCGGCCATGCGGTTCCCGGAGGTTGAATTAGCTTACCCCAGGTCGCCCCAATTCAAACTTTCCATCCATCCCTCGCGGAGGAAGCCCTCCAGGATCCGGGCTTCGGCCGCTCCGAATCCGCCGGGGTGGGGCGAATCCAGATCCAACACCCCCCGCAGCTCCCCCCGAGCCAGGATGGGAATCACCAGCTCGCTGCGCGTGGCGTCGTCGCAGGCGATGTGGCCCGGAAAGGCATGAACGTCAGGTACGAGCTGAGTCTCACGGCCCCGGGCCGCCACGCCGCAGACCCCTTTGTGGAAGGGGATGCGGAGGCAGCCCATGCCGCCCTGGTAGGGCCCCACGGCGAGCATTCCAGGTGCCACCACCCGATAGAACCCGCACCAATTGCTTTGGGGGAAGGTGTCCCAAAGCAGGCAGGCCAGCGTGGCTTGCACGGCCACCGGATCCATCTCCCCTTCCAGCACGGCCCGGATCTGGGGGAGGGCGGCCTGGAGCCGGGCCACCCGTTCCCCTTCCGGCAGCAGGGTTCCGCGGGGGATTTTCGGAAGCAGGATGCCTTCGGACATGGGGGACCTCCGATTAACCTTGAAGAATGTCCATTCTGCGCTGGCTCGCCGCTCCCCTGTCACCGCTCTATGGCGCGGTGGTGCGGGGCCGGAACCGGGCCTTCGACGGCCATCCGGAGCGGGCCGCGAGGGTGGAGGCTCCGGTGGTGTCCATCGGGAACCTCAGCACGGGGGGGACGGGAAAGACACCCCTGACCCTGTACCTGGCCGAGGGCCTGGCGGAAGCGGGTTGGCCCAACGCCATCATCTCCCGGGGCTATGGCGGATCCCGCAACGCGGACCCCATGGCCGTCACGCCGGAGAGTGACGCCAGGGCCTGTGGGGACGAGCCCCTCCTCATGGCGAAGCGCCTCGGCGAGGGCCGGGTCGTCGTCGCCCGCAAGCGCATCCTCGGCGCCCGCTACGCCCTCGCCTCGGATCCCGCGCCGCGGATGCTATTGCTGGATGACGGCTTCCAGCATCGCGCCCTCCACCGGGATCTGGATCTGCTCTTGCTTGATGGCGTCCGCCTATGGGGCGACGGCCGCACCCTACCCTTGGGGGATCTGCGGGAACCCATGTCGAGCGCCGCGCGGGCCCACGCCCTCGTCGTCACGCGTAGCGGCCACGTGGGGGATCGCGCCGCCGTGGAGGCCTGGTGGAAGGAGCACGGTTCCGGCGGTCCCATCTTTTGGGTGGACTTCAAGATCCAGGCCCTGCGGGATTGGCAAAGCGGCGCGCGCATCCCCCTGCCCCGGCCGGAGCTGCACGCCGTCTACGCCTGGTGCGGGCTGGGAAACCCCGGAGCCTTTTATGCGGATCTCGCTTCCGCGGGGCTGCAGGTGGCAGGTAGGCGGGCCTTTCCCGATCACGCCATCCCCACCTTGCGCCGCTTCGCCCTTCTGCCCTCTGAAGCGGAGGCGAGCGGGGCCAAGCTGCTCGTATGCACGGAAAAGGACGCCGTGAAGCTGAGGCCGGAGCACGCGGCCATCGCCACTCAGCCGATATGGATCGCGGAGCAGGGCGTGGAGGGTGGCGGGCCGTTGTTGGAGTGGGTGCTCGAACGGCTTCGGGCCGGTGAGAGCTAGCCGCTGCGAGAAGGACCTAAAACCCACGAAAAAGACAAAAAGCAAAACCAGTGATGAACAGTGATGAACGGTGATAAAGACCGCATTGCCATCACTGTTCATCATGGCTTTTATCACTGTTCATCACCGGTTTTCTTTTGCTTTCCGGCCTCTAGCCTGCACCGGCTACATATCCTTGAGGCTCTTCCCCGGCTTGGGCGGCTCCGGCTCGACCTTGGCCCCCACCTTATCCAGCCGCTCCACGGCCCGCTGGCGCTCGGCCTCGATCTGCCCCGGTTCCTCCACCAGCGTGGGCGTGAGGAAGATGGCCAGCTCCGTGTGGCGCTTCTCCTTCTCCTTCTTCGTGAAGAGGTTCCCCAGCCAGGGGATCCGGCGCAGGAAGGGGATGCCGCGGTCGTCCTGGCTATCGCGCGACTTGATGATGCCGGCGAGCACGAGGGTCTCGCCGTTTTTCATGCGCACCACCGTGTCCAGATCGCGGCGATCCACCACGGGCAGGGTGGCGCTGGCGAGGAGGTTCCCTGCGGAATCCTTCACTTGGGTGGATTGCACCGAGACCACCTCGCTCACGGAGGGGTTCACCGCCAGCGTGATCATGCCATCCTCGCCCACCTGGGGCTGGATATCGAGCACGATGCCCACGGGCACCACGAGGGGCGTGACGGTGGTGGTGATGATGGGCGCGCCGAAGCCTCCGCTGGGCGTGACCTGGCTGTTTTGCAGGAAGTAGGCCTCCTCGCGGATCACGCGCAGGATGGCCTTTTGGTTGTTGAGGGTGGAGAGGCGGGGGCTGCTGAGCACCTGCAATCGCCCGTCCCGCGCCAAGGCGGAGAGGGCGGCCGTGACGCGCTGATTGTCCACCACCATCCGGAAGAGCCCCTGGGTGCTATCCACGTTGGGATTCAGGGTGCCGCCCGAGGTGAAGGTTCCGGCGATGTTGGTGCCGGTGCCCAGGCCCGAGCTGGCGCCGGCGGAGAGGATGGCCTTTTGCCAATCCACGCCCACCTGGCTCTCCTTCCCCAGCGTCACTTCCACGATGCGGGCCTCAAGCTGCACCTGATGGCGGCCGCGGCGCTTGATCTGATCCAGGTATTGCTCGACCCGCCGGTGGGCGCTGGGCTCGGCCCCCACGACCACGAGACCCGCCTCCGGATGGAGGATGAGGGTCTTTCCATCCTTTGAAACCGCCTTGGATCCGGGTGCCTTCGTGGCGCCGGAGGCCACGTCCGCCTCGGCGCCCATGGGCTCGCCGAAGATGATCGTGCTCAGCCCCAGCATCAGCTCCGCCCAGGGGTCATAGGCGTTGCCGGAGCTCAGCGTGGATTCGTAGGCGCTGCTGTGGCCGCCCTGGCCGCCTCCGCCGCCGGAGCTGGAGCCGCCGCCTCCACCCTGGCCACCGCTCACCTGGATGGTCTGGCCCGAGGCGTTCACGGAGAACTGCTTGCTGCCGCCGCGCCGCAGGGCGAGCTGATCCACTTGATAGAAGCGCAGGGCGCCATCGGCCTTGTGGATGTGGAGGGTGCGCCCCTTCGTGGTGGATCCAAGCCCGAGGTTCGGCAGCACCTGTTCCAGGATCTCTTCGAGGGTGACGGCCTTCAGATCCAGCCCCTTGATCCGCGTCTCGATGCCGGGGTCGAAGCTGAGGTTGAGGTCCGTGCCCTCCGTCGCCGCGCGCAGCACGTCCTTGAGATCCGCCTCGCGGACGGAAAGCGTGACTCGCCGGGGCGGTGCCGATTGCGCCAGCAGCAGCGTCGAGAGGGCGGGAATGATCAGCTGGCGGAGGCTCAAGGGCCCTCCTTCGATTCAGGCTTCGGTGCGGGATGGATGGATTTCACTTCGGTGCCCCCGGGCCCTTGCAGTTCCACGGCCCTGGGGTAGATCTTCCGCACCCGCCAGGGCGCGCGACCCAGTTCCTGCCGTTCCCGGTAGCCCACGCCGTCGAACCACACGCGGCTGCCCTCGGGAAGTTGAATGAGGATGTCCGGGGGGGGCGCCGAGGGTGGGGCTTCACCGCTGCCGGAGGGCCGCGGCCGGTTCTGGGCCTCCCGCATCCGGGGACCTGCCAGCCGGATGAGATCGCCGGGCCCCTCTCGCAGGGAGGCCACGGGCAGGGGCGCCCGGGCCTGGGTATCCAGGGAGTCCAGGCGATTCCAGTCGGCGGGGACGACGGCCAGGGCCTTCAGATCGTCCCAGACGCCGCCAGAACCTGCTGGCGCAGGTTCTGGCGTAGATAAAGAAGGGGCCGGGGGAGACGGGGGGGCCGCAGTCGGTTCAGCGGGCTGAGGGTCGCCCGAGGTGGCGGCCACGGCGGGTTTGGAGCCCGTGAAGCTTTGGTAGTTGAACCAGCCCACGGCGGCCACGCCCGCGGCGAGGACGGGCAGGAGCCACAGCTTGTGGCGCTCCACGAAGCTCATGGCGCACCCTCGGGGGCCGGCTGCAGCGGTTCCAACACGAGGTTGCGCAGCCATAGGGATTGTTGCCGCCGCTCCGGCGTGGCTTCCCACCGCAGGCCGACGGGCTCCAGCAGGGGCTGGACGGCGGGCAGGTGTTCGAGGCCGATGAAGAGCCGATCGGCGGGCCCCGCGATGCGGGCCTCCAGCACCCAGGCCCTCAACTCACCGGGGCCGCTGGAGCCCGCCGCGCCCACGGGGGGCGGCAGGGTGCCCGGCAGGGTGAAGCTCGCTTGGATGGGATCCCAACTGGAACGCACCCCTTCGATGGCCACGCCGCGGCTGCCCCAGGCACGCTGCAGCAGGCTGACCACGCGATCGTAGTGGGCCAGCTTGGCCCCATCCCCGGCGATGATGGGCAGCCGTTGGCGCCAGGGTGCGGCGGGATCCAGCAGCACCTTCTTTTCCTCCGCCGAGAGGGGCTGGAAATTCGGCAGATCGCGGATCTGCAGATCCGCCGCCTCGATGCGGGCGTCCAGCGTCTCCAGCGTCACGCGGGCGGGCCGCACGATGAAGGCGTAAAAGCAGATGGGCAGCATGAGGAGGACGAGGGCGAAGACGAGGCGCTCCGCGGGCCGCGTGGAGGGACGGTTCACGGCGCGCTCCCTTCCACGGTGAAGCGGGCCACGGCCCGCTGGTCGATCTTCGCGCCACCCTCCTCGCGGCGATCCAACACCTGGACTTCCCGCATGGGCAGGAGCTCGAGGCCCGGGCAGGCCTGGAGGCGGGCGAGGTAGAGGGAAAGCGGCCCGGTGCTGAAGGAGGGCTCCGTGAGCGCCGTGCCCGTGACGACGAAGCGGTACCTCAAGGCCTCACCCGGGGCCTGGAGGACTTCCACCTTCTCCAGGGCCACGCCCGCCGGGGCTTCCCGCAGGAGGGCTCCGAGCCGCCCGCGGGTCTGCCCACCCCGGATCTGCCGGGCCGCGGCCACCCGCAGGCGCCACAGGGGCACGCGGGCCCCCACCACCTCATGGCGCTGGGCCTGGAGGGCCTTCCGCTGGACGAGGGTGGCCTCCATCTGATCCGCATCCCGGCCCCGTTGATCCACGCTCCATCGCAGCCAGCCCCACATGGCGCCCATGAGCCCCAGCGCGAGAAAGGAGGCGACCCACAGCACCAGCCGGGCCACCTTGCGGGATTGGGCCTCCAGCACCTCCACGGGCACGAGGTTCAGGCCGCCCTTGCGTTCCCGCTCCAGGCCGCGCCATAGGACGGGCCAAAGATCCCCGGGCCCTTCGTGGGCCGTGAGGTGAAGGCCCTTCAACCGGTCCAGGAAGGGCGCGGAGGGCGCTTCCATTCCCACGAGCAGCAAGTGCTCCACCCTGAGGTTCCGCTGCCGCTGCTTCGCGAACTGCAGGGTGCGCGCCAGCTCCTGGATGACGCGTTCGAGGCGGGTCTCCTCGTCCTCGTCCTCCGGCACGCGAAAGGTACGCTGGAGCAGCAGCCCGGGCCCCATGAAGACGCAGAGGCGGCCTTGGCCCCCATCCAGGGCCAGCACCATGCGATCCCGGGGCAGCGCAGGCCCACCCTCCAGCCCCCGCTGCAGAAGCCGCGCCCACGGCGCCGCCAACGTGAATCGAAGATCCAGATCCTCGGCGAGGGCCACCAAATCGTGCATCTCCCGCGAGGGCAGGGTCGCCACCCATAGGACGTGGCCCCCTTCCGCCTCGGGATCGGCATCAAGGGCGGCCCCCGTGGCCGCCGTGCCCCCTCCTTCCGCGGCCCCCATGCGGCGGGCCGTATCGCGCAGCTCCGATGCTCCGAGAAAGGGAGCGCCCTGGCAGTTCACCGAGAGGCTGGACTGCCCCAACGCCACCCGCAGCTCCGAGCCGCGAGGGATCACCCCCCGCAGGGCCGACCCCCACTCCGAGCGCCGTTGCGGCCCCGCCGCCACGCCCGGAAGGGCGACGAGCAGACCGCCATCGCCATCCCGCAGGGCTGCGCCCTGGTCTTCCATGACCAGGACGAAGGTGTGTTTGGAGGGTTTGGACATGGTCAGTGAATGATGTAGGAAAGCACGCGAGATGCGCCGGGTGCGAGTTCGAAGACCTCATTCGCCACTTGCACACCACCCACCGTCACGGAGACGGATGAGACACCTTGGGGTAGGGTGACCGCAACGGTTTTCCCGGTCTCGTCGGGATTCAGATCGCTGGGCAGAGGGGTTTTCACTGCAAGGTTGCCTCCGCTGGGTGGCGCGCCGTAGGTTGCGCCTAACCGCGTCGAGAAGGAGACGCGAACATTTAGGAGCGTGGTCGCACGTTTGTTGAGCACCGAGACCACCACCGTTCCCCCAGATTGGGTGGCGATGTTCACCGATGAAAGTGGGTAAACGTAGTCGTCTTGAGTGGGTTGGTCCACGGTGTAAGCCGTATCATTAATTCCATTTAACCCTCTGCATAGGATTTGATAGGATCCTCCCGCAAGACGTCTGATGAGGTAGGGTCTTCCCCAAGGATCCACGGGCACTTGTTGACCACCGATCGAGCGGGTGGACCCCAACCAATAAGCGCCATTCCACCCCCAATTGAAGGGTGCGCCGGATGCAGCTGCGGGGTAAGCAGGCGGAGTGGCGCCGGGCACGGCCGAACGATTGGTCGCCTTCGGGAAGGATGTGAACGAGCTGGTCGGGATGGCCGGATCAAAGCCAAAATCAGTTCGCATATTTGCCACTTGCCGATCCGCGGAACCAAAGGCGGATTCCCAAAGCAGCTTCATTTCCGCCCGGATGCGCTGTTCTCTAGCCTGATTCACGCTCTTCAACACCAACGGAATCGCCGTCCCCGCCAATATCGCAATGACCGCGATCGCGATGGCCACTTCCATCAGCGTGAACCCACTTCGCCTACTGGACGCCCGCATTGATGCCTCCGATGAGCGTGTAGATGGGGAGCAGGATGGCGAGGGCCACGAAGACGAGCAGCGAGGCGAGGCCCACGACGATGAGGGGTTCCAGCAGCTGGAAGAAGCGCTTCACGCCCGACTGCACCTCGGCGTCGAAGTACTGGCTCACCTTGGTGAGGGTCTGCTCCAGATTGCCGGCCTCTTCGCCGATGGCGAGCATGCGCACGACGAGGGGCGGGAAGGTGCCCACGGCGGCGGCCATGGCGCCCAGGCGTTCGCCGCCCTCGATGCCCTCGCGGATGCGGCGCACATCGAGAGAAAGGCGGGCGTTGCCCGTGACGCCTTCACATTCCCGGAGGATCTGCACGATGGGGATGCCGGCCCGGAACTGGGCCGCGAAAAAGGTGGCGAAGCGGGAAAGGCCCATGCGCGTGACGAGGGGCCCCACCAGCGGGGCCGTGAGCTTGCGGGTGTCCCACCACAGCTTGTAGGCGTCATCCCGCAGGGACATGCGGTGGCCGGTGTAGAGCAAGGTGGGCAACGCCACCACGGCCCAACCGAAGCTCACCATGAAGTCGCCCACGCCCAGGAAGATCCGGGTGGGCAGCGGCATGGCCACGTTGAACTCCCTCAGCATCTTGAGGATGGGGGGGAAGGCGAAGATGGAGGCCGCGAGGATCGCGAGGCCGATCACGCCGAGGACGATGAGCGGATAGGTGCTGGCCTGCTTGATCTGGGCGGCGAAGGACTCCTCCCATTCCACGAGCTTCACCACCTCGCGCAGGGCCTCATCCAGCCGGCCGCTGGCCTCGCCCGCCTTGATCATGTTGATCTGCAGATGGGAGAAGAGGCTCGGGTGGGATTGGAAGGCCTCGGAGAGGCTGGCGCCCCCCTCGATGCGGCGGCGGATATCCGTGAACGCGGCGTCGAGATCCGGATTTTCCGGCATCCGGTAATCCGCCAGGGCGGCGAGGATGGGCACGCCCGCTTCGATGTAGCTGCCCAGGTGCATGAGGAAGGCCACCTGATCCTTGCGGGAGATGGTGGCGCGGCGCAGCCGCGCCACCCCTTCGACTTCCGCCTTCACGAGGAAGGCTTTTTCGCGGGCCAGGGCGTTGGCCAGTTCGTCCTCGCTGGAGGCCGAGCGGACGCCCCGGATCACGCGGCCATCGTAGCTCTTGGCGGTGAAGGCGAAGCTGGGCATCAGGCGTCCTCCGCCATGGAGACGCGCAGTGCTTCCTCCAGGGTGATGAGGCCTTTGCGGGCCAGGTTGAAGGCGTGCTCGAAGAGGCTCGTCTTGCCCTCCGCGCGGGCCTGGGCCTCGATCTCTCCCAACGCGGCGCCCTTGGCGATGAGTTCGCGGATGGCCGGGCTGATGAAGAGCAGATCGTGGATGGGCCGCCGGCCCCGGACGCCGGTCTGACCGCAGTATTCGCACCCCCGTCCCTTCTCCCACTGGCCCGCGCGCTGTTCCGGCTTGAGCAGGGTGAGGGATTCGGGCTCCGGCGTGTAGGATTCCGCGCAGGCCTGGCAGTTGGCCCGCACGAGCCGCTGCGCCAGCACGCCCTGGAGGCTGGCGGCCAGCTCCAGATTGCTCACGCCCATATCCTTCAGCCGCGGCAGGGAGCCCACGGGATCGTTCGTGTGCAGGGTGGAGAGCACGAGATGCCCCGTCATGGCGGCCCGCATGGCGATCTCCGCCGTGTCGTGATCCCGGATCTCGCCGATGAGGATGATATCGGGGTCCTGCCGGAGGATGCTGCGCAGCCCCGCGGCGAAGGTGAGGCCGGACTTCACGTTGACCTGCACCTGGGTGATGAGGGGCAGCTCGTACTCGACGGGATCCTCCACCGTCACGATGCAGCGATCGCTTCCGTTGATGCTGTTCAGGGCCGAGTAGAGGGTCGTGGTCTTGCCGCTGCCGGTGGGGCCCGTCACGAGGATCACGCCATGGGGCAGGGCGAGCATCTTCCGGAAGCGCTCGTAGATGGCATCCGGCATGCCCAGCTGATCGAGGCCCATCACCAGCTTCGTCTTGTCCAGGAAGCGCAGCACCACCTTCTCGCCGTGGTTGTTGGGCAGGAAGGAGGCGCGCACGTCGAAGTGGCGCTTGCCGTAGGTGAACTGGAACTTGCCATCCTGGGGCAGGCGGTTTTCCGCGAGGTTCACTTCCGCGAGGATCTTGAGGCGGGCCACCACGGCGGATTGCACGGCCTTGGGGAGGCTGGGCCCCTGATGGAGGGTGCCGTCCACGCGGTAGCGGGTGAGCACCGTGCGGGGGCCCGGCTGCACATGCAGATCCGTGGCCCGGTCCCGCACGGCCTTGAGCATGATCTGATCCACGAGCCGCACGACGGGGAGCTCCGCCTCGGGATCCCGCGTCGTGCCCAAGGAGGCCTGGATGGCCTCCTCGATGAGCTCCTCCAGCGTCTTCCGCTCGCCGTAGGCCTCGTTGATCTTGACGTGGATATCCTCCTCGGCCGCGCCCGTCACCTCCACGTGGCGCCGGGTGTAGGCCTCCACCTCACCCAGGGCCTCGATATCGTAGATGTTGGCCATGGCGAGGGTGAGCACGCCCCCATCCAGGGAGAGGGGCAGCGCGTTCAGGCGCCGGGCCATCTCCTCCGGCAGAAGGGCCAGGGCCTCCTTGGGGATGTCCACATCGCCCAGTTCCACGTACCGGACGCCGCCCTGTTCCGCCAACACGGCGCTGAGCGTCTGCGGCGTGACGAGCCCCAACTGGGTGATGATCTCGCCCAGCATGACGCCCGTGCGCTTCTGCTCCCGCACCGCCAGTTCCAGCTGCCGCTCCGTGAGCAGGCCCTGGGCCACCAGGCGTTCGCCCAGGAGTTTGCGGGGAGCCGGGGAACCGGATGGATTCGCGCTCATGTATGGGAAGACCCGTCCCAGCCTAGCGGAAGGGACGGGCCTATCGACATGGAACCCTAGTTCACGCGGACGATGAGATCATCCACGGAAACGGAACCCGCGGTCTGGGTCCAAGTCACGGGAGCGCCACCCACGGGAATGGGGCCGTTACCGCCGTTGAAGTTGGCGGGGAGGATGGCAGTATCGGGCCCCGCGCACACGACCCAGATCGGATTGACGGTCCCGCTGGTCTGGCCCGTCCCGTTGTAGCCGAGGATCACGTACCGGCTGCCCCAGGGATCCAGCTTGGCGGTGACGTCGGTGCCCAGGTATGGGCCCTTATACCCGAATTCGGAAGCCACCGTTACTCCCGAACCCGCCCCGAAGAACATGGTCTGAGTAGCTAGGACGGTTCCCGCATTCCCGAACAGACTCGTGAGGTTGTTCCCGGCGCCCGTCGCGGTGACGCCCGTGGGGTAAAGGGCTGTGGAGGCAGGACCGCTGGCCCACACCGCGCTGCCTACACCCGTGGATCCCGTGGGACCCGCGGCGTTGGGCCGGCGCGCCGTATCCTTCAGCTGGGAGGCGATAGCCGCCGCGATGACCTGGATATCGTTCTTCGCACGGGCCACGCGGCTATCGTTGAGGTTCTTCACCACGAGGGGCACCACGATGCCGGATAGGATGGCCACCACCGCGATGGCCACGGCGGCTTCGATGAGGGTGAATCCTTGCTCTCGTCGGGATTTCATGGGCGCTCCGGATAGAAGAGGGTGGGCTCGTAATTTAACGCATCGGTTGTAACAAATACAAATTCTATTATCAACTTTACAAGCCACGCGTCCCCCCGGACCTTGCCCCCCTCGGGCCCTTTGAAGTAGCATCAGTACAAGCGCTTGCGGGCGTAGTTCAGTGGTAGAACGCAAGCTTCCCAAGCTTGATGTCGAG
>CAYWDR010000081.1:0-14026 GCA_964457075.1 uncultured Solibacteraceae bacterium
CCTGCCTCCGCATCAACCCCGGCAACATCGGCGGCCAGGATCGCGTGCGCGCCGTCGTCGATAAGGCCGGCGAAAAGGGCATCCCCATCCGCATCGGCGTGAATGGCGGATCGCTGGAAAAGGACCTGCTGGAGAAGTTCGGCACGGCCACCCCCGAGGCCATGGTGGAGAGCGCCCTGCGCCACTTGGAGCTCCTTGAAAAAGAGGGCTTCACCAACACGAAGATCAGCCTCAAGGCCAGCGACGTCATCCGCACCGTGCAGGCCTACCGCCTGCTGGCGAAGCAGGTGGACTACCCCTTCCACCTGGGCGTCACGGAAGCGGGCACGCCCTTCGGCGGCACCATCCGCAGTTCCCTGGGCCTGGGCATCCTCATGGCCGAGGGCATCGGCGACACCATTCGCGTCTCCCTCACGGGGGATGGCGAGGAGGAGTGCCGCGTGGGCCACGAAATGCTGCGCGGCCTCGCCCTGCGCGAAGGCGGCTTCCGCATGGTGAGTTGCCCCTCCTGCGGCCGCGTGCAGATCGACCTCAACCGCGTGGCCAACGAGATCGAGGCCGGCCTCAAGGAGATCGACCACACGGGCATCACTTACGCCGTCATGGGCTGCGTCGTGAACGGCCCCGGCGAAGCCAAGGACGCGGATCTGGGCGTGGCCGGCGGCGCCGGCGAAGGCCTCATCTACCGCCGCGGCGTGCTCGTGCGCAAGGTCAAGGAGGAGGATCTCGTCAGCGCCTTCCTCGACGAGGCCCGCGCCTACAAGGAAGAGCTCTCCAAGGCCGGGGCATGAAGCGCATGGCCCAGCTGGTGATTTGGATCTCGATCCACCCCCTCTGGACCCTCGCCATCCTCCTCGTGCTGGAAGCCCTGCTCCCCGTGTGGCTCCAGCCCACGGCCTGGGTCTCCCGGGGCGCCATCCGCGCCTACCAGCTCACCCTCAGCCCCGCCCTCCCCACCGCCTGCAAGTTCCACCCCACCTGCAGCCACTACGGCCTCGGCTGCGTGCGGAAGTACGGCGCGCTGCGGGGCGGGTTGCTGACGACGTGGCGGTTGATCAAGTGCTCGCCCCTGACGCATGGGGGCGAGGATCCAGTGCCTTAGGCCTCACTTAGAGGGTGAATCCGAGCGGCCTGAGCCCGGCTCGGCCTCCCAGGGGAGGGTGAAGGCGAAGCGGGTGCCCACGCCGGGCCGGCTGTAAACGTTCAAGGTGCCGCCCAGGAGGGCGACGAACTGGTGGCTGATGGCGAGCCCGAGGCCCGTGCCGCCGTGCTTGGCGCGGGAGGCGGCGTCCCCCTGTTCGTAGGGTGAGAAGAGGCGCTCCACCACCGCCTCGGTCATGCCCACCCCGGTATCCTCCACCTCCACGTACAGACCCTCGGATTCGCGGCGGAAGCGCAGGGTGATGGTGCCGGCCTCGGTGAACTTGGAGGCGTTGCCGATGAGGTTGATGAGCACCTGCTTGAGCTTGAGAGGATCCGTCCGGAACTCCCGGGGCAGAGCCTCTGTTTGGATCTGTAGCCGGTTGGCGTGGGCCGCGACGAGGGGCCGGGTGGCAGCGCTCACCTCCTCGACGAGGCCGGGGAGGGCGACCACCGCCCAATCCACGGCCATCTTGCCTGCCTCGATCTTGGAGAGATCCAGGATCCCGTTGATAAGGCCCAGGAGGTGGCGCCCCGCATCCTGGATATGGCGGGTATCGGCCAGGATCTCCGTGTACCCCATATTCGCCGCGGTGTCACAGATGAGCTCGCCATAGAGGAGCACCGCGTTGAGGGGCGTTCGCAGTTCGTGGCTCATGCTGGCCAGAAATTCGCTCTTGGCTTGGGTGGCGGCCTTCAGCTCCCGGTTGGCGTCGCGCAGTTCCACCGAACGGGCCTCCACCAAGGCCTGGAGCTCAAGGTTGTGGCGGCGCATGGCATGGTCCCGCACGAGCACGCCCAGGGCTCCGGCGCCCAGCAGCAGCACGACGCCCAGCCCGCGCACCCACCACGTTTCGTACCAGAGGGGCAGCACGCGCAGGAGGAGCTCCGATTCGGCGCCGGGCCCGGCGCCCAGCAGCAGGCCCCGGGCCCGGATCCGCCACTGCCCCACGGGGAGGGCGCCGAGGTGGGCCTCGGGGCGCTCCAGGGTCTGCCAATCGGAATCGATCCCCTCCACCCGCACTTGGTAGCGGAGGCGGCTGGGGTACCGGTAGCTGGGGACGGCGAAGCGGAGGTTGAGCGGTTCGTGGGATCGCCATTCCCCGGAGGGCCCCGGCGGCCGGTCCTCCTTCGCCGAGCGCACCTCCATCAGGCAGGGGGCCGGCAGGGGCCGCGGCCCGGCCTCGATGCGCCGGGTGAAGCTCGCGAGCCCCGAGGCCGTGCTCACCCAAAGGCGTCCGCCCCGATCCACCAGGAGGCCCAATTCCGACCCCAAACTCGAGGGGGGACCATCTCCGGCACCGAAGCGCAGGGGCTGTCCCCCCTTCTGGAGATCCACGCGCAGCACCCCATCCGAGGTGCTGAGCCAGAGGATGCCTTCGCCGTCCACGGCCATGGCTTCCACCTGGAGCTCCCCGACCGGCAGCTCAACCCTTCGCTCCCGGCGCCAGATCCCATGCTCGATCCGATGGAGGGTCACCACCGGAGACCCCGCATAGGCCACGTAAAGGCGGCCGTCGGGCCCGGGGATGATCCGCTGCACGGGCTGATCGGCCAGGTCTGGCAAGGGATGCCACTCCCGGCCCTCGCGCACCAGCACGCCGCCCGCGTGCATCAGGAAGACGCGCCCGGCCGCATCGCTCAGGATGCCGCGCAACGGCGCATGCAGGGGCGCCACCTTTTGCCCTTCCCAGCGCCAGCCCGAGCCGGATCGCTGCCCACGGAACAGGCGCCCCTGACGATCCGAGACCCACACGCCCCCATGGGTGTCGAAGGCGAAGCCCCGGGTGCTGCCCTCCCCGGGCGGAAGCTCAGGAATCTCCACGCGCTGCGCCCTGAGCGTCACCGGATCCACGCGGAAGAAGCGCCCGTAAGGGTAGCCCCCCGCCCAAATGGCGCCATCGGGAGCCACCGCGGCACGCAGGAAGGGCACGTTCGGGATCACGGCGCGCCAGCCGTCCCCCTGCGAGACCACCAGCCCTGCGTTGCCCGCCACCCATATCCGTCCCCGCGGATCCTGGGATACCTGCCAAGTGGCTTGTGGGCCCCCCTCCTGGACGGAATGGAGGCGCCAAGGGCTCCCCCAGTAGAGGTAGTGCAGCTGTCCCTCCCCAGCCCAGAGACCGCCTTCCTGATCCATTTGAAGGCCCCAGACGAGGGCACCGATACCCTCCTTGCCGAGGTGAATCCCCTCGATCTGCCCCCCGCGAACCCGATGGGTGCCGCCAAAGCCCGTGATCCACACGCCGCCCAGGCCATCCCGATAAAAGGCGCGCAGATAGGGCCCTTCGCCCACGGGGCGGGGCCTCCAGAGTTCCTTGGGATCCCATTGAAAGATCCGCCGCAGGGCCCCCACCCACACGTGACCCTCCCCATCCACCGCGACCTGCCGGAGGCGCTCGTCGCCCACGAGCCTCGGGCCGGGGATGCGGCGCCATTCGCCCGCCTCCTCCTTGCGCCACAAATCCCGCCCATCCACGGCCCAGAGCCCCTGGTCTGCATCCACGGCGAGGCCCGTGAGGCCCTCGGGACCACCGGCCTCCCGGAAGGAGAGATCCGGCCCCTGGGCGAAGACTCGGCCCCCCACCATGATCCAGAGCCGATCCCGGGCATCGAGCCCCATATCGCCCAAAGGGCCGGTGGGAAGGCGGACCCATCGGAGAGCCCCATCCCCCTCCAGGCGCAACAGGCGGTCATCGTCCGTGGCAACCCATAGGCCCTGGTTCGAGCTGGCCATCCGTGCGATGCCCTGGGCCCCGGGCAAGGCGGTACGCACGAACGTGCGGCCATCGAAGCGCAGCAGCCCATCGGCGGCGCCGATCCAAAGGAGACCCCGGGAATCCTGGGCGAGGCACTGGATCCACTCCAGCCTCAGGCCATGGTCCACGCCGTAGACACGGCTCCCGAGGCGGCCGGAGGGCTGGGCCCCCAACGCCAAGGCGGCCAACCCGGCCAGCAGCATCCCCAGTCCCCGGAATGACATGGAGCCGGTATCGGTCGGGGTGCGGCGGGGTATGAATCGGGCTCCCGGCAAGCTCAGGCGCTTGCGGCCAACTTCGCGCTCGCGTTCCCCTAGCTGAACCGGTCCACGCGGCCGGCCGTCTCCACGAGAGTGGCGACTCGCTTTAGGGCCTGGTGATCGGATAGGACTTTTTCGGTGATGCCCACGGGAAACTCCTTGCCCTGCTAGGTTTGAGATATCACAAGGAGTGACGCGTGGCCAGTTGGAGGAACCATTGGACGTTCGGCGTCCTGACGATGATCTGGGGCGTCTTCATGGTGGTGTTCACCGTGATGAGCATCCTGATCGCGGCGCCCTTCCTGGGTCCCCGGAAATCCTTCTTCACCATCGCGCCGATGTTCTACAAGAGCGTGTTCGCCGTATGCGGGATCCAGTGGTCCATCGAGGGCTGGGAGAACCTGCCTGAGGCCATCCGGAACGGCGGCCAACCCTGCCTCTTCATGTGCAACCACGAGAGCCAGCTGGATCCGCCCTTCCTCGTGGGGGTCATCCCCGCCCACCCCGTGTTCATCGCGAAGAAGGAAGTGAAGTACATCCCCTTCGTGGGCTGGGCCGCCATGTGCGCCGGCGTGATCTTCATCGACCGGGGCCACCGGGAACGGGCCATCAACAGCCTCTCCCAGGCGGCGCAAGGCATCCAGTCGGGCAAGAGCGTCGTCGTCTTCCCCGAGGGCACCCGCACGCGCACGGGCGAACTGCTGCCCTTCAAGAAGGGCTCCTTCAACCTCGCCATGGAGGCCAAGGTGCCCATCGTCCCCATGGGCCTCAACGGCGCCTACCAAGTGCTCCCCCCCAACGCGAAGCGCATCTGGCCCGGCCACTACCGCCTGCGCGTGGGCGCACCCCTGGATCCGGCGGCCTTCGCGGATCGGGATGAGCTCATGAAGGAGACGCGGAAATGCATCCTGGAGCTTTCCAGGGGCTGACCGGCCGCCTCACCCCTTGAACGCCGGATCCTTCGCCGCCACGAGCTTCTTCCCCGGGTGCAGCCGCTCGGCGAGGTCCAGCAGGGCTGCGGCGTTGGCGCGGTCGCCCAGGCCGCTGAGGACCCGGGCCATGAAGTAGGCGTTCACGGAGGTGGCCCGCTTTTCGTTGTAGCCCTTCTGGGCGAGGTCCTCGGTCTGGAGCTTTTGGAGGTAGGGCGTCCAGGCGGCCTGCAGGGCGGGGAGGTCGCGGCGGGCGAGGGGGCCCAGTCCCCGGAGGAAGACGGCGGTGGCGCTCGATTCGGGCCAGGCCATGCGCAGCTCCTGCTGCCACTTCTCCACTTCGCCGAGGTCCTTCCGCTCCGCGGCCGCGTAGGCGGCGAGGCCCCGGAGGATGGGGCTGCTGGGGCTTTGGGCGAGGCCCTTGCGCACCCAGCCCTCGGCCTCGGCGGGGCGGCCCAGCCAGAACAGGCTATCGGCGGCCGTGATGTAGGCGAACTCCGCGGTGGGCTTCAACTGCACGGCCTTTTCGGAAAAGGCGACGGCCTCGGCGCACTGGCCCGTGTTCTGGAGGAGCACGCCGAGCCGGTGGTAGGCGTTCCAGCTCTGGGGGTAGAGGGCGAGGCTCTTTTCGAAGTAGCGGCGGGCCGCGGCGTGATTCTCGTCCCCCTCCAGGGAGGCGAAGACATCGGCCAGCATGTCGTAGGCGCGATAATCTCCCGGATCCAGATGGGAGGCCTGCAGGGCCGCGCGGGCGGCGCCATCGAGATCGCCCTGCCGCAGGCGGATGGCCGCCAGCGCCCGATAGGCGCGGCCCACGCTGGGATCCAGGGCGATGCCCTTCTCTGCGTGGACCTTGGCCTCTTCCAGGGTCGCCTGCGCATCCTTGAAACGGGCCTGGTTGAGCGCGAGGACGGAGCCCGTCTCCGCCAGCACCCAAGCCATGCCCGCCTGGGCGGGCGCGTAATCCGGCTCGATCGCCATGGCCGAGCGGAAGAAGTTCCGCGCCACCTGGAGGCTATCCTGGTTGCCCTCCGTGAGGATGGATTCGGCTCGGGCCAGCATCTCCCGGGTACGGGGATCCCGCGCCTGGCGCATGGCGCCGCCGCCTTCCGTGGAGCCCAACTCCTTGGCTAGGCGGGCCTGCAGCTCATCCTCCAGCTTCAGGAGGCTGGCCATGGGGTGATCCAATTGGAATTGCTTCCGGGTCGCGCCGAGCTTGGCGTCGAGCACCCGCACCGTGAGCCGGACGTGGCCGCCCACCACTTGGTAGCTGCCCAGCACGAGTTCCTCCGCCGCGAGAGCCTTGCCCAGCGCGCCCAGCGCCTTGGGCGCCTGCCCCGGCACCTCGCCGAGCCGCTGCATCACCTCCACCACCCGCAGGCGATCCAGCACGAGGAGATCCTCCCGTTGCACGAGGCCCATGCTCATGGCATCCGCGAAGCTGCTGCCGAGCCAGGCGTGCTCCGCGTCGGGCCGCAGCTGCTCCAGGGGCAGCACGGCGATGACCCGCCGGCCCTTGCGGGAGTCCACGACCGCTTCCGCCCGCGCCTTGGCGAGGCCCGAGGGGTCGCGGCCCTTGAGCATCCACGTGCCCGCGGCGCCCGCGCCCACGAGGACGAGCGCCGCGCCCGCCAACAGCCATGGCCGGGGCGCAGGCCCGGGAACGGGAACGCCCGCGTGGGGCACGGCCGCGGTGGGCACCTCGTCCTCCAGGGCCGTCACCGCCGACTGCATCGTGGGGAAGCGATCCTCGGCCCGCTTGGCGAGCATCCGGTGGATGGCCTTCACGACACCCTGGGGCAAATCGGGGCGCAGGGCCGAGAGGGAAGGCGCGTCGTCCTTCACCACGGCGAAGAGCGTCTCCACCAGCGTCTCCCGCTGGAAGGGGCGGAGCCCCGAAGCCAACTCGAAGAGCACGACGCCCAGGGAAAATTGATCCGAGTTCCCCGTGAGCGCGAATCCGTTCGCCTGCTCGGGGCTCATGTAGGCCGGGGTTCCCTGGCTATAGCCGGGGGCCGTGCGCTCGATGAGCGTCATGTGGTGGCTGGTGGCGCTGGCCGCCTGTTGCTCCGCCTCGCGGCGCGCGATGCCGAAGTCGAGGATCTTGAGGGTGCCATCGCCCGTGAGGACGAGGTTTTCCGGCTTGATATCCCTATGGACGATGCCCTTGAGGTGGGCGTGGGCGAGGGCGGAGGCCGCCTGCTTCGCGATGGCGAGCAGCCGGGCGAAGGGCATGGGCGGGCCCACCAGGCGGCGCAGGCCCTCTCCTTCCACCAGCTCCATGGCGATGTAGGGAACGTCCTCCACCTCGCCGGCGTCGTAGATGTGCGCGATGTTCGGATGGTTCAGCTGGCAGGCCAGCTTGGCCTCCGCCAGCAGGGCCCGGCGACGGTGCTCGTCCACGTCCTTGAGGACCTTCAGCGCGACCTCGCGTTCCAGCCGGAGATCCATGGCGCGCCACACGGTGCCCATGGCCCCCTCGCCCAGCGCCTGGATGAGCCGGTAGGAACCGAAGGAGGTGGGGTCGTGGGTCAAGGGATCGGGCCGCGAATCCACAAGTATAGTTGGGTATGAGCTCCCCCGATCCCGGCTTCAACCCCTATCTGCCCCCGGCCAGCGCGTTGGAAGGCGGGCCGGAGACCTTGGACCCGGCGGCGCGGGTGCCTTGGGAGGATCCTGAGCGCTACCCCCGGTTCTGGTCCCGCCTGGGGGAGATGTTTGCCATGGCCTTCAAGGCGCCCACGGAGCTCATGGCCCGCGTTCCCTCCGGCGACAGCCTCGGCGCCCCCTGGCGCTTCATACTCGTGATGGCGGTTCCGGGCCTGGTGCTCCTGGGCCTGTTCTTCCTCGTGATGGGGGCGATTTTATTTCCCGCCCTCATGAAGGATCTCAAGGGGCCCGGGGCGCCGCCCCCCTGGCTGTTCGCGGCCTTGGTGCCCTTGGGGTTTCTCATCATGCCGATCATCTACTTCGTGCAGATGCTCCTGTGGGGGCTCGTGAACCACGCCTGCCTCTGGCTCTGGGGCGGCCTCAAGCAGGGGCAACCCCTGCTGCACACCCTGCGCGCCACGGGCTACGGCCTGGGCTTTCTCACGTTGGGCAGTTTCATCCCCCTGCTCAACTACGTGGTGCTCGCCCTCGTCCCCGTCGTCCTGGGCATGGGCCTCGCGCGCATGCATCGCACGGACACCTGGCGGGGCGTCTGCGCGGCGCTAACGCCGTTGATGCTCTGCTGCTGCATCTACGGGGGCATCTTCTTCGTGGCCATGATGGCGGGGGCCATGCAGGCGCGGTGAGCCAATGGCCTTTTTGAACCACGAAGACCACGAAGGAAAGCTGGAACGCGAATGGCGCGAATGAAACGCCAATGAACGCGAATGCCCCCTCGGGTCGTAGGACATGCCATCCGGACCTTCGGTCCCAGATCCAGCTTGCTGGACCTGCTTTCCAGGGCGGCAGCGGGCGGGCCTTCGAGGGCCCGCCCGCTGCCGCCCTGGAAAGGGATGGCGAGGATGGGTCGGCGCCCCTTCGTGGTCTTGGTGGTCTTCGTGGTTCAAGGATCCTTTTGCAGAACCCGTCTCATGGAGTCAGCTTCTGACTTGTTACTCAACCAATCCCATACGGCCTGCGAAGCCTCGCACGCCGCCACGACTCGCTGCACCGCCCCCACTTCCAGGGCCACGCGCTCATCCCAATGCTCCAACCCCGCGAAGAGCCGATCGGCACCCGCCTCGCCCAGCAGCTCCACGAGCCGCACGGTGCCCCCGAACCCCGTGAGGATGCCGTGCTTCGCCGCGGGGTGCGCGAGTCGCAGGCCCTCGACCGCCCAGCGTTCCTGGCCATGCAGCATCAGATCGCAGCCGCCGCCCATGGCCACGCCGCTGCCCAAGGTGAGGGTGCGCCAGCCGGGCCAGAGGAGGTGCAGCATCACCCGCTGACCCAGCCTTGCGAAGGGCTCGGCGGAAACGGGATCCAAGCTCGCCACCTCGTGGAGATCCGCTCCCGCGCAAAAGTGATGGCCCGGCCCTTCCATCCACGCCGCGCCCGAGAAGGCCAGCCGCCGGACGCCCGCCCACCGCAGCTCGATGAAACAGCGATCCAGCGCCTTCAGCGTGTCCCCGTGAAGGCGGTGGAAGCCGTCGCCGCTGCGAAGGCCCACCCAGGCCCAGCCGGGGCCCCGGGCCACCTCTACGCGGGTGCGTCCTTCGAAGTACGGCTCCGGCTTCATGGGATCCCTAACCGCTCGAAGGCCAACTCCAGGGGCTCCGAATCCGGATCCCAAGCGGGCACCTCGGGCCATTGATTGCCAAAAAACGTCGTCTGCCGCTTGGCGAACTGCTGCGTGGCCGTCACGATGGCCGCCTCGATCCGTGCGGGATCCCCGCCCGCCATCCAGTGGTTGTAGCCCAGGGGCCGCAGGGCCTCCAGATCGGGGCCGTGCCCCGCCTCCACGAGGGCCACCACCTCCGCCGGCCAGCCCGCCGCCACCTGCCCCCGAACCCGCCGCGCGATGCGCGCCCGCTGGGCCTCCCGCGTGGGCTGCACGACGAGGGCCCGCCACCCCTCCGGCACGCCCGTGGCCACGCCCCCGAAGATCTCCGAGGGCCGCCGCCCCGTGGCGAGGTGCAAGGCCAAGGCCCGCTGCACCCGCGCCGAATCGTTGGGATGCAGCTCCGCCGCCCGGCCCGGATCCACGGCCCCAAGGAAGCGATGCAGGGCCGGCATCCCCAGGGCGCGCCCCCACCCCCGCACCCGCTCCACCGTCTCAGGCGGAACGTCGGGCAGGTCCGTCAACTGATCCCAGATCCCCCGCAAGTAAAGCCCCGACCCCGTCACGAGCACGGGCCGCTCCGCCGAAGCCAACCACCCCCGCACGAGGCCGCCGAACTCCTTCGGATTGGGCCGCGCCGACAGGGGCAGCACCCCGTAGCCGACGTGAGGAACCCCCTGGCGCTCCGCCTCCTCCGGCTGCCCCGTCCCAATGCGCAGCCCTTGCAGCGCCTGGAACGGATCCCCATTCACCACCATCCCCCGAACCCGCGCCGCCACCGCCAAGGCCAATGAAGACTTGCCGGAGGCGGTGGGGCCGAGGAGGGCGATGGGCATCACCTAAGATACTCAGCTCCCCAACAAACGAAGGGCCCCTCGCGGGGCCCCTCGATTCATGCGCCTGCGCATTACTTCTTCGCAGCCTTTTTGCCTCTCCTGGCGGGCTTGGCCTTGGGGGCTGCCGTATCCACCGTGCTCGTATCCGTGCGGGTCTTCTCGACGGAATCCGCCGTCTTGACATCGATTTCGACGCGGCGGTTCTTGCTTTGGCCGGCGTGGGTCTTGTTCTCGGAGACGGGCTGGTCGGGGCCGAGGCCGACGGCGCTGACGCGGGCGGCGGGGACGCCGCCGGCGACGAGCACCTTGGCGACGGATTGGGCGCGGCGCAGGGAGAGGGCCTTGTTGTGGGCCTTGGGGCCGAGGCTGGAGGTGTGGCCGCTGACGACGAGGGTGTACTCGCCGGGGTAGGCCTTGAGCTGGTCCGCCACGGACTGGATGGCCTTGATGGCCTCTTCGCCGAGGGCGTCGCCGTTGTTGGGGAAGTGGAGCACGGCTTCGCCCAGCACGATCTTCTTGGGAAGGGGCGCGGGGGCGGGAGCCGGGGGTGGCGCGGGCGCCACGACGGGCGCGGGCTCCGGCGCGGGCGCAGGGGCGGCGACGGGGGCGGGTTCGAGGACCTTCACGGGCACGGGTGCAGGCGCGGGGGCTGCAGTGGGAGTCGGGTTGGGCGCCGGGGCGGGCGCCGCCACGGGGGCGCCCCAGCGGAAGCCGTAACCCACGAGGGCGGCGAACTCCTGGCGAGTGGCGCGGGTTTGCACGACATTCGTGCGGAGTTCCAGGGAGGCGAGGCTGTGGGGGCCCAGGAGCACTTGCGTGCCGACGCCGGCGAGGTAGTTCAGGCGGGTGGTCTTGCGGGCGCTCAGGGAGAGGGGAGCGTCCAGCTGGGAGGCGCCGAGGCCCGCGCGAAGGAAGGGGATCCAGCGGCCCTTGGCTTCCCAGGGGCGGTAGAGCACCGTGGCATCGAGGTGGTTCTCGCTGGCCCTCCAAAGGTCGCCCTCGCGGGTGAGCCCGCTGTGGAGGAAGGTGGCTTCCCAGCCCCAGTGGGGGCGGTTGAGCCACTGGCCCACGCCCAGGCCGAAGCCCGTGCTGTCCTTCACGCAAGCGGAGTTCTCCTGCGTGAGGAAGCCCAGCTGGCCCTGGCCCCAGGTGAAGGTCTTGGCGTCCTGGGCTGTCAACGTGACGGCGCCCAGGAGACCGGCGGTGAGGAGGAATGAACGCATGGAAACTCCGGATTTCACGAATCGGATCAATTGCAATTGACACCGTCGAGGTAGGCGTAGCCAGCGTGGCCGGTCTGGATGCAGTCGGCGGCGGTGACGGTGATCTTCAGCACGTGGCCCTTGCGGGAGGTGAGATTGCTGAGGCCCACCTTCTGCCAGTTGATGCCGTAGAACTGGGAGGAACCGCTGCCCGAACCGGCGATCCAGCCGGGGTAGCTGGGATCGTTGGCGTAGAAGTGCTTGAAGTAGATCGTTTCAAAGCCGTTGGTGACGTCCTGGACGAGGATGTCGACGTAGGGCTGGTCGGAGGGGGCATGGCCGGCGTTCTGCATCACGGCGGCCCAGTAGAAGGCGAGCTTGGGCGTGTCCACGTCCGTGGGGACGGTGAGGCTCTGGTAGATGCGGCTGATGTGGGCGCCCGTGGCCGGGTTGTTCACGCGGAAGGCCGTGGCGCCGTCGAAGACCTGGGAAATGGAAGCGACCTTCGCATCGTTGGCCACGGTCACGAGGGCGCTATCGATGCTGCCGCCGGACCAGGCGACGCCGTAGCCGTTCATGGCGCCGGTGGAGCCGTTGAAGGTGGGGCTGGCGGGGTATTTGACGTCCTCATTGCTGCCCTGCTCCAGCACCCAGGGCGAAGTGGAGCCGCCCTCGAAGCAGATATTGGGGAACCAGGCGGTGCGGCCGGCCTCCTTGACGTTGAACTCCGTGTAGCCCGTGAAGCTGAAGGTGGGGTCGCAGGGGTTCGCGGTGGTCTCCAGGGCGATGCGGGTGCCGTAGGGATCCAGGAGGGCGGGGATGGTGAAGGTGAAGCTGTTGCCGCTGAGGGCCACGGCCGTGCGGGCACCGCCGTTTTGGCTCCAGAAGAGGTGGGTGGCGGTGTCGCTGCCGTTGGCGATAGAGCCGGTGATGGTCACGTTGCTGGCGCTGGGCACGGTGGCCAGGCCGCCGCTGGCGACGGAGCCGGTGCCGGAGACGTCGCTCACGGAAAGCGTGGCGAAGGGGGGCGTGGCCCAGCCACCGGTGGCGCCGTCGAACACGCGCTCGTAATCCGCCAGGCGGTGGATGCTGGGCTGGCCTTCCATGGCGTATTGGGTGAAGGTGGGCACGTAGCCCGCGGCGCGATCGTAGCTGGTGAAGGCGCCCGACCCGGAATTCCAGATGATGGTGAGGGGCATGCCGGGGTAGTTGGGATCCAGCACGCCGAACTTACCGGTGGCTTGGGTGTAGCTCGTGACCACCGTGGCGATGGCGTTATCCACGGCGGGGCGGGCCTCGCCCATGAGGAAGATCTGCGGCTGGCCCGTGACTCGCAGGCCCGTGATGAGGGCCAGGCCCGTCTGCACGCCGGAGAGCTGGTAGGCGTTCTGGGACCAGAGGCTGTTCCAGGTTTCCTGCGTGCCGTTGGCGAGGCGGCTGATGAGGGCGCGGGCGCTCACGTCATCGGTGGTGCTGTTGACGTCTCCTTCGCGGAGGAGGGTGGTGAGGCCGGCGTTGCCGAAGGTGGCCTTGCGCATCCCGAAGTACCAGGAGGCGAAGGAGCTCATGCCGAAGGAGGAGCCGCCGGGGGCGTCAAAGGTGCCCTGATTGGGCTGGAACCAGCCATCGGTGCCGGGCGTGAAGCCGAGGCTCTGATCGGCGAGGCTGGCGGAGAGGCCGGGGATCACGAGCACGGCGTACTGGCCGGGCAGGAGCGTGGTGAAGGTGACGAGATGGTTCGTCGTGTCGAGCTTTTTGAGGCCCAGGGCCACCCACTTGCCGTAGGCGGGCTCCCAGTAGAAGGGCACGGGGACGTCGGAGGCCGCGAGGCCGGTGCCGTCATAGGGGAGGGTGACGGTCATGGGCAGGCGGAAGGGATAGCCCACGGTGCTGGAAATCGTCCAGGGATCGGAGGCCGCGCTGGCGCCACCGGCGAGGGCGCCGGGCAGGGCCAGGCCCACGTTGCGGGTGACGGTGAGGTTGGTGGCGGCGCAGACGGCGGAGCCCTGATTGGGCACGACGACGGAGAGGCCGTTGAGCGGGCTGCCGGGCGTGGAATCCGTGTAGGTGGTGCCCGTGGTGGGCACGGGGATGGTCACGCTGTTGGGGGGCGCGGCCGTCACCGTGATGGTGGCCGTGGAGTTCAGGCTGGCGCCCGCCGCGTTCGTCACCGTGAGGGTGTAGGGATAAGTGCCGGCCGTGGCATAGGGGCCCACGGGCAGGCTGCCGCCCGTGCCGACGGTGCCGAGGCCCTGGTCGATGACGCCCGTGCCGCCGGTGAAGATGGGCGTGAGGCTGGAGGACTGGTTCACGGGAATGGAGGGGGGGTTGGCGGAGAGGTTCGCCGTGAGGGGCGCGAGCACGGTGATGTTCACCGTCTGGCTTGCGCCGCCGACGGCGTTGGAGCCCGTGATGGTCACGGTGAAGGCGCCGGAGGCCGTGGGCGTGCCGGAGATGACGCCCGTGCTGGGATCCAGGCTGAGGCCCGCGGGCAGGCTGCCGCCGGTGATCGCGTAGGCGGTGGGGGCGCCGCCCGTGGGGTTGGGGTTGTTGGGCGTGATGGCGAAGCCGGATGTGTAGTTCACGGGCGTCGCGTCGTTCCGGGCCGGGGGGGCGGGGGTGGCCACGGT
>CAYWDR010000082.1:0-13937 GCA_964457075.1 uncultured Solibacteraceae bacterium
CCCCTCACGCCCATCCAGCTCACGGCCCAGCGCCTGCTGCGCAAGGGGCGCGAAGGCAAGCTGGATCCCGAGAGCGTGCGCGAGGGCGCGGAGACGATCCTCGTGGAAGTGGGCAGCCTCGCCCGTCTCGTGGAAAGCTTCAGCCGCTTCGCGCGCCTGCCCCAACCCCAGTTCACGCCGGTGGACCCGCGGGAGCTGGTGCTGCAGGTAGCGGCCCTCTACAAACCCAACCACCCGGGCGTGGCCTGGCATGTGATCGTGCCCGACCATCCCCTCTCGGCGAACTGGGATGGCGACATGGTGAAGCGGGCCCTCATCAACTACGTCGATAACGCCTTGGGGGCCCTGGGAGCCGTGGAGGGCGAGGCCGGCGAGGCGAGGGGCGCCGTGCGCATCACGCTGGCGGAGGGAGGCGGCGTGGCCACCCTGAGCGTGGAGGACGACGGCCCGGGCGTGGCTCCGGAGAACCGCGAACGCCTCTTCGAGCCCGCCTTCACGACGAAGCGCAAGGGCTCGGGCCTCGGCCTCGCCATCGTCCGCCGCATCGCCCAGGATCACCAAGGGGACGTGGGCTATGCGCCCCTGGACATGGGCAGCCGTTTCCAGCTGCGGTTGCCGCTCGCGCGCGTCTAGGTGCGCTACCGTTCACTTTAGAAACAAGGAAGCCACGAAGCGGCACAAACCATTGAAATGAAAAGCTTTTATCACCGTTCATCACTTGCAATCACTGTTCATCACCGGATTTCATTTGCCTTGTGGACTCCCGGCACCCGGATGCACTTCGCAGCCAGTTGACAGTGCGGGCGATGCTGGAACTGGGAGGAAAAACAAAGCAGGCCGGTGATGAACAGTGATGAACGGTGATAAGAACAAAAAGCGGAACGCAGGAAACGCAGCACTCAATGCGGGCCGTTCCCCCAGCCATGGCTGCAGACGAGGCGGGCCCGCCTGGCGTCGAGACGGACGGCTCTTTCTGTGTCTTCTGCGAACTTCTGCGTCTTCTGCGTTCCGATTTTTCAAACCTACCGAGAGCCCATTCCATTAAGTGAACGGCATCGCGTCTAGGTGTAAGAGCCCGCACCCTCCGCGGGCAGGAGGATCTTGAAGGTGCTCCCCTGGCCCGGGGCACTGGCGACCTTCAGCGCGCCCCCATGGCTCCGGACGATGCCCTGGAGGGAGGCGAGACCCAACCCGCGGCCCTTCTGCTTGGTGGTGAAGAAGGGCTCGAAGATGTGCTGGAGGAGCACCTCCTCCATGCCGCATCCCGTATCGCCCACTTCAAGGGTGAAGTAGGGCCCGGGGCGCAGATCCACGGCGGGGAAGGACTGCCTCAGCGCCTCCTCCCCCAGGGACTGCGCGTAGGCGCGGACCGAGATCCGGCCATCGGCCGCCCCGATGGCATCCGCGGCGTTGGTGACGAGATTCAGCACCACCTGCCGGAGCTGGGCGGCGTCTCCGTACACGCGGGGAAGGCCCGGAGGAAGGTCCAGGCTGAGCTGGATCCGCTTGGGGACGGAGACCTGGAGCAGGCCGGCCATCTCGGCGGCCAGGCCGCCGAAGTCGAGGGCCTCGTGGGCCCGCGTTCCCCTTCCGGAATAATCCAGGAGCTGGCGGACCAGGGCCGTGCTCCGGTCCACGACGAGGTCCAGCTTCGCCAGGGCCTCCCGGGGATCCTCCCCCGCCCGGGCCAGATCAGAGGCGATCTGGGAGTGCCCCCGCAGGGCCAGGAGCAGGTTGTTGAAGTCGTGGGAGATGCTCCCGGCCAGGAGCCCGAGGCTCTCCAGTCGCTGGGTCTCACGCAGGGCCTCCTCCTGGGCCCACAGTTCCGTGATATCCGTGAGGAGGCCCACCATGGCGAGGGGCTGGCCCTGGTCATCCCGCTTGACGACCTTTCCGAGGCAGCTCATGCGGATCCAATCACCCTTTGCCGGTCGCAGGGCCGATCGCAGGCGGATGCGCGCGTGGAGGCGGGCCGAGCGGCCCTTGAGGTGGTCCCGGACGCTCCGCCTCAGGGGCGTCCGGTCCTCCGGGTGGATGAGTTCCAGCCAGTCTTCCCAGGAGGTGGGAAAGCATTCGGGCCCGAGGCCAAGCAGGGCCTGGATCCCGGGGCTCACCCGGAGCTCATCGGTCATCAGATCGCGCTCCCACACCCCCGCCCGCATTTCCTCCAGGGCGATGGCGAGGCTCGTTTCGCTGTGGTGGAGGAACTCACGCGTGCGAACCCACTCCATCTCCGCCCCGGCCCAGGCGGCGAACACCTCCATGGCCGCTTCGGTGGCGTCGAGGCGATCCATGGGCCGCACATCGAGGACGGCCAGAAGGCCCGCGACCTCGCCCGTGCTCTCCCGCACGGGAACGCCGAAGAAGGAAACCGGGCCCTGAACGTGAAGGGGGATCTCAGGCGGGAGGGCGTCCGGCCCAAGCCCCTGGGCCAGGAAGGGGGCCCCCTCACGGCGGGCCTCGGCGAAGACGGTGCCCTGGATGGCGCATCGGAAGGAGGGGAGGGCCCGCTCCCCCTCGCGGCCGGCGACGAGGCGGGCCTCACCGGGTTCCGCGCCCTCGAAGCGGAGGAGGAGGACCCAGTGCATATCCAGGGCACGGCCGATCTGATGGACGAGTTGGCCCAGGTGCCCCTCCCCGTTCACGTCCAGGGGCCCTTGGAGGAGGCCCCTCAGCAGCCTGCCCGAGCCCGCCAAGGCGCTCTCCGCCTGCTTGCGGGGGGTGATATCCATCCGAAGGGCGAGGAAGCGCGAGGGGCGTCCGTCGGGCCCCAGGTGGGGGACGATGACCGTATCCACCCAATAGGGGCGCCCATCCTTGGCGAGGTTCTTGATTTCGCCCCGCCACATCCGGCCCTCGAGGATCGTCGCCCAGAATTCCTTGAAGAAGGATTTGGGGTGGTGCCCGGAGTTGAGGATGCGGTGGTCCTGCCCCAGCAGCTCCGCTTCCGAATAGCCGGAAATCTCGCAGAACGCCTTGTTCACCTCGAGGATGCGCCCCTTGGCATCCGTCACGGCGAGGATGATGGCTTGATCGAGGGCCCGCCTTAGATCATCCAGATCCGTGAAGGAGTGGAGGTCCACCCGGTGCCCTGGAATCGCGTCAAGGCCGGCCAGGGCCGGGTGCGCGGACGGAGGCGGTTTCGCTGAGAACATTGAGTTCGTGCTCAAGGTGGCAGGGGCCGAGGCAGTGGAAGCAGCTCTCGGCCAGTTCTTTCAGGAGCGCGCGGCGGGCCAACAGATCCTGGATCTGCCGATCCAGCTCCTCCAGGTGGTCGGACATGAGCTCCCGGGCCACCTTGCAGGCCTGCTCATCCTTCCGCTTGTCCTTCAAGAGGAGCTTGATGGATTCGAGGGAAAAACCCATCGTCTGGGCGGCACGGATGAACTGGATCCGCGCCACGGCGCTGGGATCGAATAGGCGAAAGCCGCCCTGGGTGCGGCCCAGGGAATGGATGAGTCCCAGCCGTTCGTAATGACGGACCGTCTGATCGCTGACCCCGGCGATCTTGGTCAGGGCTCCCATTCGAAGCGCCGTCAGTTCGTTGCGTTCATCCATTTTTGCAGCCTAGATCTGTGGTTGGACACAGACTCAAGCTTCTTTCCACAAGGCTCGCGTTCCCTTCCAGGGAGCCTGTTCTCCTGATTTCATTTCGATTACTCGATCCGAGGCCGTGTCCGCAGGGGGGACGGATTGACTGAAGTCACCTGAAATGTCCCCGGGCCAAGGGTAGGCCACCTTGCGGAAGAGGCCCGGAATCCTGGGGGCCGGGCGCGAATCGAGGCTGGGGTGGAAGCGCGGTACCCGGAGCGGACCCTTCTCCTGCCCGAGGGACTGCAGCAGCAAGCGTCAGTAGCGCAGCACGCTGAAGACGGGCAGGCCGGGTAATTTATCGCGGCCCGTGAGGCCCGCCAGCTCGATGAAGAGGGTGAGCCCCACGGCCTTGGCGCCGGAGGCTTCCACGAGCCTGCGGGCGGCGGCGGCGGTGCCGCCGGTGGCGAGGACATCGTCCACGATGAGCACCCGATTTCCCGGCCTGAAGGCGTCCTTGTGGATCTCCAAGGCGTCGGTGCCGTACTCGAGGCCGTATTCCTCCCGATACCGCGCCCGGGGCAGCTTGCCGGGCTTTCGGGCGGGCACGAAGCCGAGCCCCAGACGCTGGGCCAGGGCCGCGCCGAAGATGAATCCCCGGGATTCGATCCCCATCACGTGCGTGATCTGCAGGGTGCTCACGGGCCGCGTCATGGCCTCGATGGCCTGCTGGAAGGCGTGGGGATCGGAGAGCAGGGGCGTGATATCCCTGAATAGGATCCCCGGCTTGGGAAAATCGGGCACGTCCTGGACGAAATCGGTAAAGAGCATTCCTACCTCAGCGTCGGATTTCGAAGGGGTGAGGTAGGGATTCTGTCCCAGAGGAGGGCACCCAGTCCAGCGTCGTGACCTCGGAGGGGGGCGGCGCCGCCTCCAGGGCCCGCTTCAGGGCGTCCATGAGATCCTCGCTGCCCTCGGCCATGCCGAGCACGCTGCCATCCACCCCGTTCTTGACCCAGCCGGATAGCCCCAGGGAATCCGCCTGGCTCAGCACGAAATAACGGAACCCGACGCCTTGGACGTGGCCCCGGATGGTGAAGCGGACGCGCATGCATCCCCCTGATGGTTGCCGTGGTTATCGGCAGCTTAACGCCGGGGGGCAAGAATCAGTGCTCGGAGTGGGGTCCTCTTAGGGGATGGGGCGGTATCGGCCCTCAGCCTCCATCGGCGGGGGGAAGAGGCCAGGATGGAAGAGGTGGGCGAGCAGCTCGATTCCCGCCGTGAGGGCCGGAAGGCTCGGCTGGGTGAAGAAATGGGCGTCGGCGAGGAAGGCCCTTCCCTTCCGGACGGCTTGGAGTTCGGACCAGCCCTCGCGCTCGGTGAGACGGCCCAGTTCCTGCTCCGAGCGGGCCACGTCGAAACCGCAGGGGGCCACGACGAGCACTTCGGGATCGTAGAGGCGCAGGCGCTCCCATTCCAAGGGAACCGAATAGCCGCCGGGGTTGGAGAGCGCGTCCGTGCCGCCAGCGAAGGCGATCTGATCGGGGATCCAATGGCCGCAGTTATATAGCGGGTCCAGCCACTCCAGCACCATGGCCCGCGCAGGCAGGGCCCGGGCCTCCCGCAGGCGGTCCACGACGGCATCCATGCGCGCCTGGCACGCCTCGATGAGGCGTTCGCCCGCCTCCGGCGACCCCAGGGCCGACGCGATGGCGCGGACGTTCTCCGCCACGTCCGGCAGGCGGCGCGGCACGAGGGCGACCACCTCCGGCTTGCGCTCCATGCGGTAGAGGGCCTGCTCCACGTAGGAGGTGCCGATCTGGCAGACGTCACATACGTGCTGAGTGAAGACGACATCCGGGTTCAGCTGAGCGAGCAGGGCCTCATCCATGTAGTAAAGAGAGCGTCCCCGCTCCGCCGCCTCCGAGACGACGGCGTCCAACGCCGCGCTGGCGTGGCCGTGCCCTTCAAGGTGGGAGCGCACGACCTTGGGCCGGTCCGAGGGGCATTCGAAGGTGACGCCCAGCAGGCGGTCCTCAAGGCCCATGGCCTGGATCATGTGGGTGGCGGCCGGGAGGAACGAACAGGCTCGGATCATCCCAAAAGCCTACCTCGCCAAGGAGGTTCTTTCCCTGAACCCAGAGGACCCCAATGAACGACGGTTCCTCGCCCGAGATGCCCATGCTCTGATGAAGGAATCCTGGAGGCGATCCCAGGACGGGAACCCAATGACCACCGAAGCTGAGCTGAAAGAAAAACTCCGGAAGATCGAGGCCCTGTTCGCGGGGGCTGCCACCGCAGGCGAACGGGACGCTGCCCAGGCCGCCAGGGAGCGCATCCAGGCCAAGCTGCGTGATCGCGAGAGTCGGGAACAACCCGTCGAAATGAAGTTCACTTTGGGTGACGGTTGGAACCTCAAACTCTTCCTGGCGCTCTGCCGTCGCTACGGTCTTAAGCCCTATCGCAAGCATGGCCAGCGCCGGACTACCGTGCTGCTGAAGGTGGTTCCAAGCTTTGCCGATGACATCCTGTGGCCCGAGTTCACGCAGCTGGCCGAGGCCCTGATGGCCTACCTCAACGAGGCCACCGAGCGGATCATCCGGGAAGAGGTCTTCAAGGACACCGATGGCCCTGAGGAGAGACGAGCGTGACTTCCCTGAAGACCCGGTTCCTTGCTGACTAGCACCGCCTTCGTCCCCAATTGAAATCCTCCAGCGAGTGGGGCTTCACATCGATAGCAGGTATTGCAAAATCGATAATCCTACTCAAGCTCACCTCTCCCCAACTCCGTCTCCAGTTCCTCGACGGTGGGCAGGCTGTCCGCGAACTCCTGGGGCAGCTTCTCGACGATCAGGGTCTCCCACTGGGCGACCCCGATGGGTTTGTTGAAGTCCCGCAGGGCATATTCGGCGACGATCTTGTTCTTGGAGCGGCAGAGCAGCAGGCCGATGGTGGGTTTGTCGTCGGGATGGCGCAGCAGGTCATCGGCGGGCGGCAGGGTGGCCGGGAAGTTGGTGATGGCCTGCCCCTGGCGCTCGTGGGCCCGCCGATCCATCTGGAGTTCCAGGATGCTGCGGCTCCAGCCCTGGGCGACGGCCTGACGGGCATACCAGGCGCGGGTCTCGGGATCCTTCTCCCGCTGTAGGAGGCGGAGCACATGCCCCCAGGGCAATTGTGAAACAACCTGTTTCACCATTTCAGCCTCGGGGTAGGCTTCGACAAAACCCCGCATGGAGAGCAGGTTCCGGGGTGAAAACCCCTTCATCCCGGGGAAGGCCGCCCGGAGATCCGCCGCCAGCCGGTCGATGACCTTGGCCCCCAGCCCGCTGGCCCTGGCGTTCCAGAATCAGGCGCCCCAGGTCCCAGTAGAGCCGCACCATGGCCTGGTTCGCGGAGACGACGACCCGCAGGCGTTCCTTCTGGATCCGCTGCCTGATCTCCTCCAGCGTGCTGAGATAGTCCCCCGGCAGCTCGGCCAGGGAAGGAGCCGCGGGAAAGGCTGCTTCGGCGCGGGCTTGGCCCCGCACCCGGCGTTCGCCCTGGCTGCTGGGCTTCCTATTTGCCATAGCCCAGGCTCGTCAGATTCGCGTTGATGGCAACATCCAGGCGGGCGCCTTCGGCCTGCTGCTCGCGAAGAAGCTTGGATAGGTGCTTCACCTTTTCGTCGAAGGAGACGCCATCATCCTCGACCTCCTCCGCGCCCACGTAGCGCCCCGGCGTGAGCACGTGCCCGTGCTTGCGGATATCGTCCAGCTGGGCGCTCTTGCAGAACCCGGCCTTGTCCTCGTAGGCGCCCGAGCCCTTGTCGCTCCGCCAGGCGTGGTAGGTCCCGGCGATGGTGGCCACTTCCGGCTGTAAACCGGACCGTCTCGCGCCAAAGCAGTCGCCTCCCCACACCGGGGCCACCTCGTAACGCAAAACAGGGACCCAGAAGGATCCCTGTTTCGTGGGGTATTGGTTGGTCGGCGCGAGAGGGAGGCTCCAGCTCCGCGAGCCGAAGGCGAGTGGGAGGGCGCGGGAGCGCCCGATAGCTGGAGGGAACCCCGACCCGGAGGGGCGGAGGTTCGAATCCGGGGCCACCTCGTAACGCAAAACAGGGACCCAGAAGGATCCCTGTTTCGTGGGGTATTGGTTGGTCGGCGCGAGAGGATTCGAACCTCCGACCCCTACCACCCCAAGGTAGTGCGCTACCAGGCTGCGCCACGCGCCGAAGCAATTACCTTATCGCGGGCGGGGGGTCCGGTCAAGGAAGGATGGGCGGGGAGGCGAGGCGGTCGCGGAGCCGCTTCAAGGCCTGCACGACGGGTTTGAGATCCTGGCTGGCCCGGATGACCCGGGGGATGCGTTCCTTGGCCTTGGCGGGGGCGAGGTCCGTCTCGTCGAGGCCGAGGTCGAGGGGGCGTTCGAGGGTGCCGGTGCGGAGCAGCTGGCGGCAGTCGGCGACGGTGAGGCCCTCCTTCAGCCAATCGCGGATTCGAGTGAGCGTTTCGAACTGGTCGAGGTGGTAGTAGCGGAGGTTGCCCTGGCTGCGGCGGGGCTTGATATCGGGGACGAGGGTCTCCCAGTAGCGCAGTTCCTTGGGGGTGACGCCCAGGCGCTCCGCGCATTCCCCGATCTTGAACCAGCGCTTCTCCATCGCTAGCCCGCCGTCCCGCGGCTCATGCCTGCTCCCGGGGCTCGATGCCCAGCTGCTTGAGGCGCTTGTAGAGATTGGAGCGGTCCATGCCCACGCGCTCGGCGACGCGGGTCATGTTGCCGTTGCTGCGTTTGAGCTCCCGCTGGATGAATTGGGATTCGAACCACTCGCGGGCCTCCTTGAGGCTCGCGAAGTCCGGAAAGGAGAAGGGATCCGTTTCCGGGAGGTGGCGCACGGAGAGGGGGCCCAGATCGCGGGCGCCGAGATCGGCGCCGCGGCCGAGGATGACGGCGCGCTCCATGAGATTGCGGAGCTCCCGCACGTTGCCGGGCCAATCGTGGCGCAGGAGCATATCCACGGTGTCGGGTCCCAGGCGCTTGGCCGCCCGGCCGTACTGGCGGGCGATGCGCTCCACGAAGGCGATGGCGAGGGGCACGATATCCTCGGGGCGCTCCCGCAAGGGCGGCACGCGCAAGGGCACGACGGCGAGGCGGAAGTAGAGGTCCTCGCGGAAGCGGCCGGCGCGGATCTCGTCTTCGAGGTTTTTGTTGGTGGCGGCGAGCACGCGGCAATCCACGGCCAGGGCGCCGCCCCCGCCCACGGGCTCCACGCGGCCCTCCTGCAGGGCGCGCAGCACCTTGGCTTGCGTCTTGAGCGACATGTCGCCCACTTCGTCGAGAAAGAGGGTGCCGCCATGGGCCTCGCGGAACTTGCCCTTCGCATCGCGGATGGCGCCCGTGAAGGCGCCCTTCACGTGGCCGAAGAGTTCGCTCTCGATGAGCTCCTCGGGGATGGCGGCGCAATTGACCTCGACGAAGGGCCCTTCGGCGCGCAGGCTCTGCTCGTGGATGAGGCGGGCGATCTCCTCCTTGCCGCTGCCGTTCTCGCCGCTGAGGAGGACGCGCCCATCCGTGGGGGAGACGAGCTTCACATCGGCCAGGAGCCGCTTCATGGCGGGGCTCTCGGCGAGGAAGAAGCGCCCGGCGCCCACCTCCGCCAGCAGCCGCTGGTTCTCCTGCTCCAGGCGCCCCTGCTTGAGGGCGTTGCGCAGGACGAGGAGGAGGCGGTCCAGATCGATGGGCTTTTCGAGGAAGTCGAAGGCGCCGAGCTTGGTGGCCTGGAGGGCCGTGTCGATGTTGGCGTGGCCGCTGATCATCACCACGGGCAGGTCGGGGTGGGTGGCCTTGGCCTGCTTGAGCGTCTCCAGCCCATCCTGGCCCGGCAGCCACACATCCAGCAGCATGGCGTGGACGGCGTCGCCGTCGGGGCCCTGCAGTACCTCCAGGGCCTGCTCGCCGCGCTCGGCCTTGAGCACGGCGTAGCCCTCATCCTTCAGGGCCTCGCCCAGGGACTTCCGGATGCCCGGTTCGTCATCCACCAGCAGGATCGTGAGGGGGGTGCCCATGGAGACAGGATAGCGGCTACAAATCCTCGACGGGCAGCGGCAGCACCACCGTGAAGGCGCTGCCCTTGCCGACCTCGCTCTCCACCTCCATGCGTCCGCCCTGGGCCTCCAGGAGGGCGCGGACGATGGAGAGGCCGAGGCCCCAACCATGGGCGGAGTCCCCGGAGTCGGCCTGGTGGAAGGGCTGGAGGATGGCCTCCACCGCCTCGGGGGGGATGCCGCGGCCCGTGTCCCACACCGTCAAACGCCACTCCCGGCTCGCGGGGGCCAGGGCGCAGCGCACCCCCACCTTCCCGCCGGGCGGGGTGAACTTGAGGCTGTTCTCGAAGAGGTTGAAGAGGGCCTGCTGCAGGGCGCCGGGATCCGCCCGGAGGGGTTGGAAGGCGCTGGCCTCGGGGGGCTCGAAAACGAGGTCGAGATCCCGCGCTTCGGCCTTGAGGCGGAAGACGCCTTCCAGGCCGCCCAGCAACTCCCGGGGGGTGGTGTATTCCAGGTGGAGGGATTCGAGCATGGCCTCGCTGCGCCGCTGATCGAGGAGGCCGCGCACGAGGGCCTCGATGCGGCGGCTCTCGTGGTCGAGGACCCCGAGGGGGCCCTCCAGCCCGCTGGCCTCGGGCAGGCCGTCCCGCACCCGGTCGGCGGCGAGCATGATGCTCGTGAGGGGGGAGCGCAGATCGTGGGCGAGGGTGTCCAGGAGGCGCATGCGGGCTTCGAGGGTGCGGCGGATCTGGTCGTGGGCCTGCTCCAGGGCGCGGTTCTGGCGGGCGATGGCCTGGGTGCGGTCCTCCACGGCTTCCTCCAGCGCGTGGGCCTGCCGCGAGAGGGCGTTGTAGCGCAGCACGAAGCCCCCCACGAGGGCCCCGAGGAGGCTCAGCCCGAGGAGGGCGCGGGCCGCCCAGCGCTGATGCCAGGCGGGGGTGATCCTCAGCCGGACGGGCGCGGCGTCCACCCAGGCGAGCCCATCGAGGGAGGATCTCGACTCGAGTTGATAGTTCCCGGGGGAGAGGCCGCGGAACTGGATGCGGCCTTCGGCGGGCACCTCCTGGTAGGTGGCCTCAAGGCCCCGCAGGCGGACCTGGATGCGGGGCCGCAGGGGAAGGGCGCCGTAGGGCACGTCCAGGGCCACCTCCAGGTAGGAGGCGCCGGGCGGGATGGTGATGGCGTTCGTGTCGGCGGCGTAACCGGAGGGCCAGGAGGCCTCCACGAGCCGGGGCGCCGGGAGGGTTTCCATGGGCAGGGGCGAGTTCAAATCGAGGATGCAGACGCCGGTCACCATGCCGATCCAGAGGCGGTCGCGCCGGTCGAGGTGGGCGCCGCCGGAGTTGGTTTCGTTGGACAGCAGGCCCACCGCCTCCGTGAGGTGGAACTTGCGCCCCTCGTGGAGGAGGGTGACGCCCCGCCCATGGCCGATGGCCACGCCCCGTTGGCGCAGATCGACCACGAAGCTGATGGCGTCATCCGGAAGGCCCTCTTGGAAACCGGCCGATCTCCACGTGCCCCCCTCCAAGGCCCAGAGCCCGCGCGAAGCGCCCGCCCAAAGGCGGCCCCGGGAATCCGCGGCGAGGGCGCTGATCACCTGGCCCGTGAGCGGGCTCGCCACGTGGACGGGGGTGAACTGGCCGTGCTCGAAGCGGGCGAGGCCCCGGGAGAGGCCCACCAGCAACTCCTCCCCGTGCGGGAGCAAGACTCCGATGGGGTTGGATCCCAGATCCGGGGGGACGCGATGGTGGCCCACCACGCGCCCCTTCCCATCCAGTTCGAAGAGCCCGCGATCGGAGCCCGCGTAAAGGCGCCCGCCGTGCCATGCCAGGGAGGTGATCGCGGAGCGGCGGATATCCGGATTGCCCCTCAGGGTCTCCACGCGGCCCTGGCGCCACCTTCCGAGGCCGACGTCCGTGCCGACGAAGGCGCCGCCGGCTTGATCCGTGGCGAGGGACCAGGAGGAGGTGGCGGGGAGCCCCTCCCGGCGCCCCCAATGCCCCACGACCCGATCCTCCCTCACCTCGTACAGGCCCTGGCTGCCGGCCAGCAGCAGATGATCGGGGCCCAGCTCGAGGATCGACATGATGGCGCCCAGGGTGGTGCCGAAGCGCTGCAGATCCAGCGTGAGCGATCCGAGGTTGGGGCGGGACAGGCCCACCAGCCCGCTGCCATCCGTCCCCACCCAAATCACGCCCCGGGAATCCTCGAGCGCCAGATTGACCTTGTCCCGGGGCAACCCCATCCCGGGGGCGTAGAGGCGCCCGTTGCGCTCGATCCACACGCCATCGTCGCCGAGGGAGAGGATCCGGTGCCCGGTGGCGCTGAAGGCGAGATTGGTGAATCGAAACCCCGCGGGCAGCGCGGGCAGGGGGGCTTCCGCCCATCCCTCGCCCTCCCAACGATGGATGGCGTCGGCGTACATGGCATGGATCCGCCCCGAGGGGTCCCGCTTCAGGAAGAGGATATCCTCCACGCGACGCCCCTTCGGGGCGGCCCGCGTCTCAAGGCCATGGCCATCCCAGATGCCCAGGGTGGTGCGGCCCAGGAGCCATAGGCGGTCCCGCCCGTCCAGGGCATGAGAGTAGATGGGCTGGCCCTCCATGGGCGCGGGCAGCGGAAGGCGCGCCAGCGTGCCGCCCTTCACGATCCAAAGGCCCTTCACGGTGCCCACCGCCACGCCGCCGCCCGGGGCGGGGCCCAGTTCATAGCATCCGATGGGGCCGAGCCCCTCCTGGGTGGGGAAGTTGGCCACCCGGTTGCCCCGGATGGCGCTGAGCCCCTCATCCCGGCTGGCCACGATGAGGGTGCCATCGGCGTCCTCCCACATGGAGGAGACCTGCCGGGCCATGAGGCCCTGGGCCGCGCCGAAGGTTTGAAATCCATTCGCCCCGAGGCGGGCCACCCCTCCCGCGTTGGTGCCCACCCATAGAAAGCCCTGGCGATCCAGGTGGAGGGCCGAGACTTGGCTTTGGGGCAACCCTTCCCGGAGGCTCAATTGGCGATAGGCGGGCGCGATCTGGGCGCGAGCGGGAAGGATCATCCCCGCCGCGAGCAGGACGCCCAAGATCCAGGCCCTAGCCCCACCCCGGACCGGGCGCTGAACAGGGGTGGGCCTGGTGGCGGAGAAGGTCATCGTTCAGGAAGGCTTCATCGGTCCTGCCGGCCTGGCCTGTAATCTAGGAGAAGACCATGCTCGTCGACGCCCACTGCCATCTCACCGGTTCCTACGCGGAAGGCGTCGAGGCGGAAGCGCTGCTCGCCCGGGCCCGGGCGGAGGGCGTGGAGGGATTCATCGCCGTGGGCACGGATCTGGAGGACAGCCGGGCCGTGCTGGCCCTGGCCCGCGCCACGCCCGGCGTTCAGGCCTCCCTGGGCATCCATCCCCACGAGGCCAAATCCTGGTCCCCCGAGGTCGAGGCGGAGCTGGCCCGGCTCATGGCGGATCCCGCCGTGCGCTTCGTGGGGGAGACGGGCCTGGATTTCCACTACGACCTCAGCCCCCGCGGGGAGCAGGAGACCGCCTTCCGCGCCCAAATCCGCCTGGCGAAGCGCCTGGGCAAGCCCCTGATGATCCACACCCGCTCCGCGCCGGGTGAAACCCTGCGGGTGTTGCGGGAGGAGGGTGCCGCCGCGGGCATCATCCACTGCTTCAGCGAGGATCGCGCCTTCGCGGAAGGAGCCCTGGATTTGGGTTTCCACCTGAGCTTTTCCGGCATCCTCACCTTCAAGAAGGCCGAGGCCATCCGCGACGTGGCGGCCTGGGCGCCGCTGGATCGCATCCTCGTGGAGACGGACGCGCCCTTCCTCGCCCCCGTGCCCTTCCGGGGCAAGCCCAACGAGCCGGGCTTCGTGCGCTTCACCGCCCAGGCCCTGGCGGAGCTGCGGGGCCTGGATCCCCGGCGCCTGGCCGAGGCCACGACGTCGAATCTGGAGGCGCTATGCGGCTGGGCCCCCTGATCCTCCTCGCCTCCGCCCTCCTTGCGGGGGGCCCGGAGCCGCAGACGGCGGCGCCGAATCGGAGAACGCTGCCTTGGGAAAAGGTGGCCCGCCTCCCATGGCAACCCCTGGATCGCGTTCCAAGCCTCGACCCGCCCGCCCTGGAGGCCTCCTCCGGCCCGCTCCGGGTGCGCCTGCAGGCCGATGGCACCCTCTCCGTCCTGGAGGGCAAGGGCCTGCGCCGCCTCCTCACGGGCCTTCCGGGCCGTCCCGCCCGGGCCTGGAGGGACGGGGGCATCCCCCTGCCCCATCCCACGGGGGAGTGGACCTTTCCCGAGGATTCCCCCCTCAGCCTGGGTTTGGGTGGGCTGGCCTGGGAGGCGGCGGACTTGCGCCCGAGCCTCCGGGGGCTCCTCTGGATCCTGGAGGATGGAGAAAGCCACCTCA
>CAYWDR010000083.1:0-13875 GCA_964457075.1 uncultured Solibacteraceae bacterium
CCTTGAGGGACTTGCGGAAGCGCTTGGGATGCTTCTTGATCTCGGCGGCCGTATCGAGGAGCTCCTTGATCTCGGCGGCGGAGTAGTCGTTGAGGGACAGGAAGTGGCGGTTCTTGATCATCGGGCGCTCCCAAATGGGAAGTTTAACGCCGCCCCGCCGGAGACCGGAGTCTCAGATTGGAGCGGTGGCCTCAGGCCGGCCCATCCACGATCAGGATGGCGGGTTCGAAAGGCAGGCCCGCGGCCTCATTCGGCGCCTTCATGCCCCAGAGGACGAGGCGGTGGGCGTAGGGGGCCCAGAGTTCCGGCCGCGTTTTCACGGCGGCGAGGGGCGGATGGAGCATGAGCTCGGCGGGCAGGTCGCCGAGCTCCTCGGCCGTGAGATCCATCGCTTCGTCCTCCTCCCACAGGAAGCCGCAGCGGGCCTCGGGGCAGCCGGCCCAGAGCTGCAGCACTTCCGTGTGCTCGAAGCTGGAAAAGAGCACGCGCTTGAGGGCGTCCTGGGCATCCACGGCGGCGAGGGCCTGCTTCCATCCGGGCTCGCCCTTCAGCTCCACGTTGACGAGCTTGGCGGGGAGGTCCAGCACGTCGGAGAGGCGGGGCAGGGGCTCGCCGTTGTTGAGGGTGGGCAGTTCCGAGGCCTTCATCTGGCGCAAGGTTCCGCCGCCCTTGGCCGTGCGGTCCAGCGTGTCGTCATGGAGCACCATGCAAACGCCATCCCGCGTGGGCTGCACATCCAGCTCGAAGCCGTCCATGCCCGCGGCGAGGGCGGCGCGGAAGGCCTCCATGGAGTTCTCAAGGTGCTTGCTGGAATAGCCGCGGTGACCAAGGACGAGGGACATAGGAACTCCAGGGGGCAGGTTGATTGGCGTGAGAGAGCAACTACAAACGCGGAGGAGAGCGGAGAAAAGCCGGAGGATAGCGGAGGAGGAAGGGCGAATCAGAAAGGGGTTCTTTTGCTTTTCTCCGCTTTCCTCATCTTTTCTCCGCTCTCCTCCGCGTTTGTAGTTTTCCTTTTTCAAGGATTCATGCGTCAGATCGGCGGCCGCTCGGGTCCCGCCAAGTGGGCGAGGAGCAGCCCGAAGAGCAGGGCGACGGCGAGGAAGATCATTTGGAAGGCCGTATCGAGCCCCGCCACGACTTGGTTTTGGAAGATGCTGGCGAGGCCGCGGAAGCCGAGGGAGCCGGGCACGAGCACGAGGAGGCCGGGCAGCAGGGTGAGGGAAGGGGTGCGGTGGGTGACGCGGCTCAACAGGTTGCTGCCCAGGGTGATGGCGAAGGCGCCCATGGCGGCGCCGAAACTGGCACCCAGCCAGTGGGCGCCCAGGCGGGTGCCTGCCATGGCGAGCAGGCAGCCGCCGAGGATCCAGGGGTAGTCCCGCCACTTCGCCTGGAAGAGCACGAGCAGGCCCGCGGCGAGGCCCGCCACGGGCAGGTACTGGAGGATTTCGGGCAGGGGGCGCGCCGTGTGGAGGGCGTGGTGGAGGGGCAGCAGCTTCAAGACCGCGATGCCAAGCTGCTGGCCCAGGGCCGCGCCGAAGGCCAGCTGCACGAGGGTGATGCCCACGTCCGCCAGGCGGGCGGCCCCGGCGACGAGGTTGCCCGTGGAGAGCTCGTTGAGGGAGATGAGCAGCTTGAGTCCCGGGAAGAGGATGATGAGCCCGGCGAGCACGACGAGCTTCACCGAGGCGTAGGGCGCCGTGAGCGCGCCCGCCAAGGCCACGAGGGTGGCGGCGAGGGCGGGCAGGACCCGGGCCAGCGTGGGCCTGGAGCGGGAACCCACGGCGAGCAGGCCCACGAGGAGGCCCAAGGGAATGGCCACGAGCATCTCGTGCCAGCCGCCGCCCAGCACCCCCGCCGCCGCGCATGAAACGAGGCCGAAGCAGGGGACCACGACCTTGAGCGGGTGGCGGGAGGGCCGGGCCATGAGGGAGCGCAGGCGGTGGAGCCCGCCCTCGGGGGTGAGGTGGTGGCGCAGGACGGCGTCGGTGATGAACTTGAGCTCGTCGAGCTTGGAGAGGTCCGGATCGCCCGCGCCCTGCCGCACCACGTGGGTGCGGTGGCGGTCTTCTTCCTGGAGGTTGGCGATGAAGGCCGTGGGCAGGGCGAAGAAGTCGCCTTCGATGCCCAGGGCCGTGCACATTTCCTCCAGGGCCTCCTCGAAGCGGTGGGCGGGCACGCCCAGCGTCTGCATGGCCTTGCCCACTTCCAGGACGAAGGCCGAACGCACGTCGGCGGCGGGCACGCTCACAACACCTTCCCGGGGTTGAAGATGTTCTGGGGGTCGAGGGCGGCCTTCAAGGCGCGGAGCTGGGCGAGGTCCGCGGCTGGCGTGAAGGCGATCAGCGCCTCCCGCTTGGCGAGGCCCACGCCGTGTTCGCCGCTGAGGGTGCCTCCCAATTCCACGCAGAGGCGGAAGAGGGCCATGAGCTTCGCATCGAGGGTGGTGGGATCCAGTTCCCCGGCGGAGAGCAGGTTCACATGGAGGTTGCCGTCGCCCAGGTGGCCGTAGGTGACGCACGGAATCTCCAAGCGCCTTAGCCCCTCGAAGAACTCCGGGAGGCGGGAGCGGGGCACGACCACGTCCTCGCTCACCTTGCGGGGATAGTGCTCCTTGAGGAGGACGGAGGTGGTGCGGCGGATGGCCCAGAGGGCCTCCCGCTGGCGGTGGTCCGTGGCGGCTTGAAGATCCTTGGCGGCGTCGCCAAGCACGTCCACGAGGCCTTCCATGAAGGCCTCCGAGGTGCAGCCGCGATCGTCGAATTCGAGGAGGGCGAGGGCCGCTCCGGGCATGCGCCGGGCGGCTTCCGGGCCGTGGGCGCGCAGCTCCGCCAGGACGGCGGAATCCCAGAACTCGAAGGCGCAGGGCAGGAAGCCCGCCGCGCAGAGACGGCCCGGAAGGGCCAGCAGCTCCTCGAAGCGGTCCACGGGCAGGAGCAGCGTGAGGCGCTCGGTGGGCTTGGGCGCGAGGCGCACGGTGGCGCCGAGTATGAATCCGAAGATGCCCTCACTGCCCACGAGGAGCTGGGCCATGCAGGGGCCGGCGTTGGCCTTCACGCTCGCGATGCCGAAGGCGTGGATCTCGCCGTCGGCGAGGAGCGCCTCCACGGCGAGCACCCAGTGGCGGGTCATGCCGTACTTGCAGGCGTTGGGCCCGCCGGCGTTGGTGGCCAGCGTGCCCCCGAAGGCGCACTGATCCCAGGAATTCGGATCGGGCGGGTAGAAGAATCCCGCCCCATCCGCGGCGGTCTTCACGTCCTTCAGCAGGGCGCTGGCGGGCGCGCGGAGGCAGAGGTCCGCCGGGTTCACGTCGATGGCGCCGGGCCAGGCGCCGAGGTCCACGATCACGTCCCGCGGGCGGGCGAGGCAGCCGCCGGCCTTCCCCGTGCCTGTGCCCCGGGGCACGAGCCCCGCGCCTGCGGCCTTGGCCCACGCCACGAGGGCCCGCAGATCCTCCGCGCTCCGGGGCCGGGCCACCGCCCGGGGGCGCGCGCCGCGCACGTGGCTTTCGTCGGCCAGGAAGGGGGCCAGTTCGGCTTCATCCACGATCAACTGGCCGTGGGGCAGGTGGGGGAAAGACATCGGCCTAAGTGTGCCACCTCAGCTCTGGCTACACTCCCGTATGCGTCTCCAACCCCGCCCCGAGGGCACCCGATCCCGACGAGGGGGCTGGGGCCGTCCCTTCCTGACGTCGATCCCCCTGGTGGTGCTCGCGGTGGGCCTCACGGGTTCGCTGCTGGCCTCGCGGGCCCTGGAGCGGAACGAGGCGTCGGCGCGGCTGAGCGTGCTTGGGGGAGGCCTCTCCCAGGCCCTCGAGGGCCTGGCTCACCGGGTGGAGGAGGTGGAGGCGACCCTCTCCTCGCTGGCGGTCGTCGGGGCCGCAGCCGCCGATCCCACGGCGGCCGAGTGGGAGGAGAAGGTGGAATCCATCCGTGCCCTTCGCAATCCCGGCACGCGATTCCTCGCCTGGATCCCCGTGACGGGCGGCATCCCGTCGCGGGTTTCGCCCTCCTCCCGGGCGGATCTCCTGGATCAGGCCCTGGCCGGGCCCCTGCCGCAGCCCCTCGGAGGCCTGCTGAAGGAGGCCCGGGAGCATCCCGAGGGCTTGGCCTCCGCCGTGCTGGACCTGCCGGCTTCATGGGGCCTGCCCCGTTCCCTCGTCATCGCCGCCTTCGGCCGGCGCCAGCGGCAGCCCCGGGGTTGGGCCGTGGCCATTCTCGATCCCCACGACGCCTTTCGCGGGCTCATGGGCAGCCGCCCCGTGGCGGGTGCGCGCTTTCAAATCCTGGAGGGCGGGGGCGCGGGGCCCCGCGCCCTGTTGTATGCCTCGGGCGCCCAGCTTCGCCAGGAACTCCTTCCCCCCGAGGGTCCCCTGATCCGGGAGGGCGCCCTCCGCCACCCCTCCCTGCACTGGGTCCTGCGCATGGAGCTGGATCCCAAGGAGGCGGAGGGCGCCACGGCCTGGCCCTTCCATCGCCGGGTCCTGGCGAGCGGCATCGCGGGCACCTTCATCTGTTTCCTGCTCACCCTGTTCCTCGCGCGGGGGCGCGCGCGGTTGGAGGATCTGGCGGGGCGCCTGCAGGAATCGGAGGATGGCTTCCGGGCCATGACGGAGGCCGCCACCTGCATGATCGTGATCTACGCGGAGCGGCTGGAATACATCAACCGCGCGGGCGCGGAGGTGCTGGGCTGGCGCCCGGAGGAAATGGTGGGCCGCTCCCGCTTGGACTTCGTCCACCCCCTGGACCGGGAGTGGGTGGCCCACCGCTGGGAGGCCCGGCGCCGGGGCGAACCCGTGCCCGACCACTACGAGTTCCGCATCGTGAACCGCGCCGGCGAAGTCAGGTGGGTGGATTTCTCGGCCACCACGATCACGCTGCGGGGCACCACCTACGGTTTGGGGACGGCCCTCGATATCACGGAGCGGGTGCGGGCCCACGAGGAGCGGCTCCACATGGAGCGCAAGCTTTTGGACGCGCAGAAGCTGGAGAGCCTCGGCCTGCTCGCCGGCGGCATCGCCCACGACTTCAATAACCTGCTGGCCGTGATTCAGGGCCATGCGGGCATCCTCCGGGAACAGGGGGAGGACCCGGCCCCCCCTCAAGGGGAGGAGAGCCTCTCGAAGATCGAAGAGACCTGCCGGCGCGCGGCGGAGCTGGTGCGGCAGATGCTCGCCTACAGCGGCCGGGGCCGCTTCCACGTGGAGGCCATGGACTTGAACCAGGAGCTGGAGGGCATCGCCCACCTGCTGACCGTGAGCCTGCCCAAGGACGTGGTCCTGCGCTTCGAGCTGGGCCACGGCCTTCCGCCGGTGGAAGCGGATCCCAGCCAGGTGCAGCAGGTGGTGCTCAATCTGGTGACCAACGCCGCCGAGGCCATGGCGGAGGGCGGCGGACAGATCTCGCTGCGCACCGGCGTGAAACCCATGGACGCCGCCGCCATCGCGGGTCTTAAGGCGGCCGAATCCATGGCGCCGGGCCGCTTCCTATGGTTGGAGGTGGAGGACGAGGGCTGCGGCATGGACGAGGCCACCCAGGCCCGCGTGTTCGATCCCTTCTTCACCACCAAGTTCACCGGCCGGGGCCTGGGGCTCGCGGCCATGCAGGGCATCGTACGGGGGCACCAGGGGGGCGTGAGCCTCCACAGCACGCCGGGGCAGGGCACGCGCTTTCGGGTGTACTTCCCCGCCCTGGAAGGGAGCCTGCCGGAGGCCACCCTCCTCGAAGCCCAACGGGCCCGGTTCCGGGGGAAGGGCCTCGTGCTGGTGGTGGATGACGAACCCGCCCTCCGGGATTTGGGGCGCACCCTTCTGGAGGGGGTGGGCTTCCAGGTGCTCCTGGCCGGCGACGGATTCGAGGCCCTCGACCTCTATCGCGTGCACCACGCGGAGCTGACGCTCGTCCTCATGGACGTCGTGATGCCCCGCATGGGCGGCGTGGAGGCCCTCAAGCGCATGCGCGAGGTCGATATCGAGGTTCCGGTGCTGCTGGTCAGCGGCTACGGCCACGAGGATTCCCTCTCGGAATTGGAAACCAAGGGGGAAGTGGAGTTCCTCGCCAAGCCCTTCGGCCGCCAAGCGCTTATGGATTGCGTGGCGAAGCTGGCGCGGAAGGTGGAGCCGGCGACCTGACTCGGGTCGCTAAAAACAGATTGAAAACTCACCACGAAGGCGCGAAGCCGCCCTTCGGGCGCACAAAGCCCACGAAGGGCTGCCGACCCATTCCCAGCCATCCCCATCGGTGGCAGCGCCGGGCTGGCCTTTGGGGCCCGCCAAGCGCCGCCACCGATGGAAGGTCCAGCCAGAGCTGGACCTTGGGCCGTAGGCCCGGATGGCCTAGACGGGCTCTTCCGGTGAGCGCTTCGTGGCCTTGGTGCAGGCGCGCAGCGCCCTTGGTGCCTTCGTGGTGGGCTTTTCGAAAGCGTAATCGGTTTCAGCCGACGAGTGTCCCTACGACCTCGCCCTTGACGGCGGCGACGAGGTTGCCAGGCTTGTTCATATCGAAGACGAGGATGGGGAGCTTGTTCTCCATGCATAGGGCGATCGCCGCCGCGTCCATGACCTTGAGGCCCTTTTCCAGCACCTCCTGGTAGCTCACCTTGTCGTACTTGGTGGCGGCGGGATCCAGCTTGGGGTCGGCGGTGTAGATGCCATCCACGTTGGTGGCCTTCATGACTACCTGGGCGCCGATCTCGTTGCCGCGCAGAGCGGCGGCGGTGTCCGTGCTGAAGTAGGGGTTGCCCGTGCCGGCGCCGAAGATGACGACGCGGCCCTTCTCCAGGTGGCGCGTGGCCCGGCGGCGGATGTAGCTCTCGGCCACCTTGGGCATCTCCAGCCCGCTGAGGGTGCGCGTATTCACGCCCTTGTGCTCCAAGGCATCCTGCAGGGCCAGGGCGTTGATCATCGTGGCCAGCATGCCCATGTGATCGGCGGTGGTGCGGTCCATGCCCTTGGTGGAGCCGGCGACGCCGCGGAAGATGTTGCCGCCGCCGATCACCAGGCTCACCTGCACATTGAGGGCGCGGATGGCCTTCACCTGATCCGCGATCATGTTCACCACGGAAGGATCGATGCCGTACTTCTGATCGCCCATGAGGGCTTCGCCGGAGAGCTTGAGGAGGATGCGGGCGTAGGGCATGGGGATCTCTTCGTAGGCTGGGTAAAGACTAGGATGTCGGCGTCGAAAAAACACTCGCGGAGGGTCGCGAGTGTTTATCCGATTCGGATGCCGCACGATTTTTAAAAAAAGGGCGGCATCGCTGCCGCCCCTATTGCGTGGCGCGGATGGATCAGAGGCCGGCCTGGGCGGCGACTTCGGCGGCGAAGTCGTCCTTGCGCTTTTCGAGGCCCTCGCCGAGGACGTACTTGGTGAAGCGGCGGATGGAGAGCTTCTCGCCGATCTCGGCGGTCTTGGTGCCCAGGTGCTGGGCCACGGTGACGTCGGGATTCATGATGAAGGGCTGCTCGAGGAGGCAGACGTCCTTGTAGATGGAGTTCACCTTGCCCTCGACGATCTTCTCGACGATGGCGGCGGGCTTGCCGGTGGCGAGGGCCTGGGCGCGGGCGATCTCCTTTTCCTTCTCGATGAAGTCAGTGGTGACCTCTTCCTTGGTGACGAAGCGGGGCGCGGGATCGGCGGCGGCGATGTGCATGGCGATCTCCTTCACCATGCGCTGAAAGGCCTCGTTGCGGGCCACGAAGTCCGTCTCGGAGTTCACTTCGAGCAGCACGCCCACGCGGCCGCCGGGGTGGATGTAGGCCTCGACGATGCCCTCGCTGGCGATGCGGTCGGACTTCTTGGCGGCGTTGGCCAGGCCCTTCTTGCGCAGCCAATCGATGGCCTGTTCCATGTTGCCGTCGTTCTCTTCGAGGGCCTTCTTGCAGTCCATCATCCCGAGACCGGTCTTCTCGCGGAGTTCCTTCACGTCCTGGGCGGTGTAAGCCATGTTCAATCTCCTGCTGGGGTCGTGTTTCAAAACTTCAGCCACCAGCGAGTTTCCACGGGTGGCTGAAGGCTGACGGGCTGAGGGCTCTTAGCCTTCGGCTTCCATCTTTTCCTGCATCATCTGCTTCATGGACTCGGAGTTGCCCTTGTCCTGGAAGGAAGCGCGGCCTTCGAGGATGCTGTCGGCGGCGCGCTCGGCGAAGAGCAGGATGGAGCGGATGGCGTCGTCGTTGCCGGGGATCACGTAGTCGATCTTGTCGGGGTCGCAGTTGGTGTCGACGATGCCGACCACGGTGAGGCCGAGCTTCTTGGCCTCGGTCACGGCGATGTCCTCACGGTGGGGATCGACGACGAAGATGACGTCGGGGAGGCCGCGCATGTCCTTGATGCCGTGGAAGGCGGCATCGAACTTCTCGCGCTGGCGCGTGAGGGTGAGGATCTCCTTCTTGGAGAGCTGCGCGGTGCGGGCGGGATCGGCCAGCATGGCGTCCAGCTCGCGGAACTTCTCGAGGCTCTTCTTGATGGTGGAGAAGTTGGTGAGCATGCCGCCCAGCCAACGGTTGTTCACGTAGAAGGCGCCGCAGCGGGCGGCCTGCTCGGCGATGAGCTCCTGGGCCTGGGGCTTGGTGCCTACGAAGAGGAAGGTCTTGCCCTGGGAGGCGGACTTGGTGAAGAAGTTGGCCGCCGTGTTCCACAGACGCAGGGTCTTCTGCAGATCGATGATGTAGATGCTGTTGCGCGCGCCGAAGATGTACGGCTTCATCTTGGGGTTCCAACGCTTGGTCTGGTGACCGAAGTGGACGCCCGCTTCGAGCAGTTCCTTCATTTGAATGGCAGCCATGAGGCCTCCCTGTGAGGTGGGATGAAGGCGGAGGTTGGTATCCGCCCGATTCGACCCTCTGCGAGGGCCCGGTGAAACGCAGCAACTCCGCCGGAGGCGGAGTTGCTGATAGAGGAGAGAATTAGCGCTTGCTGTACTGGAACCGGCGGCGGGCGGCCTTCTGGCCAGGCTTCTTACGTTCCTTCATGCGGGGGTCGCGGGTCAGGAGACCGGCGTTGCGAAGCATGGAACGGAGCTGCTCGTTGTAGCCGAGGAGGGCGCGGGAGATGCCCATGCGGATGGCGGCGGCCTGGGCGGTGCTGCCCCCGCCGGCCACGGTCACGTGGAGATCGAACTTGCCGGTGAGCTCGGCGAGCACCAGCGCCTGATGCACCATCATGCGGAGCACGGCGTTGGGGAAGTAGGACTCCAGCGTGCGGCCGTTGACGCTGACCTTGCCGGTGCCGGGGCTCAGGAAGGCGCGGGCGGCGGCGGTCTTGCGGCGACCAGTTCCGTAGTAGGTGGGGTTAGCCATGGATGCCTCTGCTCTTACTTGGACTTGATGACTTCGAGGGGCTGGGGAGCCTGAGCGGCGTGGTCGTGGCTGGCGCCGGCGTACACCTTCAGCTTGCGGTACATCTGGCGGCCGAGGGGGCCCTTGGGCAGCATGCCCTTGACGGCCTTCTCGACGATGCGCTCGGGGTGCGAAGCCATCATCACCTTCGCGGGGATGCTCTTGATGGAGCCCGGCTGGGTGTTGGGGATCTCGTGGTAGACCTTCTGGGCGGCCTTCTTGCCCGTGAACACGGCCTTGTCGGCGTTGATCACGACGACGTGGTCGCCCGTGTCGATGAAGGGGGTCCACGTGGGCTTGTTCTTGCCCGCCAGCACCTCGGCCACGAGGGAGCTCAGGCGGCCCACGGGCACGCCGGTGGCATCCACCAGGAACCACTGGCGCTTCAGTTCATTGCCTTTGGGGAAGAAGGTGCTCATGGAATGCTCCGGATTCGGCTCTGGCTGCATCGACACGTCCCGCAGGGTCGGGTCGTCGCAGAAGGAAGATGCTATCGCCCGGGGGCGGAGGGGTCAAGGCGGATTTTCCAAAGGAGGGGCTCCGGGCTCCGGGCTTCGGGCTCCGGGTGAATCGGGGGCGGGGCTTCGCCCCGCAATTGAACATCATTAAGTTGCGGGCGCGGAGCGCCCGCCGCAGTATCCCGCCCGGAGCCCGGAGCCCGGAGCCCGGAGCCCGGAGCCCGCTCACCCCTTCGCCAATCTCCACAGCTCCGCCGCCACCCGCTGGGCCCCGAGCCCATCCAGGAGCTGCATTCCATCCCGCACCTGTTCCTGCCGGGTCTCCTGGCCCTCGGGCCCCAGCCAGTGTTCTAGGGCGTCGCCGACGACGGCGGGATCGGCCTCCGGACCCACCCCGAGGGTGAAGCAGGCGTTGGCTTGGGCCAAATCGCCCAGGATGCCTCCCTGGCGCTCGTTCTGGCCCCAGGCCGCGGCGGGGATGCCCATGCAGATGGTCTCGGCCAGGGTGACGCCTCCGGCGCACCAGAGGGCGTCGTAGCCGGGCAGGCGGCGCGTGAGATTGGGGAGACTCTGGGTGACGGTGAGGCCCGGGACGGGGTCCCCCTGGATGCCGTTGGGGGCGAGCAGGGTGCACGTGCCCCGCCAGCGGTCTTCGGCCACGAGGCCGCGGATCACGTCGAAGGCCCGCTGGGCGAGGCCGGGGCCGTCGCTGCCTCCGAAGGTCACGAGGAGTTTGTGGACGGCGATGGGCTGGAGGGGCTCCCGCTTGGGGCGCTGCTCCAGCGCGGCCTTGTCCACCACGACGAAGGCGCCGCCGCGCACCACGCGGCACTGATCATGCCGTGTCTCGAAGGGGCGCACCTTGGTGCCGTTCACCACCTTCACGGGGTGGTCATCCCACTTCACGCCTTCGAGGTAGGGCTGGAAGAGGAGATCCGCGGCCTCATGGGCGTCCCCGTCGTCCTCGTAGACGGCCACCTTGGCGGGGCGCAAGGCTTGGAGCTGGGCGGCGGTGGTGTCCCACTGGTCCACGAGCACGACGTCGGCCTCCCGGCCTCCCAGGCCCGCGTGGAGATCCGTTCCCAGGTAGGCGGATCCGCAGGGCAGGGCCTGATCCAGGAAGGGATGGGTGCCCATGCCCACGCGCTCGGCGCGGGCGTCGCCGCTGGCGGCGATGAGGGCGGTTCCGCCGAGGGCGCGCCAGGCTTCCTGGAGGGCGAGGGCGCGGGCCACGTGGCCCAATCCAAGACGCTGGTCCGCGTGAACGCGCAGGATCAAATTGAGGGACATTCGGGAAGTCTAATCAAAGGGGGTCCGGGTTGGGGAGGGGCAACCCTTCATCGGCCTCCGAATCGAGTCCTTGAGGATGGGGTATTGGGCTGGGATCCTGGTGCGTCCCTTCGAAAGGCATTCCATGCACGAGACGCCCCAAGCGCCCCCCACCCCCCTCTTCCGGGAGATCGCGCCCGGCGCCAAGGCCGCGAAGGTGTGCGGCATCCTCTCCATCGTCTTCGCCCTCACCTGCCTGGGCATCCCCGTGGCCGTGGTGCTCGGCATCGTGGCCCTGGTGCAACAGGCCAAGGCCAAGCGGGCCCTCCGGGAGGAGCCCGACCGCTACGAGCCCGTGCCGGCCACGGGGATGGTCACGGGCATCATCGGCCTCGTCCTGCCCGTGGTGCTGCTGCCCTTCATCGGCATCGCGAGTGCCATCGCCATCCCCGCCCTCCTGGGCCAACGTTCCCGAGCCCAGGCCCTGGCCGGCCATTCGAACCTTAGCGTCGTCATGCAGGATCTCCAGGTGCGCCACGGGGATCTAGTGGCGCAAGGAGTGCCCCCCGAGCGCTGGGCGGAGGAATTCGAGAAGGTGCTGCAGGTTTCGGCCCCCGCGCTGAAGAATCCCCTGGACGCGACCCAGCCCTCCATGGAGACCCGGGTGATCCTCGTGGAGGCCGCCGATGCCGAGGCAGTGGAGGCCGCGGCCCGGGCCCAGGCGCGGCGCCCGGGCGTCGTCGTCTTCGCCATGTCCCGGCCCGGCCAGGAGGGCGGTGCCGCGGGTTTCCTCGCCGCGGCCCTGGAATCCGCCCGCACCCCCCGGCCCGACTCCACCCTCACCCGGGTGATGCCCTTGGACTGACGGGGGCGTTGCTCACGGATAGGGATGCCCGCCTTCGAACCCGGGCCGCGCGTCCGCAGCGTGCGGCGCCTCGGCGAGGGGCCATCCGTCGGCGAAGTAGGCCTCCTTGTAGCGCACGTAGTTCGTCCAGATCTTCGCCACGAGGGCCTTTTGGGCCTCCTTGAGCTCGCCCTTCACGGTGGCGGGCCAGCCGGAGACGAGGGTGTTGGGTGGCGCCACGAATCCCTCCCGGATGAGGCTCCCCGCCGCCACGAGGCAGCCCTCGCCGATGATGGCGCCATCCATGATCGTGCTGCTCATGCCGATCATGGCGCCCCGTTTGAGGGTGCAGCCATGGAGCATCACGTTGTGGGCGACGCTCACCTCGTCCTCCAGGATCGTGGGCCACTTCCCGTTGGTGACATGGATGCTGCACATGTCCTGCACATTGGCGCGGGCCCCGATGCGGATGAAGTTCACATCGCCTCGGAGGACGCAGTTGAACCAGACGGAGGCGTCGTCGCCCAAATGCACGTCGCCCATCACGAGGGCGCTATCCGCCACGAAGACGCGGGAGCCGAGCTTGGGGACCATGCCTTGGAAGGTGCGAATCATGGGACTTCTCCTGCGGAAAGTGTAGGGCGTGGGCGGTAATCTGGACGGATGGTCGACCAACTGATCCCCTCCCGCCGCGCCTTCGATGGGCAGGATCCCATCTTCAAATTGAACGCCGAGGCCCAGGCCATGGCCGCGCAGGTACAGCCCGTGGTGAACGCCACCGTGGGCGCCCTGCTGGATGACGGGGGCAAGCTGGTGGTGCTTGAGCCGGTCATGGAACTCTACGGCCAGCTCACGGGCCATGAGGTGGCCCCCTATGCGCCCATCGCCGGGGATGTCGTCTACCTCACGACCCTCGCCCGCCGCCATTGGCCCGAACTCGGCGGCTACGGCGTGGGCTGCGCGACGCCCGGCGGCACGGGCGCCCTGGCCCTTTCCATCCGCAACCTGCTGGAGCCGGGCATGGCCCTGCTCACGGCCGCGCCCTACTGGGGACCCTACGCCACGCTCGCGATGGAAAACGGCGTCGCCTTGCGCACCGTGCCCTACCCCGAGCCCAACGGGAAGCTGGACATCCCCACCTGGAAGGGCGCGGCCCAGGCCCTGCTCGAATCCCAGGGACGCCTGCTCCTGTGGCTGAACGACCCCTGCCACAACCCCACGGGCCGCAGCCTCTCCAGGGAGGATCGGCGCGCCCTGTTGCAGGCCCTGCGGGAGCTGGCGCCCCTGGGGCCCATCACCCTGCTGCTCGACTTCGCCTACCTGGACTACGCCCGGGATAAAGCCGCCGTGGCGGAGGCCCTCGCCGATTACCGCGCCTTCGGCGAGCGAGGCGACGTGCTCGTGGCCGCCAGCCTGAGCCTTTCCAAGGCCCTCACCCTCTACGGCGCCCGCGCCGGCGCCCTCGTCTTCCCCTGGTGCAACGACGAGGCCCTTCAGGCGGCCCTTTCCATCAGCTGCCGTGGCACCTATTCCAACTGCGCCCGGGCCCCCATGTCCCTCCTCCTCCGCCTGGAGAAGGACGCCCCCGCCCAGGCCCGCCTCGCCGCCCAGCAGGCCCGCTGGGCCGGGGTGCTGCAGGCGCGGGCGGAGTCCTTGGATGCCGCCCTGAAGGCCGAAGGCCTGGAGGGCGCGCCGTGGGAGGGCGGTTTCTTCGTCACCCTTCCGGTGGACGAACCCTTCGCCGTCTGCGACCGCCTCAAGACCCATGGCGTCTTCGTCGTCCCCATGCCCGAGGGCTTGAGGGTGGGCATCTGCGGGCTCAAGGCGGCGGACGCGGGGCGCTTCGCCAAGGCGCTCAAGGCGAGCCTTTAGGATCGGTTTTCCCCCTAGCCATTCCGGCCTGTTCTGATATTCTGGTGAGCCGCGGGGATATAACTCAGCGGTAGAGTGCTTCCTTCACACGGAAG
>CAYWDR010000084.1:0-13839 GCA_964457075.1 uncultured Solibacteraceae bacterium
GCCGGTGAGATCCGCGCCGGCATAGGTGGTGCTGAGGTACTCGCCGGAGGCGGCCAGGCGCTTGACGAGGCGGCCGAAGCCATCCCAGGTGAGGGTGGTCACACGGTTGGATCCCGCGGGGCTGTCCTTGTCTTCCGCGAGGAGGGTGGGCTGGCCCAGGGCGTTGAAGCCCGCGAAGGTGGTCGTGCCCGTCTCCGGCTCCTGCTTCGAAAGCAGCCGCCCCAGCGCGTCGTAGGTGAAGGTGCGGGATTGAATGGGCGTGCCCGAGGCCGGGGTCTGAGTCACCCGGAGGGTGTTGCCGAGGCCATCATAGGTGGCTTGGGTCACCGTGCCCTTGGGGGAGACGGCCTTCACGACCTGGCCCAAGGCATCCCGATGCTGGACGGAGACGGCGTTCACGCCGGTGCCATCCAGCGTGCTCGTGATCACGGCCTCGTTGCCGGAGACGGTGTACGTGAACTTTTCCAGGGTCCTCGCCGGATTGAGGCGCTCCGTCAGGCGATCCAGGGGATCGTAGATCATGGATTGGGGGGACTCCAGCGACGCGCCCACCAACACTCGCACGAGGTTCGTCCGCCCGTGGGCGTCGTACCCGTAGGATCTTTTGCGCCCATCGGGAAGGTCCACGGACTGCAGGCGCCCGAACCCATCCAGATGCTCCGTGGTGGTTTGGCCGGAGCGGGTCACGGTGCGCGTGAGCTCATCGGGGTAGTTGTAGTCCGTCACGGCCTCGCCCTGCCGCTGCGAAGTGAGGACCCGGCCCCGCAGATCATAGTTCAGCGAGGTGCTCACGCCCCGCTCATCCGTGATCGTCTGCGGACGCCCGGTGGTGGGATCGAAATTGGAAAAGATCCGATCCAGGGAGATCTGGATCTCCTGGGGTGCGGCATCCCCCCCGCCCCAATGGGTGGTTTCATAGAACGTGCGGATCCGCGACGGGGATCCCGTCCCCGGATCGTATTCAAAGATCTGCTTCCAGGTGGAGGTCCCCTCATCCGCTTCCCGGGGCCGTTTGGACGCCAGCCGGCCTTCGGCGTCGTAGCTCACCCAGGTGCCCACCCGCCCCAAGGCACCGCCTTCCAGGTAGGTCCCCAACGGGCGGCCCTGCGGATCGTAGTCGATGACGTCCTTGCGGATGGGGCTCAGCGCACCCTTGCTATCGAAGCGTGTCGTTTGCACGAGGGTGGGCCGCTGGATATCCAAGGCTTCCTTCTTCGTTGCAAAGGTCGTCTCCTCCTCCATCACCTTGAGATTGGCGGTGCCCACGAAGGTGGTGACCTTCGTCGTCTGAAGACCCTCCGTACCCAGCACGCGGGCCATGGTGCGCTTAGGTTCGCCCTTGCGCTCGACGACCTGCCCGGAGGCCGTGCTGTAGGTGGCGCCGAGGCCGGCGGTGGCCAGGGTGAAGGTGGTCTTGGCCCACTCGGTGGTGCCGGCGGGATCCAGCAGGCGGACCATCTTCAAGGCGCCGTTGCCGTAGTGAGGGGTCTCGCTGTAACCGGCGAAGGTGAGTTCCGTTTTACGAAGGGCCGAGGTCAAATCGCCATAGGCCTCGCGCATGGTGACGACGGGTTCGCCCGTGCCGGAGGCGGAGCGGACCCAATCCCGGCGCAGCACGTTTCCCAACACATCCGTCGAGGCCGTCTCGGCGACAGACCAGCCAAAGAGGCCCCCGGAGCGCACGGCCAGGTTGGTGGAGGTGCGCTGCACCATCAGGCTTTCGTAGCGGCTGAACCGGGTCGTCGTGCCGTTGGGCTCCGTGAAGGAGGCCAGGGCCGCCGCGTTGCCATCGTAGGCGAAGGTCCAGGTGAGGATGGGCTCCGCGGTGGAAGGCGGGGGCGCCATGGGCTGGGCCACGGCGGCGCTGCCTTGCCAGCTGGGCATGGGCAATTCCGCGCCGAGCCCCGTCTGAATGCGTGTGGGGCGCCCCATGGGGCCCGGGATGCTGGGCGTGATGAAGCTTTCCCAATCCACCGCGCCCTGCGTGAACCCCACGGGCTTCAGCAGGCTCCATCCCGGAAGGCCGCGGACGAGGATGGAGGGGGCGGAGTATCCGATGAAGTCCGTGCGGGCCAGATCCTGCTCGGTGGTGGGGAAGGGCTGGCTGAACTGGGCCCACTCCAGCTGGAGCCCCTTGCCCCGCTGGTTCAGCACCTTCACCGTATGGATGGCGGAGATCCCGGCGGGAAGGCCCGAGGCGTTGCGGTTCCACTGGAAGGAGACGGAATGCCCATTGCGATCCACCCACAGGATGGGCACCCAGGCGTTGAACTGGGATAGGAAGATGAGCACCCGCGCGCGATCCCGATCCATGATCACCTGGTAGGCCAAGGGGCTTGGCAGGGTGTAGCCCACGGGCGCGAGGCCCGCCACCTTGGACTGCCAGGTGCCCAGCTCGGCGGGCGTCGCCGCGAAAGTGGCCAGGTCGCCGGAGGCGGTGACGGAAACGGAATCGTTCGCCTTGGCGAGCATTTGAAAGGACGCGGGCAGGGCGAAGGTGGTGACGGCCGGCTGCAGGCTCGCCACCCAGCTCGTGTAGGCCCGGAAGTCTTCCTGCCGGACTTGGGCGCCGCTCTCCAGCACGTAGGTCTTGGATTCGGCCACGCCGTTGTAGTTGCCCGCGTTGGAGATGAACCCGAAGTGCTGGGTCGCGAGGATGGGGCGGTGGGAGGCTTCGGAGTAATCGAAGATCCACCGCCTGATCTCGGGGATCCACTCCCAATAGCTCGTCTGCTGGCTCCGGAAGTGGGCCGCGAACTCCATGGCGACGGGCACGGGGATTTCGCCGGGCACCGTGGCCACGGGAAGGGTGAGGCTCAGGGCCCCCAGCCGGGGCTCCACGGACCAGCCGTTGCCCCGGGCGCTGAGGGCCTGCGGATCCGAGAGCCGGAACCGCTCCTGCGCGGAGGCGGGAACGGCCAGGGCCAGCAGCCCCAGGATGAAGACACGGATTCGCAGCGATAGGTTCATCTCGTCATTCCCAATTCGGCAAGTTCGATGGGCTGGGTTCAGGGCGTTCAGTTGGCTGGGACGGGGGTCACGTCGTTGTCGCCCATGGCCACGTCCGAAACGGAAAGGCCGGTGGGCATCGCGGACACGGGAATCGCCATCCGCGCCCCGGGTTCCAAATGGGCCCGCCCGTTCTCCCGGGCCTGGGCGGCGGTTTGAATCCCCGCGATCCGGAAGTTGAAATGCAGCGTGACGGACCCCGCGTTCTTGATCTGCACCACCCATCCCGTTTCGGAGGGTTTCAGCACCCAGCGCAGGTTCACGCCCTCGGAGGGGGAGGATAGAAGGGACTGCCAGGCCGCAGGCGGAATCCGGGCCTCCTGGGCTGGAAGCCCCGCGGCGCAGAGCGCGGGCAGGCCTAGATGAATCGGTCGAAGGGTTCGCATGGGATATCCGTAGTTCCCATGAGCGTACGCCCCCCCTCGATTTACACACCTGACATTTTGAGCGGTGGCGGATTGGAATCCCCGCCGGGGATCCGAACAAGGGGGATTCCGTCCCGGCCTCATCGTTCAAACCGACCACGGCAACCATGCCCCGGGCGCCCGGACGACGATTCTCGTGCCGTTGACGACTCAGGGACGGCCCTATGTATTCTACGTGCCCATCCCGAAATCCAAGGAGAGCGGGCTCCCTATGGATTCATGGGCGAACTGCACCCAGATCCTCACGGTCGATAAAACGCGATTGGTGAGGCGGGTGGGCGCAGCCACGCAAGCCCAAATGGTCCGGATCGCGGAGGCGCTGAAGGGGACCTTGCATCTCTTGTAGTTGGTCCAGGATTTCGGGCAGGAAGACCCCACGCTGCCGGGATAGCTCGGGCGGACCCTTACCTCCTGCGAGCTTTCATCCCATCCATCCCCTTCATCCCGGCTTAGAAAGAAGAAACGAGCCTGGATAAAGGGGATGGAGGGGATGGGCGCTGTACGTCCAGGTTATTGAGTGCAGCCCAGGTTTACATGGCCTCGGCGGAGCCGCACGTCATTCCCAAAAGGCTTGGGCTGCCGCGGCGAGGTTGCGGGGTGATCCTGTACCTCAATCATGGCCCATGGCGCACCGGCCACGTTCAAATTGGAGGTGCGAAGGGCGCATCGTCCTTAGCGCGCCCCGATGGAGGCCCCGCGCTGCAAGAGCGCCAACCGCGGATTGCGATCCCAGGCGGGCTTGCCCATGCCTTTGAGGATCTCGCCGGCGGTGACGAAGGTCCAGCCGACGGCTTGGGCGCGGTCGATGAAGGCGCCGAGCTTGCCCGAGGGGCGGTCGTGTTCGTCGCGATCGGAGCCGAGGTGCATGAGGACGATGATGCCGCCGCCATCCTTTTGAAGGCGCGTTTGGAGCCGCTGGAGGATGGCGTCGCCCGTACGGTAGAGCTTGCGCTCCTTGGGGGTGGCCCAGTCGAGGGAGTCGGCGCCTTCGCTCCAGCCCACGTGGCGGTAGCCCAGCTCTTCCACCCAGCGGCGGATCTCGGCCGTGTGCTCGCCGTAGGGGGCGCGCCACACGGGATCCATGGGCCGGCCCAGCAGCTCCACGAGGGCGCGATCGGCGCTGAGGAGCTCCTCCTGGATGCGCTCGCGGGTCCACTTGGGATCGCGCTTCATATCCGGGGCGAAGTGGGGGTGGTTCGTCGTGTGGTTGCCCAGCTCGTGGCCTTCGGCCGCCATGCGGCGCACGAGGGCGGGGAACTTGCGGATGAAGGTGCCCGTGAGGAAGAGCGTCGTGCGGATGCCGCGCGCTTTCAGGGCGTCGAGGATCTCGGAGGCCCCCTCGTTATTGGAGCCGCCGTCGAAGCTGAGGAGGATGCGGCGCGGGTTCCGGTCGCCGTGGGTGAGGTTCAGGGCCTCGCCCATGCCGGGCCAGGTGCCCGCCGAGGGCGCCGCCACGGCGATGGGGGCGGTTACAGGGCGCACGAGTTCGGGCCGGGGCGCGGGGGCCTTGGGCTGCGCGGGCGCCAGGGCCAGGGGCGCCACGGGGGTCTTGCGGCGGGCCACCTTGGGCAGGGAGGCCGCCTCAGCGAGGCGGATGGGCTCGGGCTCGGGCGCGGGCGCGGGCCTGGACGCAGGCTTGGACGCGGGCTTGGACGGGAAATTCGGGCGAAGGGCACGATCCGGCACAACCGGAGCGGGGCGCGAAGGGGCCGCCAAGGGGGCCGTCGGCATGTGTCGAACCGCAGGGTGGCCGGGTGGCCCCGCAGGCTTTTCAACGCTCGCAGACGGCGCCTGCGCCGTCTGCGAGGCGCGGGCCACCCGCAGGGGCCGCTCGGATTCCGTCCCGCCATCGCCCTTGAAGGTGAAGGTGGCCAGCAGCCGCCCCTGGCCATCCTTGAGGGTCGCCACCTCGCCCCGGGGGGGGCTCAGCAGTTCCCAGCGGATGGGGCCCAGCTCCGCGCCGCGGACGTGGCGGATGGAACGGCCTTCGAGGATGAGCTCGCCATCCTCCGCCACCTCTCCCTCGATCACGACGAGGTTGCCCAGCCGATGCCACGTCCACCGCGCCTCCGCCACCGCGGCCTTCAGGGCGGCCGGGGCCGCCGTCTCCGATTTGCGGGCGCAGCCCGGGAGGACGAGCAGCCCCAGGCCCGCGAGGACCGGAAACAGCAACCCGTGGTGGCGGGAGGGATGGGGATTGGGCATGGCCCCTCCAGTGTAGGCCCAGGCCCCTCCCATTGGTCGGGTTCCGCTCGGGGTTCGTCTCCCCAGGAAGGCGGTTCGTATATTTGCCCTTGGGCGGAGCCTGCCCCGGCGTCAGCTTGAGGAACTTGATTTCCCCACCTGGGCTCGCCCTACCCATGCCAACCCTCGCGCCTCGATACCCCGCGTACATGCTCTTTCGCGAGCGGGGGGAGATCATCTTCGCGAGCCCCAAGGCCGTGGAGCAGACGGGCTGGATGACGGGGGCCGCGCCGGGGGCCCTGTGGACGGTGCAGGAGGTCTTCCGCGCCATCTTCCCCGACGAGGAGGGCCTGGTTCAGGCCCAGGCCCTGCTGGAGCGCGCCATGGAGGTGGTGCGGCGGCGCGGCGAACTGCGCTTCCAGATGGAGCTGCCGGTGCCCGATCTGCGCCCCAGCCACTGGGATGTCCACATCGAGCTCAAGTCCGATAGTTCGGAGGAGACCTTCCTTGCGAGTTTCCAGCCTTCACGGGAAGGCGCGGGCCCCCTGAACCTCCGCCCACGCCAGCCCGGCCAGGCCCACGCCCTGCGCCAGGCGGCGGCCCAGGCCCGCCACATCCTGGATCTCGCCCTTCTCGAAGCCGACCTGCCCGACCCGGAATCAGGCCCCCTGCCGGATGGGATCGGCGGATTGGTGGCCCTCCTCGACCGGGCCCGCGGCCTTCTGGGTAGCCTTTAGGCGTGACTCCTTCCCAGGCCCCCAGTTCCACCGCCTTCCGCTACGCCGTGGTGGAGGATGAGCCCCTGGCCCGGCACACCCTCACTCGCATGCTCGCCACCCTCGCGCCCGACGCCGTGAAGGCCTGGGAGGCGGCCGACGGCGTGGAGGCCTTCCACCGGCTCATGCTGGAGCCCGTGCACGTGCTCTTCCTGGATATCGTGTTTCCGCCCGACGGGGCCTTCCCCCTCCTCGAAAGGGTGCGCGGCGCGGGCCTCACACTCCCCGATATCGTCTTCGTCACGAGCCTGGAGGATCAGGCCCGCAAGGCCTTCGATTGGGCCGCCTGCGACTACCTCGTGAAGCCCGTCTCCCCCGCCCGCGTGAAGGAATCCCTGGATCGCATCCGCGCCCGCCGCGCCGCCGCCGATCCCGAGGCCCTGCTGGCCGCCGTGAAGGGCCTCAGCCACGCCACGGGCCCCGAGCGTTTCACCGTGGCCATCCGGGATCGCATTCTCGTGTTCCGGTGGTCCGAGGTGCTCTACCTCCACACGGAGCTGCGCCAGGTCTACGCCCACACGGCCCGCGGCAAGGTGCCCCTCGACAAGCCCGTAGACGAACTGGAGCTGCTCCTGGGCGATGCCTTCGTGCGCATCCACCGGAGCACCCTCGTGAATCTCGACTACCTCGTGGAAGTCCACAACCCCGCGGGGCGCGCCGGGGAGGCCGTCATGACGGATGGAGCCAGCCTCAGCGTGAGCCGGCCGAGGATGGAAGCGTTGCTGCAGCGGTTGGCGAGGATGCGGTAGGAACCGCACGCCCAGGCCGGCACAGCGCCCAGTAATTCGCCTTTTCCCGCACCTTCACGCCAGTGACGTCGAAGCCCTCCGCCATCAGATGCTCCGCCGCCCACTGGGCCAGTAGCTCCGCCGTGGGGTTGCGGCTCGCGAGCCAGGGCTGGGCGTTGAGGAGGCTGTAATCCACGCCCTTCACCCAGGCCTCCAAGGCGGTCACGAAGGCGGCTTCGCGGCCCTCGTCCTCCAAACGCACGCCCGCCTCCACCTCCCAGTTGTGCCCGTGGCGATCCTCCTGGAAGCCCGGCAGATCGTGGAAGTGGTCCGCCACGAAACGGCGGTGGTGGCGAAGCTCGAATGACATGACCAATTCTACCGCGACCCGCCCTAGGAGACCCTCCAAGCAACCAGTGGGGCCGCGCTGGTGTGGCGGCCGAGCGCCCCAAGGCGGTGGACCGAAGGTGGTGTGGGCTCACCACTGAGGGAGGCCAACGACGGGGCGCGACGGCCGCCGCCCCAGCCCGAAGGGTTGAAACCAGAGGGGCCTGATCCGGCGTCGGCGCGCGGGGCACGATGGACCCGCATCGCAACCCGCGCGCCTCCTTGGCTGAGGCCCCTTTGGTTTCAACGCGGCTCCCGCTGGTTGCTTGGAGGGTCTCCTAGCTCCCGCCGCAGGGCCGCCAAGTAGTCCAGCAGCACCTTCTGGCGCCCGGCCGCCAGGCGCCGGCCCGTCTCCGTCTGCATGCCGTCCGCCAGCTTCAGGAGCTTCCGGAAGAAGTGATCCAGCGTGAAGGCCTTATCATCCCACTCCCGCGCCTCGGCCCATGGATCCGCCGGGTGCCATAGCCGGGAGCCGAAGCTGCCGCCCGTGGCGAAGACGCGGGCGATGCCGATGGCGCCGATGGCCTCCAGGCGATCCGCATCCTGCACGACCCCGGCCTCCAGGGTGTCCGGCGCGCCGCCGCCGCTCCAGCTGTGGGCCTCCACGGCGTGGGCCACGGCCTCGGCGCGGCCCTCCAATCCGGGCGTCTCCCGGCACCAGCGGGGCACGAGCTCCGCCGCCATGGCCGCCGTCTGGCTGCTCTCGGGATGGTTCTTGGGGCGGTACACGAGGTCGTGCAGCAGGGCCCCCGCCACACAGGTGTCCACGTCCGCGCCCTCGGCCCGCGCGATCTCTTTCGCCAGCGCCGCCACGCGGAGGATATGGGCCAGATCGTGGGCGCTATCCCGGGTGAAGGGTTCCGCGGCAAAGGCCGCTTCAAGCCGGGCGATGAGGGCAGGGGTCCAGGGCAGATCCAGGGGCATCCCTTAACTATCCGTCATCCGGGGGTGGGGGCGGGGGGAGCGTTTCAATCCCAAATGCAAAACGCAGAGGCGCGGAGGCGCAGAGAACTGCCCCCAAAAACCGAGAGGCGGAAGGGAGGTCAGAGACGGGGGCTTCCCCCTCCGCGCCTCTGCGCCTCTGCGCCTCCGCGTTGAGCCTTTCACCCCAGTGGGCCCCTCTCCAGGCCCGGAATCGCCCCAGGCCATGGAACGCCGGAGCGCCCGCCCGCATCCCATTCCTGGAAGCCCGGGCCCACCCTGGCAGAATGGATCGATCTCCGGAGTGCGCATGAACCGTCTCAAAGCCTGGCTGGCCGTGTGGGCCGTGACCGTCGCCGCCCTGGCCCAGGGGGATTTCGACCCCGTGAAGAGCGTGACCGTGCGCTTCGAGAAGGGCGCCGTCGTGGCCACCGCCCCGGAGGGCGCCCACCTCAAGGCCGTCTTCATGAAGGTGGAGAAGCCGGAGGGCCCCGGCCAGCTGCAGGCGGGCCCCCTGCCCCCCGGCAACGCCAAGGACGAGCTGGACGACGATATCTGGCACGGCCCCGTGCGCATCCCCGTGAGAGGCGAGGGCCTCCGCGGCGAGGTCACCCTCAAGGTCACCTACCAGCCCTGCACCGAAGGCGTGGGTGGCGTCTGCTATCCGCCCACGGTGCAGAACCTGAGGGTGAAGGCTTCGGCCATTCCCGGCGGGAAGGCGCCTGCGGACGCGCCCAAACCCTTCGAGGCCTCGAAGGCGGCTGAAGCCACGGCGCCGGTATCCGCGGCCGTGGCGGTGCCCCTGGACCCCGCGGCGCCAACCCCCGCGCCCGCCCCGGTGGGCGGATCCAAAAGCGTGTTCCTCGCCTTCCTGCTGATCTTTCTCGCGGGCATGGGGGCCAGCCTCACCCCCTGCGTCTATCCGATGATCCCCATCACCATGGCCATCATCGGCGCCAAAGGCGGCGGGAAGGCCAGGGGCTTCACACTCTCCATCGCCCTCGTGCTGGGCATGGCCGTCACCTACACCATCCTCGGCGTGGTGGCCGCCCGCAGCGGCGCGGCCTTCGGGGCCTTCGCCCAAAAGCCGGCCTTCCTCATCCCCATCTCGATCCTCTTCGGCGCTTTCGCGCTCTCCCTCTTCGGCGCCTTCGAGATCCGGCTTCCTCAAGGATTGCAAAACAAGCTCCAAGGCGAGGGGCCCCGCAAAGGCTACGGCGGCGCCTTCATCATGGGGCTCGTCATGGGGCCCATCTCCGCCCCTTGCGTGGGTCCCGTCATCGGGACCGTGCTCATCGCCATCGCCCAGGCCGGCGATGTGGCCATGGGGGCCGCCCAGCTCTTCACCTTCGCCCTGGGCATGGGCGTCCTCTTCATCGCCGTGGGCACCTTCAGCGCGGCCCTGCCCAAGAGCGGCGATTGGCTGGATCGCTTCAAGCAGGCCATGGGGCTCGTGGTGCTGGGCTTCGCGGCCTGGAACGTGCGCCTGGTGGTGGAGCCCTGGATGAACCCCGCCATGTGGATGATCGTCGCCCTCACGGGCGCCGTGGTGCTGGGCGCCTTCAAGCCCGCGGATTCCCTGCTCTCGGGCTTGGCCAAGGGCCTGGGTCTCCTCGGCCTGGCCCTGGGCATCCTTCTCGGCATCCAGGCCGTGGAGCGATTCGAGAACGTGCAGCTCCTTCCTCGGGGCGGCGCCGCCATCGAAGCCCCTAAGGCTTCCCTCTGGATCGAACAGGACTTCGAGCAGGCCCTGCGGAAGGCTCGATCCGAAGGCAAGCTCGTGCTCGTGGACACCTACGCCGAGTGGTGCGCCCAATGCCACGAGCTGGACGAGAAGACCTGGCCCGACGCCGCGGTGCAGGCATGGATCAAGGAGCACGCCGTGGCCGTGCGCCTCGACACCGACAAGGTGCGCCCGGACCTCGCTCCGAAGCTTGGCATCCGCTCCTACCCCACCGTGCTGGTGTTGGACGCCGACGGCAAGGAGCTCAAGCGCAGCCTGGGCTTCCAGACGCCCGCCGCCATGAAGGCCTGGCTGGAAAGCTAGACCTCCGGATCCACGCCCCAGCCGCCCTCCAGGCCCGCCCAGCCCTTTTCCGCGAAGGCGCCGAGGCGCTTTCCGGAGGCTCGGCGCTCCAGGGCGTGGGCCACGTAGCGGCCGATGGGATCGGCTTCCAGGTTGACGGGGTCGCCGGGCTTCATCGCCGCCAGGGCCGTGCGCTTCACCGTTTCGGGGATGAGGGCCACGCTGAACCAGTCGCCGCCGCAATCCACCACCGTGAGGGAGATGCCATCCACGGTGATGCTGCCCTTGGGGGCGGTCATGGGGGATAGGAACTCCGGCATGGTGAAGCGCCAGAGGCCTTCGCCGGACCCTTCACCGCCGCTCGGGGGCCGCTCGATGAGGCGGCCCACGCCATCCACGTGGCCGCTCACGAGGTGGCCGTCGAGGGGGTCGCCCACCCGGAGGCTGGGCTCCAGGTGGAGGGTGCTGCCCAAGGGCAGGCGCCCCAGGGTGGTCTTCTCCAGCGTCTCCTCGCTGAGATCCGCATCCCAGGCGCGGCCATCGCGAGCCACGGCCGTGAGGCAGGCGCCGTGGGTGGCGATGCTGGCGCCCAATTCGGCCCGTTCAAGCACTTCGGGCCCGCACGCGATGCGCAATCGCGCGCCGCCGGGGCGGGCCGAACGCGATTCGAGGGTGCCGAGGTGTCGGATCAGGCCGGTGAACATGGGCCAATGATGGGGTGGGAAGGGGCCGGAGGAAAGGGCGGGGACTTCTCCAGTCTCCTTTTCCCTCCCCATAAACGCGAAGGGCCCTCCCGGGCCCTTCGCGTTTATGGGGAGTGGCGAAAACCCTAACCTTCGCGGCTCGCCTCCTCGTTGATCTTGCTGTGCCTCGCGCTGTAGACGAAGTAGGCCACGAGGCCGATGCCCAGCCAGATCCAGAACCGGATCCAGGTGTGGCGGGGGAGGCCGTAGGCGAGGTAGATGCAAAACAGGATGCCCAAGGGGGCGGTGATCCAGACGAGGGGGGCCTTGAACTTGCGCGTCGCTTCGGGGCGGCGCACGCGGAGGATGAGGATGCCGGAGCACACGAGCACGAACGCGAAGAGGGTGCCGATGTTCGTGAGCTCGATGATCTCGTCGATGTTCATGAAGCCGGCGGGCAGGATCACGATGAGGCCCGTGAGCAGGGTGGCGTTGAGGGGCGTGCGGAAGCGGGAGCTGACCTTGCCGAACCAGGGGGGCAGGAGGCCGTCGCGGCTCATCACCATGAAGATGCGGGGCTGGGCCATCTGGTAGACGAGGAGGGCGCTGCCCAGGGCCACGACGGCGCCGACGCTGACGATGGCGGAGATCTTGTTCATGCCGATGGCCGTGAAGGCGTGGGCGATGGGATCGGCCACGCCGTGGTAGGCGTGGTAGGGCAGGATGCCGGAGATCACGGCGCAGACGCCCACGTAGATGATCGTGCAGATGACGAGGCTACCGATGATGCCCCGGGGCATGTCGCGGCCCGGATCCTTGCACTCCTCCGCCGTGGTGCTCACGGCATCGAAGCCGATGAAGGCGAAGAAGATGATGGCCGCGCCCGCCTGCACGCCGTGCCAGCCGTTGGGCATGAAGGGGTGGTAGTTGGCGGGCTTCACGTAGAAGGCGCCGATGGCGATGACGAGGAGGAGGAGGAGCACCTTGAGGGAGACCATGACGTTGTTGGCCTTCACGCTCTCCTTCACGCCCCACACGCACAGGGCCGTGATGATGAAGGTGATGACCATGGCCAGCAGGTTCACGCCCACGGGGAACTTGCCCAGCATGGGGGCCGTCTGGAGCACGTCCCAGTGCGCGAAGGTGGCGGCGCCATCCAGGAGCCCCGCCTTGGCCTGGGCGAGGTAGTGCAGCTTATCGGAGAAGTGCAGCGCCCCCTGGTGGGCGGCGGCGAAGGATTCCGTGGGGAACATCATCGTGCGCGGATCCATGCTCAACCAAGGGGGGAGGTGGATGCCCACGCCCTGGAGCAGGTTGTTCATGTAACTGGCCCAGCTGATGGCCACGGCGACGTTGGAGACGGCGTATTCCAAAAGGAGGTCCCAGCCGATGATCCAGGCCATCAGCTCGCCGAGCGTCGCGTAGGTGTAGGTGTAGGCGCTGCCCGACGCGGGGATCATCGAGGCGAACTCGGCGTAGCAGAGGGCGGTGAACCCGCAGGCAAGGGCCACCAGAAGGAAGCTGAGGATGAGCGCGGGGCCCGCCGCCGGCCGGGTGACGCCGAAGGTGGAATCGAAGCCGCCGGCGAGGCCCGTGCCCAGGGCGGAGAGGATCCCGGCGCCGATGATGGCGCCCACGCCCAGGAGGGCCAGATCCTTGGCCGAGAGGGTGCGCTTCAGGCCCCCGTGCTCAGGCTCCTCCGCGTTGGCGCGGATCTGCTCGATGGATTTCGTGCGGAACAACTGATTGAACATGCGTAAGTCCAGGCTGGGAGTGAGGCTTTTAGTCTACCTTGCCTACACTGAATCCCATGCTCCTATGGAAGGACCGCCGCCTCCGATTGGCCCTCACGTCCCTGGGTGTCCAGTATCTGGTGGCCCTGTTGGCGGTGGGCGCCTTCGCGGCGAACACGGGCAACAACCTGCTGTACCTGATCTTCGCCCTCATGCTGGGCCTGTTTCTCGTCTCGGGCGTCGTGAGCCGCCGCGCCATCCGGGGCCTCCGCCTCCAGTCCCTGGAGGAGGGCAACCTCTTCGCCCGGGTGCGGGGGGGGCTGCGCGTGCGCCTCTCGGACGGGGCTCCGGGCACGCCCCGAGGCTTGGAGCTGCACCTGGAGCTGGAGGGCGGCACCGTGGAACCCAGCTTCCTGGCCGGGGCCCAGGGGGAGGCCGAGCCCGTGGTGGTGCTCCACGCCCGGGCCGAACGCCGGGGATGGACGCGACTCTCGACCCTGGAACTCCGCACCCGCCACCCCTTCGGCTTCCTGGAAAAGGCCTGGCGCTTCGAACTGGACCGGCCCCTCCTCGTGCTGCCCCACCCCCGGACGCCGGGCGAACTCCCCACTTCCGAGCCGGAGGAGGGACGAGGGACCCTGCCCCAACCCGGGGAGAGCAGCCCCGAGGGCGTCCGCCCCCTCCGCCAAGGGGACCCCCCCGCGCGGGTGCATTGGAAGCGCACGGCCCAGCGGAGCCTGCCCGGCGCCCTCCACCCTTGGGTACGCACCTTCGAGGAGGAGCGGCCCAAGGGGCTCCATCTGGAGCTGGACCTTGGGGCCTGGGCCCCCGGCCGCCCCTTCGAGCGAGAGCTGGAACGGCTCTCCGGCTCCATCCTCCAGGCCCGGCTCCAGCGCCGGGAGGTGAGGTTGGAGGTGCGGGGGCCGGAAGGCATCCAGCACCATCAGGAGCCCACGGCCTGCTGGCG
>CAYWDR010000085.1:0-13823 GCA_964457075.1 uncultured Solibacteraceae bacterium
AGATCGTGAAGCTGGATCCCGTGGAGCGCCGCATCGGCCTCTCCGTGAAGCAGCTCCTCCAGGATCAGGAACGCGGGGACGTGGATGCCGCCAAGGCCGCCAACCCCTTCAAGAAGGCCACCCTCGCGGATGCCTTCCAGAACCTGAAGCGCGAAGATTAATTCTTTTCGCTCCCCAACAAAAAGGGCCCGGGAGGGTCCTTTTTGTTGGGATAAGGAAAGATAAGAAAAGGGATTAGGGGGCTAGGATTTAAGGCACCCTTTCGGAGGAACCTTCGCCGTGCAGCCAGAAAGCCTGGCCCATTACCGCATTCTGCGGCCCCTGGGGAGCGGGGGGATGGGCGAGGTGTTCCTTGCGGAGGATACGCGGCTGCACCGAAAAGTGGCCCTGAAGCTCCTCCGGCAGGATCACCCTGATGGCGCGGCCGGCCGCAAGCGGCTCCTGAGGGAGGCCCAGGCCGCGGCTCAGCTCGACCACCCCAATGCCTGCTCCATCTACGAGGTGGGCGAGGGAGAGCTCGGAGCCTACATCGCCATGCAGTTCATCGAGGGCGAGAGCCTCTCCGAACTGATGGTCCGCCAACGGCTGGAGCTGGGTCCCCTGCTGGACATCGGCATCCAGGTGGCCGACGCCCTCGCCGAGGCCCACGCCCAGGGGCTCGTCCACCGCGATATCAAGCCGCAAAACATCATGGTCACCCCCAAGGGCCAGGCGAAGGTGCTGGACTTTGGTCTCGCCAAGCGCATCGAGGCGATCCCCGTGGGGGACACGCATACCGTGCTCACCAACCCCGGCATGGTGCTGGGCACGGTGCCCTACATGAGCCCCGAGCAGGTGAAGGGCGAGGAGCTGGACGGCCGCAGCGACGTCTTCTCCCTCGGCGCCGTGCTCTTCGAGGTGGCCACGGGCCGCCGCCCCTTCCAGGCCAACAGCGGCATCGAGCTGATGGCGATGATCCTCACCTACGACCCCTTCGACGTGGCGGACCCCGCCCTGCCCCTCAATCCTGAGCTCCGGCGCATCCTCCAGGACGCCCTGGCCAAGGAACTTTCGAAGCGCTACCAGGGGGCACGGGAGTTCCGGGAGGACTTGCTTCGCCTGCGCGCCCTCGTCTCCGGCGCCACCGTGCCGGGAACCGCGTACAGCGGCGATGCCACCACCCTGAATCGGCCCCGCCCGGCGGGCCTCCTGAGCACCGGCGCCCGGGCCCGCCAGCGCCGCCGGTGGGCCATGGGCCTGGGGGCGGCCCTGCTGGCAGGCGCCGCCCTCGGGGCCATTCTCTGGATCCGGCCCCGCATGGCCATGGATTCCATCGCCGTGCTCCCCGTGGTCAACGCGAACGGGAACGTGGAAGCGGCCTACCTCTGCGACGGCCTTTCGCAGGGCCTCGTCAACGAACTGGCCCGCCATCCCAAGCTGAAGGTCATCGGCCTCGCCTCCGCGGCGCACGCCGCGCTCCAGGATCAGGATCCCAGGCGCATCGGCAAGGAGCTGGGGGTGGAGGCCGTGCTCCAGAACCGCCTCAGCCTCCGTGGGAACCAACTGGAGTTGGACGCGGAGCTGGTGGACGCCCGATCCATGCGGCACCTCTGGGGCCAGCACTACACCGGCCGCACCGTGGACCTCTGGACCCTCCAGGAGACCCTCCTCAAGGACCTCTCCCAAGCCCGCCTGCCCGACCTTGCCCGGTACCGCCCGCCGCGGAACCGGAAGGAGATCGGCGGGGATGCCTACGAACTGTATCTCAAAGGCAATGCGGCCCTCACGCGGCTCACGCCGAAGGATATCCATGAGGCCTTCGCCTACTATGACGAAGTCCTCCGGCGCGCTCCCAAATTCGCCGAGGCCAATGCCGGCAAGGCGCAAGGCTATTACTGTCTCTCTGGCTACTACATGCCCCATGTGGAAGCGCTCACCCAAGTCAAAAAATGTTCGATGGACGCGCTGCGCCTCGACCCCAGCCTCCCTGAGGCCCAGACCCTCCTCGCCTATTCCCTCGCCGTCCTTGATCATGACTATCCCGGCGCGGACCTCAGGTATCAAAAGGCCGTCCAGCAATCGCCCAATTCCGTGAAGGTCCACCAGGACTACGGGACCTTCTTGGCCAGCCTGGGGCGCAGCGCCGAAGCTAAGAAGCAATTTGATCTGGCCCTCCAACTCGATCCCGCCTCCGCGGAATTGCACTGCTGGGCAGCCATGAGTTCAATCCTCGGAAACGACCCTGCCCAGGCCCTCCATCACGGCCAGTTCGCCCATAAAATCGCGCCGGACCTCTGGTTCCCCAAGACCCTGAATGCCTGGGCAAAGGGGCTCAAGGGTCGCTGGGCGGAGGCCTGGGACGAGTTGGAGATGATCCAAGAGGACCGGAACACGACCGTCCTCCTCGTTCGAGGATTGGCCGCCGCCCACACCGGGAGGAAAGCCGAGGCCAAAGCCATGGCCCTTCGGCTGCATCAGCCCGGAACGCCCGGCATGCCCCCCTCCTTCTTCAACTCCGCCTGCGTGTACCTTGCCATGGGCGATGCGGACCGGGCCCTTGGCCTGCTTGAGCAATCCGTCGCAGCCAAAGAGGAAAACGTGCTGATCTTGAAGACCATGCCGGAACTGGAACCCATCCGGGCCACCCCCCGGTTCAAGAGGCTATTGGCGATCGTCGGCCAATAGCCTCTTGAGCCTTCCGCGCGGAAGGTGCCTAGACGGGTGCGGAAAGGTTGTCGGCGTTCTCGTCCAGATCACTCGGGTTGATCTTCGACCGCATGGAGATGAGGGCGTCGATCTCTTGGTCCGACAAGGATTCGAACTGGTCCTTCATGGCCTGAGTCAGGCCATCGGGGTTGGTGACGATGCCCGCGTCCACCAGTCGTTGCAGTTTCGGGGTCATGGTGCCTCCTGAAGCAGGGTTGAGGATGGGGCTCCGAGGAGCATGGGAGCCCTGGGGTTAGAAAGGGGGGCCTCAGCCAAGGTGGTGAAGAGTGAAGCCATGGACCGGCAGGAATGCATCAGGCCCAGGCCGACGAGGGTCTCCTGGAAGGGCCGGATCGGGAGTGCATCCAACACGGCCTCCATGGCCGCCCGGTGGCCGTGGTCGAGGCGGGCATGGTGCATGGCGCAGGAAAAAGCCTCCAGGGGGAGCCCTGCCCCGGCGCTGATCTCCTCGATGTAGCGCGGGCTCGGGATGGACCATTCCAAGGCGATGAGGTATCCCATCAGAGAAATCGGATGGGCGTTGCGGATCCAGTAGTGAAAGGCCCCGACAAGCGTGGCCGCCCAAGCCGAGGGAACCCGGGAGAGGACCTCCTCACGGGTGGTGCCGAGCACCTCCAGATCCTCCAACACCCAGAGGTCGTGACCGCGTTCCTCCTCCGCATGGCCGCGGTAGTAGGGGCCGAGGATGGCGCAAACGGGATCCTCGCCGGCCCGGGCCTCGCAGAGGGCCGCCGCATCGTCGAGGAGGGAGGCGCTGGCCCGGATCGAATCATGGACGTGCATCAGGTAGTGCGGATACCGCGGGGCCAAGTCCGGCCGCGCCCAGAATGCGCGTCCGGCCGTTCTCGATTCCGCCCCGTAGAGCCTGAGGCGAAAATCCATGCGCTGGCTCAGGGTGCTCATGCCACCCCTTCCGCAGTCCGGAGGGATTCCAAGGGTGAGGAGGCCTCGGTCGCCGCCAACAGAGGAAGCCCCAGGGCTGCGCCCGCATCGACGAGGATGAGGCCTTTGGCCTCCAGGCTCGCCAACGCCTCTGGAAAGCCCTCTCCAGGGAACCGCGCTTGCGCTTCGAGGGCCAAACGATCCAGGACCCGCATCCCATCGCAGGCCCTGAGAACCCAGGCCTCCAGGCCCCCCAGGACGTGCAAGGGGGCGGCGGCGCCGGGGCGGCTGTCCAAGACCCACAGCGATTCCCCGCGATCCACCATCAAGAGGGAGGCTTGGCCCGACGCCTCCTGCCAGGCCTCCACGGCCTCCAGCAAGGGCCCCGCGTAAGCCACGGGGTCACGTCCGTCCGCGTAATCGAACGCGAAGAAGTAGGCCATCCGCGAAAGCAGGGAATCGGGAAGGCCGAACACGGCGCGGTAGGCGGGATAGGGACGGACGTCGACGATGCCCCGGGAGGCCGCCTCGTCGAAATTGGGCGAGTAGCGGTCCAGCCGGATTCGGAGGCAGATATCAGGGGGCTTCAGGTGGGACAGCCGGGGAACCCAGGCCGCCATTCGGTCGTATTCACCGGGGTCCTCCCCCGGGAAGCCAAAGAGGATGTTCCACATGGGGGTCGGGCCGACTTCCGCGCTCCACTTCAGGAGTTGAAGGCTCTGTAATCCGCGCAGGCCTTTCCGCATGAGGGCCAGCACCTGATCGCTCAGGCTCTCGATGCCCGTTTGAATGTGCGCGAACCCGGCGGATTTCATCAGCCGGAGCTGGGCCTTGGTGAGGTTGGCCTTCACCTCGCAGAAGAGTTCCAGGTGCGGCCCCTCCTCCGCCATCGTCGGCAGGAGGGTCTTGAAGTAGGCCATGTCCAGGATGTTGTCCACGAGGGACACCGGATGCCCCGGGTGGCGGCGCACCAGATCCCGCAGTTCCTCCAGCACCCGACCGGCTGACTTGCTTCGGAAGGCCATGGACTGCCCGTTAAGGCCACAGAAGGTGCAGTGCTGTTTGGCCCCCCACCAGCAGCCCCGGCTGGCTTCGAAGGGGAGGCGGATCTCGCCGATGTCCAGGCCCATGGCCTGGTCGAGAAAGTCGGTGAAGTCCGGCACCGGAAGTTCATCCAGAGGGGCTTCCTGCAGGGACTGTTCCACCGGCTCCCCCCGCAGGGAGGGGCGGATGGAGTAGCCCGGGAACTTCGGGAAGCGTCCTTCCTCACTCCAGCGGGCCACCGCCTCGGGAAAGCTGTGTTCGGCTTCACCGGAAACGACCACATCCAGGAACGGATAGGCCTCGAAGAGGGCCTCGCCCATGGGGGATTCCGCGTTGGCCCCCCCGAAGGCGATCACCAACTCGGGCCGGCGGGCCTTCAGGCGCTTCGCCAAGGCAAGGGAGGCCGCCGTCTGCTCGAAGACGGATGTGAATCCCACGAGGGCGGGTTCCGCGGCGAGGATGTTCTCCACGCAGGCCTCCAGGAAGGGCCCGGCCTCCTCCCGCATGGCCTGGATCCGGATCCACAGCCCTTCGGAATCCCTCACGCGCGTCCGCAGGCTCTTCGCATGGTCCGGATTCCCCCCGAGGTAGATCTCCCGGAAGTAGGCCTCCTGGTCCAGGGGCTGTCCTTGAAGGGCTTCGGCGAACACCCATTCGCCCAAAAGGTCCTGGTTGAAACGGCGGCGGACGATGGCGCGGTAGTCCCCGGCCCCCAAGCGCCTCACGAAATCCAGGCCGAAGTAACGGATCGGGGCCTCGATCCCTTTTCGCTTGAGCCCGGCCTGCAGAAGGCTCAGTCCAAGCGAGGGAGAGGCGAGCGGCCCAAAGGGCATGCTGACGAGGAGGACGGGGGGCATCCCCAGCAGGCTAGCAGGAGTGGATGGCTTTAGACCTTGGCCCGCAGGAAGTTCCCCATGCGCTCCAGGGCGAGGCGGATGTTGTCGAAGCTATTCGCGTAGCACATCCGCACGTGCTCCGTGCCGCTGGGACCGAAGTTGCCGCCGGGGATGACGGCCACGTGCTCCTCGCGCAGGAGGCGCTCGCAAAAGGTGTCGACGTCCATGCCCGTCGTCGCGATGGAGGGGAAGGCGTAGAAGGCGCCCTGGGGGGCCACGCAGGGCAGGCCCAGCTCCTCGCAGCCCGCCAGCAACAGCTTGCGGCGGCGGTCGTACTCCTGGCGCATCTGCTCCACGAAGGGCTCGCCCTCGCGCAGGGCCGCGAGGCCCGCGTACTGGGCCATGGTGGGGGCGCTCATGATGTTGTACTGGTGGGCCTTCGTGACGGCGGCGATGACATCCGGCGGCCCCGCCACCCAGCCCAGGCGCCAGCCCGTCATGGCGTAGGCCTTGGAGAAACCGCCCAGCAGCACCGTGCGGGCCTTCATGCCCGGCAGGCTGGGGAAGCAGACGTGCTCGGCGTCGCCGTAGACGAGGCGATCGTAGATCTCGTCGCTGAAGACGAGGAGGTCGTGCTTTTCCGCCAGCTCCGCCAGGGCCTCGGCCCGATCCCGCGCCAGCACGGCGCCCGTGGGGTTGGAAGGGTAACCCAGCAGCAGGGCCTTCGTGCGGGGCGTGATCGCATCGGCCACCCGCTGCACGTCGGGCTGGAAGCCCTCTTCGCGGCGGCTGGGCACGAGCACGGGCCGCCCTTCGGCGAAGCGCACGGAGGGCACGTAGGAGACGAAACAGGGCTCGGGGATCACCACCTCGTCTCCAGGCTCCAGGGTGGCCAGGCAGAGATTCTGCAGGCCCTCGCTCACGCCCACCGTGAGCAGGATCTCCGTGGCGGGATCGTAGTCCACGCCGTAGCGGCGATTGAGGAGGGCGGCGATCTCCTGCCGCACCTCAAGGAGGCCCGCGTTGGACGTGTAGGCCGTGCGCCCCTCCCGCAGGCTGCGCATGGCCGCCTCCCGGAAGGGCTCCGGCGTCACGAAATCCGGCTCGCCGATGCCCAGGGAGATGACCTCCTGCATCGTGGCGGCGATATCGAAGAACTTCCGGATCCCGGAGGCGGGAACGTCGTGGATGCGGGAGGCGATGCGGGATCGGGACAAGGGGCACCAAGAATCAGGACTCAGTATCCGCTGGGGGAGGGGTGGGGCCCAAGGGCAAAGTCTTGGAAGGGCGGAAGGAAGAGCTGAACGCGGAGGGCGCGGAGAAAGGACTTGGAGAAAGGACTTGGAGAAAAGCCAGACGCAGAAGACGCCGAAGAACGCAGAAGACGCAGAAAAAAGCAGGCCCCCCGGCTGAGGCCCCCAGGCGCTTCGCGCCAAGGGCCGCGCGCGGCCCTTGATTCGGGGCGGGGCCTGGGACGGCCCTCGAAGGCCGGCCCGGGCCCCGCCCCGAATCTGGAGGCCGGTCGTTCGGCTGGGTCGAACTCCCTTCTGCGTCTTCTGCGTACTTCGGCGTCTTCTGCGTCCTTCTTTTCTCAGCTTTTCTCCGCGCCCCTCCGCGTCCCTCCGCGCCCCTCCGCGCCCTCCGCGTCCCCTTTTTCTCCCCTACTCCGAAACCGCCGCCGATTCCCCCCACCGCTTCACATCCGCGCCCCCTTCGACCTTCCCCTTCCGCCACCGGATCACCTGCGCCACCCCCTGCCGCGCCACCGGCTTGATCAGGTGGCCCAAGGCCTTCAGCGCCTCCACGGGGATCCCCTCCTCCGCCAGGATGCGATCCGGCAGCCATTGGTGGTGGATGCGGGGCGCGTCCACGGCGGCCTGGGGATCGAGGCCCAGATCCACGAGCCCCACGGCGAGGCCCAGCACGGTGCTGGGAATCGTGCGCCCGCCGGGGCTGCCGAGGATGAGCAGGGTGCCGTCCTTGAAAAGGATCGCGGGGCACATGCTGGAGAGCATGCGAGCGCCGGGGCGGGCGAGATTGGGGGCGGTGCCGATGGAGCCCGTGGCATCCGTGAGGCCCGGCGCCGCGTTGAAGTCGCCCATTTCGTCGTTGAGGAGGAAGCCCGCGCCCCGCACGAGCATGGCGCTGCCGTAGTTGTCCTCCAGGGTGGTGGTGAGGGCCACGGCCCCGCCCTCCCGATCCACGGCCGAGAGGTGGGTGGTGTGCTCGGGTTCGCCGGGGAGGAGGATCTGGGAGGGCCCGGAGACGGAGGCCTTCGAGACCTGGATATCCTTCCTCAGCTCCGCCGCGTAGGCCTTATCCAGCAGGCGGCCCAAGGGAATGGCGGGGTTGGCCTCGGGATCACCGAGATGCCGCGCCCGGTCCAAAAAGGCGCGCCGAAGGCTTTCCGCCATGAGGTGGAGGCGCACGGCCTCGGGCAGGGCGGCCAGATCGAAGCCCTCCAGTAGGTTCAGCCCCTCGATGAGCACTTGTCCGCCGCTGCTGGGCGGCCCCATGGCCGTGATCTCCCAGCCCCGGTAGCTGCCCTTCAGGGCGGGGCGCTCGACCGCGTGATAGGCCTTGAGATCCTCCGCCGTGATGAGGCCGTGGCCCTGGCGCATTTCCTTGAGGATGGCGCTGGCCGTGGCCCCCGTGTAGAAGCCCGCGGGGCCGCGCGCGGCGATGCGGCGCAGGGTGCGGGCGAGGTCCATCTGCCGGAGCGTGGCCCCCTCGGGCAGGGGCTCGCCCCCGCGCCCGAAGGCGGCGCGGGTGCCCGGGTGGCGGGAGAGGCGGGGCCAGTGGGTGCGGAGGCTGGCGGCGAGGGTGGGACTCACGGGAAAGCCCCGCTCCGCCAGCCGGAGGGCGGGAGCCACCAACCGCTTCCAGGGCAGGCGCCCCCGGCGCCTCCAGGCGAGGTGCAGGCCCGCCACGCTGCCGGGCACGCCGGCGCTCGCGGCGCCTTCGTGGCGGAGATCATCCCGGGGCTTGCCCTCCCGGAGGAACATATCGGGCCGCGCGGCCCCGGGCGCCTTCTCCCGGAAGTCGAAGGTGGTGGTGGCCCCGCCAGGCTCCCGAAGCACGAGGAAGCCACCGCCCCCCAGGTTCCCCGCGATGGGGTGCGTCACGGCCAGGGCAAAGGCCGTGGCCACCGCCGCGTCCACGGCGTTGCCCCCCTCGCGGAGGATGGCGGCGCCCGCCTCGGAGGCCTGGCGCTCCTGGCTCACGACCATCCCCTGGGAAGCCAGGGGCAGGGCGAGCAGAAGGGCCAGGATCATCCTGCGCATGGGAACTCCGGAAGCGGGTTTTGACCCTTGACCGATGGTAGCCAGCCCCCGCCGGGCCTGAGCGTGGGAACCTCGGAGAGGAGCGGATCATGGCCTCGGAGCATGCGCAGGATCGCCATCAGGAACTTTGGAACGCCCTCACCCACGGGCTGGGCACGGCCCTCGCCATCGCCGCCCTCGCCGTGATGGTGACCTTCGCCGCCCTGCGCGGCACGGCCCGCCACATCGTGGGCGCCAGCCTCTTCGGCGCCATGCTCGTGCTGCTCTACCTCATGTCCACGCTCTACCACGCCCTCCGCCCGCCCCGGGCCAAGAAGGTGTTCCGCATCCTGGATCACTCCGCCATCTTCCTCCTCATCGCGGGCACCTACACGCCCCTCTGCCTCGGCCCTCTGAAGGGCGCCTGGGGCTGGAGCCTCTTCGGCGTCGTGTGGGGCCTGGCCGTGATCGGCATCGTCTTCAAGGCCACCCTCTTCCACCGGTGGGCCTGGCTCAGCACGGCCGTGTACCTCCTCATGGGCTGGATCGCCCTCATCGCCATCGTGCCCCTCATGCGCACCCTCTCCCCGGGCGGCCTAGCCTGGCTCTTCGGCGGCGGCCTTTGCTATTCCGGCGGCGTGATCTTCTACCGCTGGCAGAGCCTGCGCCACCACCACGCCCTCTGGCACCTCTGCGTCCTAGCCGGGAGCGCGTGCCACGTGTTTTGCGTGCTGTTTCATGTGATCCCGAAGGGGTAATGAAAAAGCTGAACGCGGAGTTCGCGGAGGGGCGGAAGGACGCGAAGAAAAGCCCGGAGCGGGAAGGAAAAGCAGACGCAGAAGGCGCAGAAGACGCTGCGCGCCACGCAGAAACCGCCGAAGGGATTGCGACCCACCCGAACCACCGGCCTCCAAGGTTCAGGGCGGGGCTCAGGCCGGCCTTTTGGTGGGCCGGCCTGAACCCCGCCCTGAACCAAGGGCCGCGAGCGGCCCTTGGGCGCGAAGCGCCCGGAGGCCTCACCGGAGGAGCCAGCTATTTTCTGCGTCCTTCTGTGTCTTCTGCGTTCCTGCTTTTCTCGGCTTTTCTCCGCGTCCCTCCGCGCCCCTCCGCGACCTCCGCGTCCGCCTTTCCCCCCACCGCCGTACCATGGACCCCATGACCCCCGGCACCACCCACCCGCTTCTCCCCTGGAACCTCCTCCCCGGGTCAGCGAGTTGGTTTCAAAACCTGGACGCCCTCGCCGCCCGCCCCGACCCCCTCTGGATCCACGGCGCCCCCGGCACCGGAGTCAACGCCCTCGCCGCCCAGCTCGCCGGCACCCGGGACACGGAGGTGCTGGAGGAGGCCCATTCCCTCACGCCCGAGGCCCTGGCGGCCTGGCACGGGACCCACCCCCGAGGCGTCTGCGCGGCCCGCGGCCCCTGCCCCGATCCCGGCCGCTTCCTCGAGCTCCGCCTCGCCTCCCTGGACGAACACCCCGAGGCCATCCCCGGCCTGCTCTCCGCCCTGGGCGCGGAGGCCGGTGTGGCCTTGCCTCCGGCCCTCGGCGCCCTGCCCTGCCCCGGCAATATCCGGGAGCTGCGCACCCGCGTCGTCCGTTGGCGGCTGCTGGGGCAACTGCCGGAGCGCACCGCCTCCGAGGCCCCCACCTTCGAAGCGGAAGACCTCGCCACGAACCTGCACGCGCTGGAGGCCTACCTGCTGCACCGGGCCCTCCGCCGCAGCTACGGCAACCGCGTGGAGGCGGCCAAGCGCCTGGCCGTGAGCCGGCGCCACCTCTACCTCCTCATCGCGCGCCATGGAGATCCCGTCCGGGGCGAAGCGGGCACGGGCGCCCCCCCAAAACGCCTCCTTCGTGCGCAAAACGCAAGTCGCAGCAGCGAGCCCCGATAAGCCAGCCAGGACCCTGTGTCCCTTTGGCAGGCTTTCATGGCGAATCCCCTTCGGGTGCTGGTGGTGGACGATGATCCCGGGATGCGGGATGGCATGGCGCTGACCCTCAAGCGGTCGGGCTTCGTCGCCGAGCAGGCCCGGAGCGGCGAGGAGGCCCTGCGCATGGTGCGCCCGGGCGCCTACGACGCCGTGATCACCGACCTCCGCATGCCCGGCATGGATGGCCTCCAGCTCACGGCCCGCCTCAAGGCCGTGGATCCCGGCCTGCCCGTCCTCCTCGTCACGGCCTTCGGCAGCCTGGATACGGCCCGGGAGGCCATGCGCCTGGGCGCCTTCGACTACCTCTCCAAGCCCTTCGGTCCCGAGGAACTGACGGAGGCGCTGAAGAAGGCCATCCGGAGCGAAGGCCATCTGAAGGCCGAGGCCCCCGGCGAGGCTCCCATCATCCTCACCCAGGATCCGGCCCTCTCCGAGACGCTGGCCCTCGCCCGCCGCGCGGCCGATAGCAAGGCCACCATCCTCATCCAAGCCGAGAGCGGCACGGGCAAGGAGCTGCTGGCCCGCCTCATCCACCAGGCCAGCCCCCGCCGTGGCGGTGCCTTCGTCGCCATCAACTGCGCCGCCATCCCCGAAACGCTGCTGGAATCCGAGCTCTTCGGCCACGAGAAGGGCGCCTTCACGGGGGCCACCTCCGCCCGGCAGGGCCGATTCGAGCAGGCCGACGGCGGCACCCTCGTGCTCGACGAGATCGGCGAGCTGCCCTTGGGCCTCCAGGGCAAGATCCTCCGCGCCATCCAGGAACGCCTCGTGGATCGCTTGGGCGGCGTTAAACCCATCAGTGTGGATGTGCGACTCATCGCCCTCACGAACCGCGATCTCCAGGCCGAGGTGAAGGCCGGGCGCTTCCGCGAGGACCTTTACTACCGCCTCAACGTCATCCCCCTGGACCTGCCGCCCCTGCGCGACCGCCAGGCGGATCTTTCCCTGCTGGCCGCCCACTTCGCCGAGCGCTGCGCCCGCGAGAACGAGCGGCCCGTGCCCCAGCTGGCTCCCAGCTTCCTGCATGCCCTGTCCTGCCACGCCTGGCCGGGCAACATCCGGGAGCTGGAGAACGCCATGCAGCGGTGCGTGGTGCTGGCCAAGCAGGCCCAGCTGACTTGGCGCGATCTGCTCTGGCTTGTCCCGGAGGGGCACATGAACGATATCCCCGACGATCCCCCGGCCCCCTCCATCCAGGAAACCTGGATCGGTGCCGCCCCGGCCCCCCGCACGGGCCCCGCGAACCTCTCCACCGCCGCCCAGGGCAGCCTGCCCGCCGGCGCCGTGGTGGCCGATCCCCGCAAGCCCCTCACGGGCTTGGCCCTCGGCACACCCGTGGTGCTGCCCCTGGGCCTCAGCCTCCCCGAGCTGGAGCGCTTCTGGCTCCTCTCCACCCTCAGCGCCCTCAAGGGCAACCGCACCCACGCCGCCGAGCAGCTGGATATCGCCCTCCGCACCGTGCGGAACAAGATCAACGAGTACAAGGCCGAAGGCTTCCCCATCCCCGCGAGCCAGCGGGGGAAGGGCGAGGAGGAGGAGTAGTCTCCAGCCTCCAGCCTCAGTGCCCCTTGATCAGCTGATTCGGCACCTGATGTGCCCCCGTCTCATGCCGGTAGAAGGCGGCCGTGACTTCGGCGCCGAGCAGGAAGATGGCGCAGCTGTAGTAGAGGAAGGTGAGGCCGGCCACGATGCTCAGCAGGGAGCCGTACATGATGCCCCAGGTCAGGGTGTTCTGGAGGTAGAGGCCAAAGCCCCACTTGGCCAGCCACCACAGGGTGGTGCTGATGGCGGCGCCCAGGAGGGCATGCCGGGGGCGCACGTGGATGCGGGGCAGGTACTGGAGGATGGCGGCCACCACCAGGAAGCCCAGCACGGGCGTGAGGTAGGGCAGAAGGGCGCCCGTCCTGAAGGTGAGGAAGCGATGCAGCAGGCCCCCCGCGAGCAACACCATGAAGGTCACCAGCACCACGATGCCACCCAGCAGGATGCTGATCTGCCGGAGGAGGTGGTTCTTGCGCGTCTCCCGGTGCTTCTTGGCGCGGGTGCCGAAGACGTGGGCCAGGGTGGTGTCCAGCTGGCTGATGCCCCAGTAGCTTCCGAAGAGGAGCACGAACCAGGAGAACCACACGCCGTGCAGCTTCTGGCTATTGCGGATGCTGTCCTCCACGAACGTATCCGGGAGGTAGGGAATGAGGGACTCCAGCAGGCCCTGGGTGCTTTGGGCGTAAGCTTTGGAGCCCAGCACGAGCACGAGCACCTTGAAGAGCAGCGTGGCCAGGGGCACGAGGCTCACCGTGAGCCAGAAGCTCAGGCCCGCCGCGTAGCTGAAGCAATCGTCCTTGTTGAACTTGCGGGCCACTTCCCAGGCGAAGCGGGCCGCCCGCCCCCCGGCGGGGAACACCATCTCGAAGCGCATCCAGGCGCCTTCCAAGGCCGTCCGCAGGTGGGGCCAGTGGCCAAGGACCTTCTCGACCATGAAATCGCCCTAGAAACGAACGGGGTGGCGCGGCAGCAGGTACATCACCCACGCCAGCAGGAGCCCGATGCCCAGAAAGCCCCCCGCGTGCTTGAGGATGCTCAACCGCGTGCGCTCCGGCCGCGTGGTGGGATGCAGCAATCCCAGGATCAGGCTGAGGCCCGATCCCATCAGCAGGAAATGGATCGCGTGACTGCTGAGGAAGCGCATCCGACCAGTCTAGCAGCGAGCTGACGGCGGGGCTGGGGGAGAAAGCTGAACGCGGAGGGGCGGGAAGAAGGGCTGAACGCGGAGGGGGCGGAGAAGGGCTGAACGCGGAGGGCGCGGAGGGGCGCGGAGAACGCGGAGAAAGACAAAGGCAAACCAGGAACCATGTGGCGTCTAAAGGCGGAACGCAGAAGCCGCAGAAGAACGCAGAAAACCGCAGAAGGACCCCGACCCAACCGAGCGGCCAGGCCCCAATCCTGGTGAGGAGTCAGGGCGGCCCTTCGGGGGGCCGCCCTGGGTCCTCGCCAGGATCTTGGGCCGCACGCGGCCCAAGGGCGCCTTGCGCCTGGGCCTGGCCGCAGGGCCGTACCCTCGCAGAGGGCCCTAAAAACAGCTCGGCCGCCAGGGATGCCAAACGCCGAAGCCTTCTTTTTCATTTTTCTGCGGTTTCTGCGTTCTTCTGCGGCTTCTGCGTCC
>CAYWDR010000086.1:0-13726 GCA_964457075.1 uncultured Solibacteraceae bacterium
TGATCGATAGGAGGGTAGGGCAACGCCGCATGGCACACCTCGCAGGAGAGGATTCAGGCTGCGCCCGTGCCCAATGGCCGCCCAGATGCACTTTCCGGAAAGGGGCTGGGCCACCCCCCTGCTCAGGGCCTTATTTGAGTTACGCAGGTCACCTTGACCGTCACGGTTTCGAGGACGGGCTATCCAGGTGATTGAGCAGGCGGCGGGACGCTTCGGTCAGGGTGCCCATTTCATTCCGGGCCACATCCCACACGATCGCATCGTTCACCGAGAAGTATGCGTGGGCGAGGATGTCTCTGAATCCCGCGATCCGCTTCCACGGGACTTCGGGAGCCTCCGCCTTCAGGGGCTCGGGCAACCGCTTCACGGCTTCGCCAATCACCTCAAGGTTATGCAGGACCAAGTCCCTGATTCGCCAATCCTCGGAGAATGCCGCAAGGTTGATTCCTTGAATCACAATTTCGATCTTGGCGGAGGCATCGAGGATGTCCTGCAGGTACAACCCTGGGTCACGCGACATGGAGAAGGCTCTTCAGTACCTGTTCTCGAATCCGGGGTTTGAGTCCTTCGGGAGTCAAGATGTCCACACGGCGCTCGAGTCGAGCCTCTAGATATTCCTTGAGGCCCATGAATTGGGAAAAGGTTGGTTCACCTTGGAAGGTCACCAGCAGATCCACGTCGCTTCCGGCCTCGGCTTCTCCTCGGGCGAAGCTCCCAAAGAGATCCAAGTGCTGTACCCCGAACTTGGCCACCAGCTCGGGCATGGCCTCTCGCAAGTTCTTGAGCAGCGTACCCTGGTTCACGCTAGAGGATCTCCTTCCTGAAGGCCATCTTATCCCTGATTTAATTGATACAGTTTGGGAATAGTCCGCCTCCAGGGCCTCCAGCCGCGCCTTCAGCTTCTGCAGTTCATTGAGCAGCATGGGCGCCAGCTCGTGGTAGGCCACGCTCTCGATCTGGCCATCCCGGCCCCGCACGACGAGCTCGGGCATCACCTCCGCCACCTCCTCCGCGATGAGGCCGAAGTGGGCGTGCGGCTCCTTCTGGGATTTGTAGCGGAAGGTGACGGGGCGCAGGGCAAAGAGCCGCTCCGTGCAGGCGGCCATGTCCCGGACATCCTCCTTGTAACGGAGGGAGGAGCGCACGGTGGGTGCGGGGTCGTTCAGCTCAAGTGCATGTTCGCCGTCGGCCACGTGGGTGCTCCCGGAATGGGTGGGGGGGAATCGCGCCGGAAACTTAAGCCCTCCTATTCCACCGTGGCGCCCTGCCCTACCGGTTTGTAGTACCAGGCGTTGGGGAAGGTGGTATTGGAGCTGAAGGCGCCGTCCCGGGCCGTTGGCTGATCCGCCATGAGGACCAGATTCCATTCCTGGATGCCCGCCCAGTAGTGCCACGTGAGGCGGTAGCGAGTTGCCTCCCGCGGGCTTGCCTGAGTGGAGATCAGCTTGTCGGGATCGTTGTTGCGAGCCCGCTGTTTGGTCCAGCTCTCGGAGACACCCTGCTTGGGATCGAGGGTAAGGTGCTCTCCTTCAAGCCGGTAGGAACCCAACTCCCGCCGGTAGTACATCCGGTCCCCGTTCATGGGCCAGCTCTTGGATGTGAAGGTGTAGGATCCATCCGCTTTGAAATCGTACAGCCACCGGATGTAGCCCTGGGAGGAACCGGCGCGCCAGTCGGTAAAGCTGGCGGCGGTTCGCTGCCACTTGCCGAGGAGGCTCCGCGTTGGGGCTTGGACATTCGCTGGGGTCGACGGGCTAGGGAGCCCCGCGACGAAGGCGAGCAAGGGAATGATCGGACGGCCGCGCATGGAACCTCCCACGTGGACCGCCAGTCTGGGGCGCGGCCATTCAAGGGAGAAGGGTGGCCCAGGTGCTCTCTGGAAAGCGACCCCACGGCCCAGGGCAGGCGCGACGTAGGTTGAAACGTCAGCTCCCTGGAGGCCCCATGGCCGCGCCCGCGCCCACCTCACTTCGTCGTTCCCTTCCCTGCGCCCTGCATGCGGCCCTGGCCCTCTCGCTGGTGGCGATGGCGCCGGCCTGCGGAGGGGGAGGCGGTTCCGCGGCCGCGGCCCCCAGCGTGCCCGCGCCCACGAATCTCGCCTATCCCACCAACCCGGCGGTGTACGTGAAGGGCACGGCCATCGCCGCGAACACGCCCACGGTGAGCGGGGGCGCGGTCGCCACCTATTCCGTGAGCCCCGCCCTGCCCGCGGGCCTCGCCTTGAACGCGGCCACGGGCAGCCTCACGGGCACGCCCTCCGCCGTCGCGGCCCCGGCCACTTACACCGTGAGCGCCGCGAACGCCGGGGGCAGCGCCACCGCGAGCCTCAGCCTCCGGGTGAACGATCTGGCCCCGGCCTTCGACTACGCCAGCACGGATCTCGTGCTCGGCAAGGATGCTCCCCTCACGCCCCTCACACCCACCAGCACCGGCGGCGTGGTGGTGAGCTGGAGCATCGCCCCGGCCCTGCCGGCGGGCCTCAGCCTGAATCCCGCCAGTGGCGCCCTCAGCGGCACGCCCACGGCCGCCGCGGCACCCCAGGCCTACACGGTGACCGCCACCAACAGCGGCGGTTCCCTGGGCAAGGAGCTGAACCTCACCGTCATCGGCGCCCCGCCCGTCATCGCCAGCTTCGGCGGGCCCGCCTTGGTGGATATGGGGAACCCCGCCACCCTGGCCTGGGCGATCTCCGGGGATCCGGCCGCCGCGATCTCCATCAACGGCGCCGGCCTTCCCCTCAGCCAGAGCGGCTCGGCCATGGTCACGCCCATCCGCCGCGCCCAGTACACCCTCGCCGCCTCCAACCTCAAGGGAACCACGCAGGCCACCGCCATGGTGGCCGCCCGGGGCCTGGATCTCCTCGCGGGCAACGTGGATGGTCCCGGTTCCATGGACGGCACGGGCGGCGCCGCGCGGTTCAGCCAGCCCCAAGGGCTGGCGGCGGATGCGCTGGGCAACCTCTACGTTTCGGACTCGGCGAATCAGACCCTCCGGAAGCTCACGCCCGCCGGGGTGGTCACCACCTTCGCCGGTTCCGTCGGGCAGATGGCGTCCTGGGATGGCACGCCGGGGGGGTTCCGGAATCCGGCGGGCCTGGCGGTGGATGCCTCGGGCAACGTCTACGTGGCCGATCGGGGCAACAGCAGCATCCGCAAGGTGACGCCCGCGGGGGCCGTCTCCACCCTCGCGGGAATGTCCGGCGTGAGCGGGTCCACGGATGGCACCGGCGCCGCGGCGCGGTTCGCCGGGCCCAAGGGGCTGACCCTGACCCCCGCGGGGGATCTCATCGTGGTGGATACCAACAACCACCTGCTGCGCAAAGTGACGGCCGCGGGCGTGGTGACCACGCTCGCGGGAAGCGCAGGTCTCAGCGGATCCGCGGATGGAACGGGGGCCGCGGCCCGGTTCTACTACCCCTCGGGCGTGGTGGCCCATCCCGATGGCAACCTCTACGTGACCGACTCCTTCAACCAGACGCTCCGGAAAGTGACGCCCGCGGGCGTGGTGACCACCCTGGCCGGAAGTGCGGGTCTGGGAGGCAGCGCGGATGGCTCGGGTGCCGCCGCGCGATTCTTCAATCCAAAGGGCGTGACGGTGGATGGCGCCGGGGATCTGTGGATCACGGATGCATCCACGACCCTGCGCAAGGTCACCACCTCCGGTGTCGTGACGACGGTCGCCGGAGCGAACTCCCTGTACGGCTGGGTGGATGGCCCCGCCGCCTCGGCCCGCTTCAATACCCCCCACGGCCTCGCCTTCCTGCCGTCCGGCCAGCTCGCCCTGGCCGATGAATACAACCACGCGGTGCGCCGGATGGACGCCATGCAGGCCGTGAGCACCTTCGCCGGCGCTCCCCCCCAAGCGGGGAATGCCGATGGCTTGGGCGCCGCCGCGCGCTTCAGCGGCCCCGGGGCCGTGGCGGTGGATGGATCTGGAAATGCCTATGTGGCCGATGCGGGCAACAGCAGCGTCCGCAAGGTCGCGCCGGACGGCACCACGACGACCCTGGCCGGCCTCGGGAGTCTAGCCTCCCCTTCAGGTGTGGCCCTGGATGGGGCCGGCAACCTCTTCGTCGTGGACTCCACCAACCACACCCTGCTGCGCGCCACGCCCGCCGGCGCCGTGTCCACCTTCGCCGGCCTCGCGGGAACCCCCGGGAGCACCGACGGCGCGGGCGCCGCGGCCCGCTTCAACTATCCCAACATGGTGGTCGCCGACACCGGAGGAAACCTCTACCTGAGCGAGACGGGCAACCACACCATCCGGAAGATCACGCCGGCGGGCGTGGTGACGACCCTGGCTGGATCCGCGGGCGTGGCGGGATTGACGGATGGCAATGGGGCCGCGGCCCGGTTCAACATCCCCACCGGGCTCGCCATGGATGGCGCGGGAAACCTGTTCGTGGGGGACATGAACAACAACAAGATCCGAAAGATCACGCCGACGGGCGACGTGACCACCCTGGCGCTCAGCACCTGGATCTCCTGGCCCCGGGGGCTTGCGTTCGATCCGGCGGGCCACCTCCTCGTCGCCGCGGATCAGAACCATGCCGTCTACCGCATCGACACGTCGACGGGAACGGCGACGCTCCTCCTGGGCACGCCCAATCTGGAGGGCGCCTTCACGGGGCCCTTCCCCGCGGGCCTCAGCCGCCCCATGGGCCTCGCCTTCTCCCCCCAGGGCGATCTCCTCGTCACCACCGCCAACGGGCTGATGCTGGCGACGGCGCCGTAGGGGGTGCGGCCGGATGATCCTTGGTTTGATTGGCCCCTATTGGAATCACCAACCCACCTTCCCGGGAGAACCCATGCGATCACGCCGAATCTTGCCAATCACGCCGAGCCTGAAGCCTTGATCGAACGCTCCGTGCCCACGCGGCTCTGGCTTGGGCTGCTCCTGCCCCTGCTCGCCTGCGCACCCGATTCCCCCGGCACCCTCATCATCGAAAGCCGGACGGAGCAGGGGTTATTGCAACTCACCAAGGTCACCGCCAAGGCCCGGGTGGGCGTGCTGAACGCGAGCGGCAACTCGGCCACCTTCACCCACGAGGTGATCTCCGCCTCTGCCTATAGCGTTCCCACCACGGGGCGGATCTGGGTGGCGCGTGGCGCCGTGGCGGTGACCTTCGTGGATCGGGAGGGCCGCACTCAATCCGTTCGCGCCGTGCCCGGTGGGCCGGGCGAGTGGACGGCGGAGATCCGCACGCGGCAGTTACAGGACAAGGAAAAGCGGGTCGGCTTCAGCCTGCAGCTCACTCCGACGGAGGGCCAGCCCCCGCAGGCGGAAGGGGTGGTGGTGGAGGTGGTCTATGGGCCGGGGGTAAAACCGCCCTCATGATCACAGGCTTGCGCAGTCACCATGAAAGCTGGGTCCCGAGTTGCCACCACCTGGAGCGTGGGCTGGTGGCAAAGCCGGGAAAGGCAATCAAATGCCAGATAATTCATTGAACTCGCGCGGAAGCAATTTGAGCTGCCCTCGGAGCCTTCGCACCCAGCTTGGCCCCTGGCTCACAAGATCTTCAGCCGCGTCCCTGATATCGCCAGGGCGCTCGTCCTCCAGTAGGCAGAGCAGTTGATAGGCCTGGTCGCGATCCTTGGCGGCATGCGTGTGTTCGTGGGCCTCGCGATTGCTTGCCACAAGCAGCTTGTGCAAGGCGAATCGAGCAGGCTTGGGAACCGTGACATGGGTCGCGGTGGTTGAGATCACCACCGCGGGCATCGTCTTCTCAAGCAGGTAGGACATGAACTCGAGGGGTTGTGCGTAGGCATTCAAGCGCGGCAGCAAGACGGGCTCCCGCCGACCTCGGGCTTCGGTCAGCAGGTCAATCCTCCAGTCTTGGCCCTTCACGACATAGGTCGTCGCCTTGGTTGTGGAGTGTAGGCGAAGGGCGGGGATGAAACCCATCTTCAATGCGTCAATCGCGGCAGGAATATCACTGCTCATGGGAGACCCTTCCATGATTCCGAGATCGAGGGTCCGGACATTCCCGAAATCCACGTCCTTGGTGGAGACTCCGTAGGACCACTCGACTCCTAGAGCGTTCCCGATGGCGCGGAATCCCTGGGTGCCGACGAGTACGCCGCCCTGTTGGAAGATCCCTGCCTCCGCGAGGCCATGGATGATCCGGCCTGACTGAGGTTCGGTGAGCGGCATGTCCCCGCCGCGGATCATTCTTGTCAGGCGGTTGATGCGTGCTTCGCGCACCTCGGCGACCTCCCTTTGAGCTTCATAGTCGCCCATCAATTTCCGGGTGGCCTCATCATCTGGACCCACATAAAACTCTCTTCGGCCGCTACCTCCTGCAGATGTCCTGAAGTAGTGGTAGCCGGAGCCTCCACGATATCTCGTGATGAATCGCCCTTCGAGGTCGGCGATGGACCTGCTCAGATCCGCGACGCGCAATACCGCGAGGAGTTCGGAATAGAACGACTGCACCTCGAGCGAGAGCTTCCGGTAGGGGGCTGGCCGGGCCACTTCGCCAAGGGCCATGTCGGGAACAGGACTTGGGTCTGATTCAGGGAGAGCAGATGCGGAAACCGCACTGGATGGGGGCTCTTGCGCCTCGGCGGCGGGATACCCGGGGCCAGCCAGCGGCGCGCGCTTCGTGGGCTTTGTTCGTTTTTTGGGGCTCGGCACGGGGCCTCCCTTGGACTAAGGCGCTAACCATTGCCACCATACTAAACAATATTTGGTGGCAATACCTTAAATATACCAATTGATTGGGATGGTGGTGGGGCATCAAGGGGGGCGAGGGGAAGGATCATCTCGTACGCCGCGATCGGGGGAGCGGCGTTCGTGGGGTTTCGGGAGATCCCGCAAAGACGAGCTCGCGCACCCCCCGGTAGTCCGGCAGGTCCGGAGCCCTCGGATTCAATGCCAGGGCCTTATCCCAAGCCTCCTTGCCGCCTTCGTGATTTCCGGTCATGGACCGGAGCGCCGCCAGATCCACCCAGGTCTGAACCTGCCGTGGGAATTTCAGGATGACCTTCTCGGCGGCCGGTAGCGCTGGCTGGGCGAGGTGAGCATAGGGAAGGTTCTGACTGTGCCGCCATCGCGCTTCGATCACAGGCAGGTGGACGAGGTAGGACGCGGACCAGGGGAAGCCTGGGAACTTGCGCACCATTTCTTCGAGGATGGGCTTGGCACGCTGGTAGGCCTTGCCGGGATCCTTCCCCTGCTTGGCAAGGGCTTCGCCCTCGATGACGGCGATCAGGGCTCGGGTTTGCCAGTGCACGATCGTCGTTCCGTAGGGTGCTTTGGTCTGTTCCAACCGGGCTGTCATCTCGGCGAGGATCGGGGTGGGATCCTCTCCGGCCTGGATGCGACGGGAGGCCTCCACGGACAGGATCGGCACCTTGGCGATGCAAAGGACGACGGCCTCGGGACGAAGCTTGATGGCTTCGTCGGAGGTGCTCCGGGCCAGGTCGAGAAGGGCCTTGGGATCTCCACCGAATTCGACCATGGCATCGGCGACGTTCGTGACGACCTCGTTCCAGTTCAGGATGGCATCGACGTTTTTCACGTCGAGGTGCTCCCGCATGCGCCGCGCCGACTCGGCGGCCTTCGTGATCTCCAGATGCGGATCCCCGCCCTTGCGGAACATCACCCGGCTGAGCTGGGCGTGGAGGTAGGCCAAGTGGGAATCCAGCTGGAGGGCATCCGGGCCTTCCGTTGCCTGAAGGGATACCGCCTTCTGGATGCCGCTGCGGTAGACGCTTTCCGAATCTCCCCCCTCATCGTCCAGCGCCTCGCCCTCGCCGCGGTTCAACTGCATGGCCACGAATCGGGATCGGGCCATGTTCGGCCCCAGTCGTTCGCCCTCTTCGGCGGCTTTGAGGCCGATCCGGAGGGGTTCCTCCCGGGGCTGACCCTGCATCTTGAGCGTCAACATCCAATCCGCGCAGAGCTGTGCCAGGGTGTTCCGAATGCCCACGTCGCCGGGGGCGAGGTCGGCGGCGCGCCGATAGCACTGGCCGGCGTGGCGCAGGTGGGCCGTCATGAGCTCCCGGTGTTTGTCGCGGGCGATATTGGAGCGCTCCCAGCTCACGTTGCCCTGGCTCACGAGGGAGCCGTAGCTGTCTCCCTCAAGGGCTTTCAGTTGCTGGATGATCGCTTCCTCCTGTGCGAGCAGGCCGGAACCATCCCGTTGACCGAGGCGCCGCTGGACGGCCTGGAAGTGGACGTTCCGGGCCTTCAGCTTCAGGAGCGCGGGGTCGCTCCGCCCCCAGCGGAGGGCCTCGTCCACGCGGGTGCCCATGGTGTCGATGCGGGCCTGGATGCCGGCCATTTTGCCCGTCTGATACGCGGTGGTGATCTCCCGTTCGTCCGTGATGACTTGGAGCCAAAGGGCTTCGTAGCGGGAAGGATCCTCCTGCAGCACGAGGGCCGCCTTGGCCCGGCTTTCCTCGAAGCGGCCCTGGAGGTAGAGCAAGTAGGCTTCGCGGTACGTTCGTTTCCAACCGGAACCGGCGGCTTGTTCGAGGAGGTTGCTCGCGGGTTCGAAGAAGGCGGCCTTCGCTTCCGCTTCGCGTCGTTCCCTGGCGATGGGGGCGAGGGATTCCCGGGCCCGATCCATGGCCTTGAAATAGAGGCGGCCCAAGAGGAAGCCCAGGCTATCGGCGGCCTCGGGCGTGCGGAAGCCCCGGGCCCAGGCGGCCTCGAGGTAAGGGCGGGCCCCATCGTCATCGCCGAGGGTCTCCAGCCCCTTGCCCACGACGAAGAGACCCGCGGGAGAGACCTCGCCCATGGGGCGGGACCGCAGGAGTTCCACCTGGGCGCGGATGCCTGCGAGCACCGGTTTCTGATCGAAGGCCGGGGAGAGATACGCCATCCGGAGCGTGTTCTCCATCCCCTGGGCCAGGGAACCCATCCGGGCAGCTTCCAGGGATTGGGTGCGGGACCGGAATGAGGTCCAGCCGGCAAAGCTCAACGCAGCCAAAGCCAGGGCTGCGACTCCCCCCAGGGCTCGTGCAGGAACGGGATAACGGCGGACCCAGCGTGTGGTCCGTTCCAACATTCCCATGGGCCGGGCAAGGATCGGATCACCGCAAAGCACGCGCTCGAGATCCTCTGCGAAGGCCTCCGCCGTGGCATAGCGCGCGGCAACCTCCTTCTCCATGGCCTTCGCGACGACGACGGCCAGATCCTTCGGCAGTTGGGGAACTTCAAGGGCCAGGGATCGGGGTTCCTCTTCCAGGATCCGACGGAGGAAGTCGCCGGGGTGCAACTCGCCGCCGGGCGTGTTCCCCATGAGATCTTGGGTGCTGGGAGCCTCGGCCGTGGGGCTCTGGGAGGCCCGGAAGGGGGGCCTTCCGGCGAGCACCGCGTAGAGCGTGGCGCCCAGGCCGTAGATGTCGGCCCGGAAGTCCACCGGCGTCGCGCCGGTGACCTGCTCCGGCGCCATGAAATCCACGGTGCCCACGAGGAGACCCGAGCGGGTGAGGCCGCCCTCCTCGTCCCGGGCGAGACCGAAGTCGGAAAGGCGGGCCTGGGCGCCATCCTCCGTATGCTCCACGAGGATGTTGGCGGGCTTCACGTCGCGGTGGACGAGGCCCATGCGGTGGGCGGCGCCGAGGCCACGGGCGGCCTGGGCGGCGATGGAAACCTTGATTCGCCAGTCGGCCTCGCTTCCCAGGTCGGCGGAGGTGTGGCCCTCTACCAGCTGCATCACGATGCAGGGGCGGCCCTCCAGCGTGCCCGTATCGTGGACGCGGACGACGTGAGGATGTTCGATGCGGGCCTGGAGGCGGGCTTCGAGCAGGAGGCGGTTGGCCTCCTTGGGATCGCCGCCCCGCACGAATTTCACGGCGACGGGCCGTTCGAGGGCCGCGTCCCAGGCGCGGTGCACCTCGCCCATGCCACCGGCACCCAGGGGGCCCTTCAGCGTGAGGCGGCCGTCGAGGGACGTGAGGGGCAGACTCATACGGGCTCCTTGAGGGCCACGGCCATGCGACTGGCGACGTCTTCCAATACGGGTTCGGAATAGTTGGAGAAGCCGATGCGAAGACCCTGCACGGAGCCGCCGTCAAAGGCGAAGGCGCGGCCCGGGCGGAAGGCGACGCCGCCCTCCAGGGCCCGGGCGGCCCAACGATCCACGTCGATGCCCTCGGCCACCTCCGCCCAGAGGGCGAGACCGCCCTGGGGCACGGTGAAGCGGAGGCGATCCCCCAGGTGGCGATGCAGGGATTCGCACAGCGCGTCCCGGCGTTTCCGGTAGGTCTGCTGCATGCGGTTGAGGTGGCGGAGGATCTCGCCGTCTTCGAGGAGTTCGGCGAAGGCCCGCTCCAGCACCATGTCGCCCTGGCGATCCAGGGCCTGACGCAGGGCCGTCATGCGCTTCACGAGGGGCGCGGGGCCATGCACGAAGCCGAGGCGCAGGTTGGGGCTGAAGATTTTGCTGAGGGTGCCCACGTGAACCACCACGCCCGCGGGGTCATCCGCGGCGAGGGGCGCCGGGGCCCGGCCCTCGAACTGGAACTCCGCATCCTGGGCGTTCTCCAGGATGGCGAAGCGATGCTCCCGCGCCAGGGCCAGGAGGCGGGCGCGCCGATCCGGGGAGAGGGGCACGAGGGTGGGATAGTGCCGGGTGGGGGCGAGGTAAACGGCCCGAAGGGGCTCCATGCAGGCCACCTCCGCCAGGGCCTCCACCCTCATGCCCTGGGCATCCACGGGGATGGGAAAACATCGGGCGCCGGCCTGGGCGAAGGCCTCCCAGGCGGCCCGCGAACCCAGGGCCTCGACCGCCACGCCGTCCCCGGATTTGAGGAGCGCCTGACCCGCCAGGAAGAGGGCCATCTGGCTGCCCCGAGTGATGAGGATCTGATCGGGCCGGGCGGGAATTCCTCGCGTGGAAGCGAGCATGTGCGCCAGGGCCTCCCGGAGTTTGGGATGGCCCTGGGAGTCCTCGAGCAGGAGGTTGGCCTGGGCGTTGAGGGTCAGCGCCCGCCGGTAGGCCCGGGCCAACTCGGCTCCGGGAAGGAGGCGGGGATCCGGCAGGCCGCTCGCCACCTTGAGGAGGGAACGGGAGGGGGCCTCCGGCTCCGCGTCGCCCGGAAGGTCGAAGCCCATCGCCGTGGGAAGGTCCGGCCGCGCGCCGGGCACGCGATCCGGGGGCACCGGGGCGACGACGCTGCCCTCGCCCGGAGTAGAGACCACCCACCCCTCCGCCTGCAGTTCGCGGTAGGCGGCCATCACCGTGTTGCGGCTGATGCCCAACTGCTCGCCCAGGGTCCGGTAGCCGGGCAGCACGTCGCCCGGGTTCAGCCGCCCTCGCCCGATCTCCCGCATCAGGGCGTGGGCGATCTGAAGGTAGACGGGCTCCGTGTTCGCGGGATCCAGGAAGAGGGTGGGCTTCCAGGACGTCATGGGAGACGGGGCGACAGGGCGGATGGGCGCATGGGGGTTGAGGCCATGCTAAGGGCCCGCATGCGAATATGCTTGCCTTTTGTTACTGCTTGGCGTGGTTGAGGGTGCCCGTCGCCTGGAAATCATCGGAGTGGTTGGTGGCCAGCGTGGTGGCGTTGATGAAGGCCGCCCAATGGACGTGGGGGTTGGCGCCCGTCCAGGGAGTGCGGGTGGTGGTCCCGGTACAGTTCGTCCAATCCGTGGTGTGGCTCGTGCACGTGAAGATGATCTGCCCGGCGGAGGCGGGATTGTCGAGGGAACCCTGGGTGCTGAACGTCCCCTGGTGGGAGGCCACGATCTGGGAATGGGAAATGCATCCGCTCCGGTTGATGTAGACGAGGGAATAGGTGAAGGTGCCGTTGGCGTTGAAGGTGTAGAAGCTGCCGTACTCGCCGAGGGCGTCGATGAAGCGCCAGCTTCCCACGAGACGGGCGTCGAAGGTGGGGGTCGGGGCGGAGACTCCGAAGCCCGCCGTGGCGGTGTACCCGCTCGCGGTGGCCGTGATATTGACGGTGCCCGCTGAAACCGCCGTGACGGTGCATCCCGTGGCGTTTGGAGTGGCGGTGGCCACGGCGGAGTTGGAGGAAGCCCAAGCGACGCCATTGGTGTAGGGGTTGGTGGTGCTGCCATCGGACCAATGGGCCATGACGGCGACTCCCGTCGTCTGCCCCACCTGCAGCGAGCTCGTGGACTGCAGCATGGTGAGGCCCGTGAGGGCCGCGGCGCCGCCGGTGGCGGTAAAGGAAGCCGAGGCCGTAATGCCGCTGGCCGAGGCCGTGATGGTGGCGTTGCCGGCGGCGACGGCCGTCACCACGCCACCCGCGTTCACGGTGGCCACCCCATTGTTGCTGGAAGCCCAAGCCACGTTGGAATCGTAGGGCACGGTGGAGGTGCCGTTGGACCAGTTGGCGGTGGCGGTGATATCCATCGTCTGGCCCACGGAACGGGTTCCCGACGCGGGATTGAGGGTGATGGAAGTCAGGGTGGCGGAGGCGGCGGTGACGGTGACGGCCGCGGTGCCGGTTTTCCCATCCTTGATGGCCGTGACGGTGGTGGAACCCGCGTTCAGGGCGGTGACCACCCCCATGGCATTGACTGAGGCGACGGACGGCACGCTTGAGGCCCAGTCGGACGAATTGTCCACGGAGCCGCTCGTGCCATTGGAATAGCTGGCCAAGGCCGTGAGATCCAGGGTCATCCCCACGTTGAGGCTGGGCGACGCGGGCGAGATGGCGATGGATTGAACCGTCGCGGGCGGCGGTGGCACGGGCGCCTGGCTGCCTCCTCCACCGCCGCCACAGGCGGCGAGGAGGAGGGCGAGAACCAAGGCTGCGGCGGTGTGGAGGAGGGCGAGAGCCAAAGCTGAGGCGGTGTGGGAGGAGCGGATCGAAGACATGGGGGGTCCTTGGGAGTCCCGATCAGCTTCGGCCCCGCCAGGCGCACGCCCTAGGCACGCTTTTCATAAAGGGGTTGGGCCACTCCGCCCCTCCCACCCGCGCGGATCACTCCGCAGCGGGCCGGACCGGCTCCCCCAGGTGTTGGGCAAGGGCCGTCTCGTAGGCCTCCAGCGACGTGGCGTGGCCAATGACCACCTTCGCAAGCAGCCGAAAGGGGAGACCCACCCAGCCCTCCTCCGTGATCGCCAGCTTGGTGCCCGCGCCTTCCGCCTGGAGTTCATAGGTCCACGTGCCGCCGAAGCGCTCCTGATCCAGGATGCGGCGCACGAGGCGCGCCGGGGGGGTGGCTTCGAGGGTGGCGTAGGCGATGCGCTGGCCGTTGCGGAAGCGGTCCTCCCACACGGGCCTGCCCTCCCGATCCGCGAGGCGCGCGGTATCGGCCACGTCCTTGCGCCAGCTGGGATCCTTCCCGTGGTCGCTGATGACGGCCCACACGCGGTCCGGCGCCGCCTTCAAGTGCAGCACGCGGGTGACCCGGTGCTCCTTGGGGAGGAAGAGCCCCGCGAGGACGACGAGCAGGGCGAGCACGAGGGGGGCCGCCAGCAGGCCGATGACGATCTTGAGGAGGGTACGCATGAAGGCTCCGATGGGCCTGAGGTTACCAATGCCTCTCAGGCTCCGCACCAAAACACCGCTCCGGAGACCTTTCCTCACCGGCCCTCACCGGCAATCAGTTATCCCTCTCTTCCTTCCCGGAACGAAAACCCTTTCAGCCGGTGAGGGCCAGTGAGAACCGGTGAGCAGAGAAAGGGCGCAAAGGCGCGCCGAACCACCAAGACACCAAGAGCACCAAGGGGACACGCCCCGCCCTGGTCATCCCCTTCGACGGCGGCGCAAGGAGGGCCATCGAGGGCCCGCCATGCGCC
>CAYWDR010000087.1:0-13560 GCA_964457075.1 uncultured Solibacteraceae bacterium
TGGCGCCGTAGCGCATGGTGACGTTTTGGACCGCGAGCATCGATTCTCCCCAACCCTACATTGTATCGATTGGAAAGAAAAAGAGTAGACAGAATGAACAGAATGAAATGATAAATAAAATAATAATGATACTTATTCTGTTTATTGGCTTTTTATTCTGTTCATTCTGTCAACTCCTTTTCTTTTCCTCCCGATGAAGAACGACGCGCCGATTTATGCCAAGCTGATCCCACGCCACCCCGGACCCAAATGAATCCCGATCCCACCACCATCGGCCGTTATCAGGTCGTCTCCCTGTTGGGCCAGGGGGCCATGGGCCGCGTCTACCTCGCCCAGGATCCCCTGTTGAAACGGAAGGTGGCCATCAAGGTGGTGGCGGAAGGGGGCACGGAGCAGGAACACGCCATGGAGCGGTTCCGGAGGGAGGCGGAGATCAGCGCCCGGCTGAACCATCCGAACATCATCACGGTCTACGACGTGGGCGAGGATGGGTCCGTGGGTCCCTTCCTCGCCATGGAGTTCGTGGACGGCGTGAGCCTGGCCAAGCTCATCCGGGAGAAGCGCCTGGACGGCGAGACCATCCTCCGGCTCCTGCTCCAGGCCGCCCACGCCCTCGCGGCCGCGGCCAAGGCCGATATCGTTCACCGGGACGTGAAGCCCGAGAACATCCTCGTATCCCAGGACGGGCGCCTGAAGCTCATGGACTTCGGCATCGCCAACCAGGCGGATCAGACCCGGCTCACGGCGCTCGGCACCGTGGTGGGCACGCCCTCCTACACGGCGCCGGAGCTGCTCATGGGCGGCGAGGCCACCGCCGCGACGGACCGCTATGCGCTGATGGTGACGGCCTACGAGTGCTTCACGGGCACCCTCCCCTTCGTGGGCGAGACCGTGGGCGCCACCTTGCTGAAGGTGGTGAACGAGCCTCCCCACATGCCGGAGGGGCTCAGCGAACCCCTGCAGGAGGTGTTTCACATCGCCCTGATGAAGGATCCGATGCAGCGGTACCCGGATCTGCTCTCCTTCCTGAACGCATTGTTGGAAGCCACGCAGCTCCCCGCCACCACGCAAAGCCGCCTCCAGACCGCCCTGGACGGGGAGGGCACCCTTTCCGGCCTCGGAAGCGGGCCCATGAGCCTTCCCGGCCTCGGCAGCCACCCTGGGCTGCCGCTTCAGCTGGGCGCCGACGCCCCTGACGACGGCACCCAGGCCCTGGAGGCCCTTCCTCCTTCCGAGCGCAGGCCCGAAGGTGCCATTCCCCTGCTTCCCACCCAGGCCATGGCCTCGGGGGCGGACCTTCGAGGGGCGGGTCCAAACGCGGGTGACCCGGAAGACAACCCCCTCGCCTTCCTCGATTTCGAGCCCGCCCCGCCCGTGCCAGGGCCAACCGTGGATCTGGAATCCACCCAGGCCGGCCTCGTGGCCCAGGTGCCCGAAGCCCGCCCGCCGGCCGCCCAAGCACCCGCTGGAGGCATGGATCGGTCGCATATCGGCCAAAACCTGCATATCGCCCCCGACTCCTGGGAGAAGCGTACGGATCCGGCAGGCGCCGCCTCACCCTCGTTCAAGGGCTGGATCATCGGGGGGTCCGCGGCGCTGCTGCTGCTGGCCGCGGGTGGCGTCTTCATGGCACGGCGCCCGGGCCCCCGGCGGATCCAGGTGGTGAGCGATCCCCCCGGCGCCGAGGTGCTGGTGGATGAGAGTCTGGTTGGGAGGACGCCCTTCCATGGCCCGGTCGCCCCGGGGGCCAAGGGCCTTCGGGTGCGGCTCGCGGGGCACCATCCCTTCGAGGGCTCGCTGCCCCGGGGCGAGGAGCCGCTAAGGATCCATCTGGAACCCGAGGGCGTGCCCATGACCGTCCTCAGTGAACCGGAGGGGGCCAAGGTGTTCGTGGACCGGGAACCCGTGGGCACGACTCCCTTGCGGGGCTTCCGCCTCATGAAGCCCAGGGCGATCCTGCAGTTGGAGAAGGAGGGCTTCATCTCCTACATCGGCTCCCTGGAGAAGGGAAAGGATCTGGGCACCATCACGCTGAAACCCCAGTCGCCGGCCGAATCGGATCGCAAGCGCCGGAGGTAGTTCCTTCTCCGCTTAGATCATGGGGAGAAGCCGCTCCTCGTGGCGGGGATCGCCGAAGTGCAGTTCGTCAAAGGCCTCCGCGGCCGCTTCCCAGCCGGGACCATAACCCCCGAAGTGGCCGATGACGGGAAGTCCGTGGACGTGGGCCCGCCCCGCCACGCGCCAGGGCAGCTTGCCCCGCAGGGTGGTGGCGTCCAGCTGGCCTTCGCCGGTGATGACGGCGTCGGCGTCGTGGCAGGCCTCGTCGAAGTGGACGAGGCGCATGAGTTCCTCGGCGCCATCCACGAGCCTCGCGCCCTGCTGCTTGAGTTTGGCGCCGAGGCCGCCGCCGGCCCCGGTGTGGGGGCCGCAGGGAAGGCCCAGGGCCTTCAGGCGATCCACGAGGATGGGGATGTCGGGCAGTTGCGCGCCCTTCTGGGCGCCGAAGAGCCGGGGCGCTTCGAGGAGGTCGGCCTCCACGTCGCAAAAGGCGAGGGTGGGCGGCAGTTTCAGGGGAGGCCACTCGGCGCCACCATCCATGGTGGCCGTGCCGCCGAGGCCCACCCATAGCCGGGGCGCGCCCTGGATCTGAGCCAAAAGATCCCCCAAGCCCTTGGAGCTGGCGAGGAAGGGATCGAGGTGATCAAGGCCCGCCATGCCGATCACTTTCGCGCTCTCCACGACGACGGTGCCATCGGGCAGCTCAAGCACGGGCACGTCTCGCACGCGGCCGAAGGGATCCGCGGCGGCAAGATGCCGGAAGGTGCCGCCGAGATCCGCGTGAATGCAGTCCAGGAACCCATCGCCGCCATCGGAGAGCGGCAGCAGGAGATCCCCCGGCTCCATGAGCAACCGCGCCGCTTCCGCGGGGCTTAACGTCCCTTTGAAGGCGGTGGGGCAGATGAGGCGCATGGGGATCTCTCAGCACGGCTGGTCGCCGGGACTAGATGAATCGGCCATTCCCCCGGGAAGTCAACTCCTGGTTTTCCGCGCGTTGATTTTGTGGAGCGGGTCACCCGGAGCGGCATCTTCGCCCCGGCAATCCTTCCCGCTCAGTCTTTCCCATGGGAAGGAAGGATGAGCTTCCTACGAGCTCCCTCGGGCGGCCGCTCAAGGCGCCGCAACGCCGCCTTCCACGCCGATTGATCCAAGGCCGTGCCGATGAGCACGGCGAGTTGAGCGGGCGGATCGCCTTCAGGGGAGAGGGGCAGGGGGCTGATCTCGAGGCGCCCATCGGCCATCTGGAAGGCCCAGCGATCCGAACCATCGGAGCGGGGCGCCCAGCCGGCGAAGGCGCACACGCCCTTGGCTCGAAGCAGCTCGCCTGCGCTTAGCGCCTCCGGCACGGGGGGAAGGAAGAGCATCTCCAAGGCCGCGGGATCCACGGGGTGATCAAAGGCCAGGCTGAAGCTGCGGGTGTCGGCGAAGCTCAGCTCAGGGCCATCGGTCCACCCTTCGGGACGGGCCGGGTCGCCGGCCCAGGGATCGGGGCTCCCCTCTGGTGGCACCCCGCGCCGGGTGTGGACCACCGCCAAGGCCGGGTGGCCCGATCGCAACTGGCCCTCCCAGGCCACGGCGGCGGAGGGATCCAGATCCGCCTTGCTGAGGTAGAGCAGGCTGGCCAGGCCCACTTGCCGCTTCAACAGTTCCCGCTGCTCAAGGTGGTGGAGGGGGCTCAGGCAGCTGAGGACGGTGAGCACGCCATCGATCCGGACGCGTCCCCGCAGCGCGGTCTCTAGCTCCAGATCGAGGAGGTCCGTGGGGTCGGCGAGTCCCGTGGTCTCCAGCACGACACGATCCGGGCGCTGGCCGGCGGGAGCGTCGGCCCACGCGGCCAGGGTGGCCACCACGTCATCCCGAAGGCTGCAGCACACGCAGCCGTTCACGAGGCTCGCGATGCCCGCCACCTCGGGCCGCTCCGCGGCCACCAGCGTGCCATCCACGTCCACGGCGCCGAACTCGTTGATGAGCACGGCCACCCTGCGCCCCTCCCCCAGCGCCCTGCGCAGGAGCGCGTTCACGGCGGTGGTCTTTCCGCTTCCCAAGGGGCCGGTGACGATGAGGATCTCGAGTGCGCTCATGCCTCCAACTATCGCAGGGAGCGCGGAGGGGCCAGACTGGGGGCATGGATTTCCTGGATGCGACGTACTTAGGCCTGTCCGCCGTGGCCGGTGGCGTGGCCCGGGGGCTTCAAGGGGGGCTGCCCCCGGCCTGGCGGATGAGGCTGGAGGCGGAACCCGCGGAGGACCTTCCACCCGACCGATGGATTTGGATCCATGCCGTGAGCGTGGGGGAGCTCCTCGTGGCCGAAGGGGTGGTGGGCCGGCTGCGCGACCGGGGCCTTCGGCTCCACCTCACCACGGGCACGACGGCGGGCCGGGAATTATTGGAGCGGAGGTTGCCTGTTCTGGACGCGGGCACGGGCCTTCTCAGCGGCGGGGTCTTTCCCTTCGATGATCTCGAAGGGCTTCGCGCCTGGCGGGCCGCCCGTCCGGGCCTCTTCCTGGCCCTGGAGACGGAGCTTTGGCCCGGGCTCATGAGGGCCCTGGAGGAGGATGGCGTGGCCAGGGCGCTGGTGAATGGACGTCTCACGCCGAAGAGTCAGCGGAACCCCTTCGCCCGGGCGGCGGCCCGGCGTTTCGACGTGGTTGCCGCCCGGGATGCGGAGAGCGCCGAGGGCTTCAGGGCCCTGGGCGCCCCGAAGGTCGAGGTGACGGGCAACCTCAAGGCCGACCTTCCGCCCCCCGCGCCCCTGCGCGGGGAATGGGACCACCTCATCGCCGCCTGGTCGGGGGACCCGATCCTGGTGGCGGGCAACACCGTAAGCGGTGAGGAAGGCCTCCTGCTGGAACTCTGGCGAAGGCTCCGGGAGGCCCGGCCCGGCCTCAGGCTGATCCTGGCTCCCCGGCAACCCCGGCGCTTCGGGGAGGTGGCCGGGATGCTGGAAGGCTTGGCGTTCCGCCGCGCATCCGAACCCTGGCCTGAGGCGCCGGGGCCCTGGCAGGAAGTCCCGATCCTGCTCTTGGACACCCTCGGCGAGCTGAGCCGCGCTTACGGCGAAGGCACCCTCGCCCTGGTGGGCGGAGGCTGGGCCTGGGAAGGGGGGCACAATCCCCTGGAACCGCTCCGGTTCGGTGTACCCACCCTCATCGGGCCGGGATTCCGGAATTTCGAAGATCTGGTGCAGCCCTTGATCGGACTCAGCGGGTTGGAAGTTGCGGCTGAGGAAGAGCTGTTTCCACAGGCCACGCGCATCTTGGCGCAGGCTCCCATCCGCGGATCGGGCGGGCCGGATCCCGCCCTGGCAGGGCTCATGGGCGCCACGGGCAGGGCCCTGGCGCTGCTGGAACCCCTGCTTCCGGCCCCCATCAGAATGTCGTAATCTCGATCAACTTCGAAGGAGCCCCGGGTGATCACCGCACAGCCGCCGCATGTCCTTGTGATCGACGATGATGCGGCCGTGCTGGACCTCGTGGTGGAGGCCCTGACCACGCACGGCATGAAGGTCCATCCCTTTTCCGAGGGCGAGGAGGCCATGCACCTCCTGGCGGATCCCATGGCGCCCACCTTCGATCTCGTGCTTTCCGATATCAATATGGAGGGAATGGACGGTTTCGACGTTATCCACCGGGTGAAGGCCATGAAGCCGAACCTGCCGGTGGTCTTGATGACGGGCGCCGCCTCCGTGGATTACACGATCCGGGCCCTGCGCATGGGCGCCAGCAACCTCTTCATGAAGCCCCTCGCCCTGCGGGATCTCGTGAGGAGCGTCTTCCACCTCGTGGAGCTCCACAGGGAATTCCGCCTTGCCCAGGCCGGGCTCAAGGGCCTCGTGGAAGAGAGCCGCGCCTTCATCTTCCGTAGCGACGAGCTGGACATACCCACCCTGATCCTCCACCTCACGGATCGCCTGGTGCCGATGGGATTCGCCCAGGCCGCCAACGTGGATGTCATCGCCATGGCCTACCATGAGGCGCTGGTGAACGCCCTCGAGCATGGCAACCTCGAGCTCCAAAGCACGTTGAAGGGGGACCTCTTCGCCGAGGATGATCCATATTCGGCCCTGCGCCGGGAGCGGATACGGGACGAGAAGTACGCCTCCCGCCTCGTGGAGGTGCGCACCCGCATCGACGGCGATCGATACGAAGTGCAGATCCAGGACCAAGGCAACGGCTTCGACGTCCGCAAGCTGGATCCCAAATCCGCCAGCGACCTCGTCCGCACCTGCGGGCGCGGCCTTCCCCTCATCCAGACCGTGCTGGACGAGGTACGATTCAACGAGAGGGGCAATCAGGTGAAGATGGTGCTGGTGAAGAAGTAGTCCACGCCTCCCCAAAAACAGGAGCGGCGCCCTCGGGCGCCGCTCCTGTTTTTGGGGAGAAAAGGCAAAGCCTACATGGCGCTCTCGATGAAGGCCTTGAGCTGGGGCTTGGGCTGGCCGCCCACGAGCTTGTTCATGGGTTTGCCATCCTTGAACAGGATCAACGTGGGGATGCTCATGATGCCGAACTGGCCGGCCACTTCGGGGTTATCGTCCACGTTGATCTTCACGATCTTGGCCGTGCCGCCCAGTTCGCCGGCGAGCTCATCCAGCACGGGGGCGATCATCTTGCAGGGGCCGCACCAGGGGGCCCAGAAATCCACCAGGGTCACGCCCTGGGCGACGGCGGCGGGGAATTCGGCGTCGGTGATGTGGGCCACGAGGTTGGACATGGGACTCCTTGGTGGGGATGAAGTTCAGAGGTGACACCCAGTTTAACCCGGGGACCTAGCTCATGGATGCCGCGGATCCTGGAACTCGATACCAGGGATCATCCGTGACCCAGATCAAGCACCGGACGGTCGAGTCTGAAACCGACGGATAGTCGGGATCAACGGGGGTTTCATGCGCCTGTTCCTCATCGGATTTGCTTCCCTCCTGCTCTCCGCGGGCCAGCCGCTACCCGAGGATTGCCTTGGATGCCATGGGCTGGATCTGGAGAAATTCGCGAAGGGCAGCCATGGAAGCCTGGTCTGCACCCAGTGCCACGCCGGCATCTCGAAACTCCCCCACGCGGACAAGCTGCCCGCGGTGAACTGCGGCGCCTGCCACGCGGGCCCCGCCAAGGCGTATCCCGGCAGCGTGCATGGCAGGGCCCTCAGGAGCGGGATGGCGGACGCCGCCACCTGCGCTTCCTGCCATGGGGCGGCCCACGAAATCCTGCCCCAATCCGACGCCGCCTCGAAGGTGGCGAAGCGGAACCTCGCGAACATGTGCGGCGGCTGCCATTCCAACCCCGAATTCCTCGCCAAGCACAAGATCCCCTTCGCCAAACCCGTGGAGGCCTATCGCGACAGCGTCCACGGCCGGGCCGTGGCCCGGGGCGATGAATCGGCGCCCTCCTGCTCCGACTGCCACGGCAGCCACGGCATCCTCGCCTCGCGGGATCCCAAGGCCCAGGTGAATCGAGAGAATATCGCCTCCACGTGCGGAGCCTGCCACGGCGACGTTCAGGCCGCCTACGACGCCAGCGTCCACGGAATGGCGGTGAAGGCTGGATTCAAGGGCGCGCCCGCGTGCACCGACTGCCATGGCGAGCACAACATCCTCGCCCCCGGCGATGCCGGCAGCCTCGTGAACGCGGCGCGCGTATCGGCGGCCACCTGCGCCCGCTGCCACGGCGATGAGCGCATCGCGGGACGCTATGACTTGCCCAAGGATAAGGTCCCGGCCTTCGACGACAGCTTCCACGGGCTGGCCCTGAGGAGCGGGTATAAGACGGTGGCGAACTGCGCCTCCTGCCACGGCGTGCACAACATCCTATCCTCCAGGGACCCGAAATCCATGATCTACCCCGCGAACCTCGTGCATACCTGCGGGAAATGCCACCCGGGGCTAGGAGAGCGGTTCATCGCCGGGCCCGTCCACGTGCGCACGGCGGGCCTCACCGAACACGCCTCCGTGAAATGGATCCGCTGGATCTACTACCTGCTCATCCCCGCGGCCATCGGGTTCATGCTGTTGCACAACGGCCTGGACCTATTCCGGAAGGCGCGCCGCGATCACCGCCCCCACCGCACCGGGGAGCGGCTCCCCCGCATGAACCTCAAGTTCCGCATCGCCCACGGGCTGGTGGTGGTGAGCTTCCTCTCCCTGGTGCTGACGGGCTTCGCGCTGAAGTACCCCGAGTCCGCCTGGGTGAAGGTCTTCTTGCCCAACGGCGGATTCCGGGGGATCGTCCATCGCGCCGCCGCCGTGATCATGATGGTGGGCACGGGCTTCCACCTGATCCACATCGCCTTCTTCAAGCGGGACCGGGTCATCCTCCGCGAATTGCTGCCGCGCTGGCAGGACGCCAAGGATATCTGGAACATGTTCAGCTACAACCTGGGGTTCACCTCCGAGCGGCCCACCTTCGGCATGTTCGGGTATCCCGAGAAGATGGAGTACTGGGCCTTCATGTGGGGCACGGTGGTCATGGCCGTCACGGGCCTCCTGCTGTGGGCCGAGAATTGGAGCCTGAGCCGCTTCCCCAAGTGGGTGCTGGACGCGGCGACGGCCGCCCACTGGTACGAGGCCATCCTGGCCACCCTGAGCATCCTCGTATGGCACTGGTACTTCGTGATCTTCGACCCCGACGTCTATCCCATGGACACCGCCTGGATCACGGGCCAAGCCGACGCGGACCATCTAAGGGAGACTCGTCCAAAGTATTTCGCTTCGCTTAGGTCCAAGGATCCCTCCCAATAAAAGGGAGAGACCTGCCGAGGCGGGTCTCTCCCTTTTATTGGGAGTTGGAAAGGCTCAAGGCATGGGAATGGGCCCCTGAGGGTTGGAGCCGCCCCATTGGGCGATGGTGAAGATGCTCATGTAGCGCTCGTTGGTCTCGCGGAGGCGCTGGGCTAGGACTTCGCAGAGACTGTAGAGGATCTTGAGGGCGAGTTGGTGGTGGCCCTCGATGAGGTTCCGGAGTTCCTTGAGGGGGATGAAGAAGACTTCCGTGCCTTCAAAGGCGATGGCGTCGGCCGCGCGGGGGGTGCTATCGATCAGGGCCATTTCCCCGAAGTAGGCATGGGGTTCGAGCACGGCCAAGGCCTCTTCGCCCGTGGCGCTGCGCTTGCTGATCCGGACGCTGCCCTTGAGGACGATGTAGAGGCCGTCCCCGGCATCACCTTCCCGGAAGATGACGGCGCCATCCTTGACCTTCCTGACCTGGCCGATGATCAGGATCTGGGCGCGCTCCGTCTCATCCAGGTTCTGGAAGAGCGGGGACTTGGTGAGGAAGGAGGTGTCGATCACGGGCCTTCGGTGGTCGGGGGATCGGGCGAGGGGGTCAGGCGAGTGGGAAATGCACGTTCTGGACGATGTCCAACCCGAACCCGCTGAGGCCAATGTACTTGGTTTCATGGCGGGAGAGCAGGCGCATTTTTCCAACCCCCAGGTGGCGTAGGATCTGGGCCCCCACCCCGAAGTCCCGGTCGCTCATGGAGGCGGGGATGGGGCTCTGCTCCCCTACGACGCCCGCGGTGCGGCCATGGCGCCGGAGGTAGACCAGCACGCCGTGCCCCTCCTTGGCCAGGGTGTCCATGGCCTTATGGAACAGGCCTGAACCGAAGCCGTCCAGGTCGTCGGGCAGGGTCTCAAGGTGGACCCGCACGAGGGGGGGCTCGCCTGGGAGGTCGCCCACCACGAAGGCCAAGTGGCTGCCGCCGTCCAGGAGGCTGCGGAAGCGGTGGGCTTTCACGGCGCCCCAGGTGGTCTGGAGCTCGCGGACCTCCTCCTCTTCCACGAGGCGTTCCTTCCGCAGGCGGTAATCCACGAGGTCGGCCACGGTCATCATGAGAAGGCCGTGCCGCTGGCAGTAGGGAATGAGATCCGGCACCCGGGCCATGGTGCCGTCTTCCTTCATGATTTCGCAGATGACGCCGCTGGGATGGAGGCCCGCCAGGCGGGCCAGGTCCACGGAGGCTTCCGTCTGGCCGGTGCGAGTGAGCACGCCGCCCTGGCGGGCCCGCAGGGGGAAGGTGTGGCCGGGCTTCACGAAGTCGTAGGGCCGGGAGGCGGGGTCGATGAGGGCCTGGATGGTGCGGGCCCGGTCCCCGGCGCTGATGCCCGTCGTCGTGCCCTCCTTGGCCTCCACGGAGACGCAAAAGGCCGTCTCGAAGGGGCTTGAGTTGTCGCGGACCATCATGGGGATGTGGAGCCGATCCAACAGTTCCCCTTCGAGGGATACGCAGATGAGGCCGCGGCCGTGGGTTGCCATGAAGGCGATGGCCTCCGGGGTCACCGCCGAGGCGGCCATCGTGAGGTCGCCTTCGTTCTCCCGATCCTCGTCGTCCACGACGACGACCATCCGGCCATGCCGGATCGCCTCGATGGCTTCTTCGATGGGGGCGAAGGGGCGGGCGCTCATGCCTAGAATCTAACGCACCTGGGCTCCCACCGGAGGAGCGTGCTAGGATTCTCGCAATCCCTTAAGCATCTTTTCCCAAAGGAAGTCCCATGTCCGGCGTCATCCAAGGGTCCATGCGCGAAGCGCCGCTGCCCGACATCATTCAGCTGGTGTCCCAGGGCAACAAGTCGGGCGTCTTCCACGTCCAGATGGACGACCATCGCGCCAAGATCCACCTGAAGGAAGGCCGGCTCGTGCATGCGGTCACGCACAAAGGCGAGGGCTGGGAGGCCCTGCTGGACGTGGCTCTCTGGCTGGATGGTTCCTACCGCTTCGAGGAGGGCCCCCAGGACGTGCCCACCACCATCACCAAGTCCCTGCCCGCCGTGCTCATGGAGATGGGCCAGCGGATGAACGAGTGGAAGGTCATCAGCCAGAAGGTGCCGAGCCTCGAGCTGTATCCCAATAGCAACCTCCTTCCCGGCGAGGCCCCCCAGGGCGTCAACCCCAGGGAGGCCAAGGTGTTCGCCCTCATCACCGGCTGGTACTCCGTGGCGGAGCTGGCGGAAGTGCTTCAGCGTCCCGTGCTGCAGGTGGCCAAGGATCTCTACGGCCTCGTCATGGCCGGTCATGTGGTGCTCAAGGGGGTTCGCAGCGGCCGGGCCCCGAAGGTCGAGGCCCCGGCGCCACCCGTGGCGGCCCCTTCGGCCCCCGACATGGCCGCGCACCATGACCCCCTGGAACAGACGGCCATCGTGAGGCTGCAGGCCCCGCCTCCGCGCCCCGTGCCCGGATTCCCGCTCGCCGATGAACCCATGATCGAGACGGTGGGCGGTGGCGTGGCCAGCGCCGGGCCCTTCGTGCCCGCCGCCGCTCCCGCGGCCGCCCAGTCGATGGATCCCGTCCGCATGGCGAAGCTCACCGCCTTCACCCAGCGCATCGCCCTGGCCGCCAAGGGCGTCCTGCCCGAGGCCCACCACGAGATGGTGAACCGCCTCCAGGCCCGGGCCACCCAGGCCATCATCTCCGGCGAGGGCCCGGAGGCCGTGAAGAACCTGGCCCTGGCCATCTCCAAGGGCGCGGTGGATTCCGGATGCGACGCGGAACTTGTGCGTAATCTCAACGCACAGCTGAAGGCCATCTTCTCAAAATAAGGCCTTCCGATGCTCAAGCGATTGCTCTGTTGCGCGGCCCTCCTTGGGCTCGCGGCCTGCGTGGACCCCAATTCCGCCTCGGGCGGCGCCACGGGGGACACGACCCTCTACGCCTACGACAACGCGAACAAGCGGGTGCTCTTTTGGGGGGATCTGCCGGCCTCCTTCACCGCGGATTCCTTCACGACGCCTTCCTCCATCCTCACGACCACCTTCTTCAGCAACGTGACCCCGCTGGCCTGGGGCGGGATGGCGATGGATTCCAGCCGGAACCGCCTCTACCTCGTGGGCGAGACGGGAAACATCGTGCGCCTGGATTCCGTGCGCGGCCTCAGCGGCTCCGTGTCCAGCACGGACGTGGCCACGTTCAAGCTGGACACGGCGGAGCTCCTGAGCGGAGGCAAGTTCGGGCAGATCGCCCTGGATTCGAACAAGGACATCCTGTACGTGACCGAGAACGGCACCACCAGCACCCGCGTCTGGGTCGTGAGTGGCGCGAGCACCCGGGTCTCGAACACCACCGTGGCGCTCCAGGAGCTGAAGCAGTCGGGCGACACCGGCGGATATGGCGTGGCCGCCAACGGCGGGGTCGTGTACGGATCCTTCGCCGACGGCGATGGCGTGGGCACCAACCCGGTCCTCACGGGCTATCGCCTCCGCAAGGGGACCAGCTCCTCCTTCGATCCCAGCCTGGTCCTGCTGGGTGATCAAACGGGTCTGGGGTCCTTTTCCACCCTCGCGCTGGACCATGCCAACGGAATCATCTACGCCGGTGTGAGCGCCGATGATTTCGCCGGGGCCGGGGATCCCGTCCTGGCCTTCAAGACGGGGCAGTTCGGAGGCGCCTACAACCAGGCCCCTGACCACTCCGTGGGGGATACGGCCGCCGTGGCGGATCTCCGCGTGCTGGCCCATCCCGGGAACAAGGATTGGCTGGTGGGGCTCGGCGCCTCCGCCAACGCCACCCTCTGGATCTGGAAGAGCCCCAGCACCAAGTCCGGCGCGACCTTCAAGGCCCTCGCCGCTCCCACCGGCTCCCAGCTTCGAGGGGCCGCTCTGGACGGAGCCCCCTGATGAACGCCCTCCGCCTCCTGGGCCTGCTGCTGCGGGATGTGGCGGCGGATCTCTTGCGGCACCGGGGCCAGAATCTCCTCGCCATCCTCACCCTGGCCTCGGGCCTCCTGCTCGCAGGCGGCGGATTGCTGATGGTGGAGGGGCTGGGACGCATGGTGACCAAGATGGAGTCCATGGCCAAGGTGGTGGTGTTCGCCGCCGAGGGCGCCCACCTGGATCAGGCGGAAGCCGCCCTCAAGCGGGATCCCCGATTCATCGCCATCCGGCGCGTGAGCGCGCAGGAGAACCAGGCGCGCTTCAAGGAGCTCACGCGGGAGGCCGGCGTGCTGCTCGAGAGCGCTGGCCCCGACGCCCTGCCCGAGAGCCTGGAGCTCACGCTTCGCTCGGACCTCCGGGAGGGCCACCGGCCCGTGGAAGCGGGCCAGAGCCTGAGGGGCTTGCCAGGCGTGGGCGACGTGATCGTGGACCACGAACGGCTGGAGGCCCTCCAGAAGGGCGCCCAGCTCGTGCGGAACGCCCTCTCCACGCTGGGCGTGCTGCTGCTGCTGGCGGCGGGGTTCGCCACGGGCAACGTCATCCGCATGAGCATCCTCGCCCGGGAAGAGGAGATCGCCATCATGCGCCTCGTGGGGGCGAGCGAGGCCTTCATCCGCACGCCGCTCCTGGTGGAAGGCGGCGCCCTCGGCCTGCTCGGCAGCGGCCTCGCGCTCGCGGGGTTGTGGGCCCTCTGGCTGCCCCTCAGCCGCGGCGTGGGCGGACTCTCTCCGCTCCTCGTGGAGGTGGCCCGCACGGGGTTCTTCTCTGGGGCGAGCATCGGGATCCTGGCCGGCGTCGGCGCCGCCACCGGGGCGCTCGGCGCGCTCTGGGGCTTCCTCGCCACGCAGCGCGCCCAACGTCAAGCG
>CAYWDR010000088.1:0-13259 GCA_964457075.1 uncultured Solibacteraceae bacterium
CCAGGGCCCAGCGCAGGGGGCTCACGGGATCGCCCAGGAACATGGAGGGGCTGGGGTCGACGACGAGCCAGAGGATGAGCTCGCGGCTGGCCTCGAAGCGCTTGAGGATGGGCTCCCCGGCCCGGGCGGTCAGGGGCCAGTTCATGTACCGCGGGTCATCCCCGTACTGATAGGGCCGGTTCTCCACGAAGGTGAGGCCCGAGCCCTTCACGCTGCTGGGGTGCAGGCCCTCGGTGCCGCCCGACAGCTTGCCCCGGATGCGAAGCGGAAGCCGGCGCAGGCGCGCGAGGAAGCTCGGAGGGAGGGGCATGGGGACAGTATGCCGGGGCCCAGCCTCCCCCTCCACTGAGGCGCGGCGCGCAGATGTGATGGCCAGCACGAGAGATCTTGAGTATCGTTCTCAACTAAGACGGATAAGCGCTCAAATCACCTCGTCCGATTAAAAGATCAACAAGTCTTTAATTTGCCTCGCCACCGGGCCCGCCGCTGCTGCGCACGGGCCCCTGGATCCCCTTGCCCGCTTTCGAACCGGAGCCCGAAATGCCGAATGCCCGTCCCTTGACTCCCCTGGCCCTGCTGCTGATCGGCTTGGCCGCCCTCGCCCCGGCGCAGGCCGCGATGCCCGGCGATTCCGGGGCCAAGGCGGCCTGGATGGATCAGAGCCTGCCCGCGGCGCCCATGGTCGGCCAGCTCCGGGATACCCAGGGATCCCCGCTGAAGGAGGTGCCCGTCCGCGTCGCCGGACCGGGCTTCAAGGGCGAGCTGCGAACCGATGCCCAAGGCCGCTTCAAGCTGCCCACCCTCTCGCCGGGAGCCTACCGTTTCACGGCGCAGGCGCCCGGGTTCGACTTCCTGGATCAAACCCTGCACCTGGGCGAAAAGGGCTGGGCTCAGCCCCTTCGCTTCGTGATGCGCCCCATGGCGGCGGCGACGGTGGAGGTCGTCAGCGGCATGGTGGCCAAGGTCCAGCCCCAGTTGAGGGAGGACATCATCACCACGGAGACCGTGAGCGCGCTGGAGATCCGGAAGACGAACGCCGTCTCGTTGAACGAGGCCGTGGATTGCAAGCCGGGCATCTCCGTGCAGACGGAATGCTCCATCTGCAACGTCCGCAACGTGGTGCTGAACAACCTTCCGGGCCGCTTCACCACCATCATGATCGATGGGGTGCCCATCTTTTCCTCCGTCTCCGGCGCCTACGGACTGGACATGATCGGCGTCAACGGCGTGGAGGCCATCGAGGTCTCCCGGGGCGCGGGCGTGAGCCTCATCGCCCCCGAAGCGCTGGCGGGCACGGTGAACGTCGTGAGCCGCCGCCCGGATCGGGCGGAGACCACCGTGGAGGGCCAGCCCGGCACCCTCGGGTACAAACGCCTGGAGGCCTTTTGGGCGCGGCCCTTCGAGGGCGGGGCCCTGACGGCCTCCTTCCTGGGCAATCACCATGACTCCGTCGATGGCAACGGCAACGGCGTGAGCGAGTACACGGGGTACAAGCACTACCTGGGAGGCCTGGGCCTCTTCCTGGACGAATTCAGGGGTTGGAAGGTGAGGGGCCGCCTGGATTGGGTGGACGAAAAGCGGAATGGCGGGGCCATGGGCTTCGATCACGACGCCATCCGGGCGGACCTCAGCGGGAACCCCTTCGATTGGAGCCAGGGCCGGGGGGGATCTCCCGATGGCCGGGGCTGGATCCGGCCCGATGGGAATTTCGACCAGGCCGCGGCCGACGGCCAGAATCCCATCCGCTTGGCGGACGGCCGGGTCCTCATCCCCTACGGCGGCGGCCGGGGGCGGTTCTCCGAGATCATCGCGACCCGTCGCCAACAGGGGATCCTCGTGATGGAGCGGGGGCTGGGGGACACCCGCCGCCTGAGGCTCTCCCTCGGCGCCGCCCACCACGATCAGGATTCCTTCTACGAGGGGGACTATTACCGTGCCCAGCAGTTCCAGTCCTATTTCCAAGCCGATCTGCAGTGGTTCCTCGCGGACACGCTGGTGACGGCGGGGCTGAACCACCGCTACGAGGATCTCCGCTCCAGCGGCGTGCTCGTGAACGGCACGGCCGTGGATGGCCTGGATAACTACACCTACCAGACGCCCGCCGCCTTCCTGCAGGTCTATCACGCCTTCCTGGACGGAAAACTCGAGATCAACGGCTCCATGCGCCATGATCGGAACAACGTCTTCGGCGGCCTCACGACGCCCCGGCTGAACCTCCTATGGCATCACACGGGGGAAGTGAGCAGCCGGTTGGCCGTGGGGCGGGGTTTCCGCATGCCAACCTCCTTCTTCGAGCAGGATCACGGCATCCTTTCCACCACCCGCATCGACCGCGTGATCTCCCGCCCGGAGACCTCGGATAACGCCAGCTACACCTTCGCCGCCGCCGGCGAGCATTGCGCGGTGCAGGCCTCCGCCAGCTACAACCGCATCCACGACTACGCGATGCTCGATTCGGGCGCCCGGGATGCGGCCACGGGCCGGCCCATCACCCTCTTCACCCAGGCCTCCGATCCCGTCACGGTGCGAGGGCTCGATGCCACCTTCACCTGGCGGATCCGGAAGCACCTCGAAACCACGGTGGGCGCGGAGACCTATCGCTATCAGTTCACCCCCGGCGTCCTCTCCTTCGCCCGGCCAGAAGAGCGCGTCTATCTCCGCTGCGACTACGACGACGAGATCTGGAGCCTCTTCGCCCGCGCCACCTGGACGGGGAGCATGGATCTCCGCCGCTTCTACGACTACGGCGGCACCCCCCGTTTCAACCTGGATGGAAGCTCCAAGCTCGACCGCAGCCCCGCCTACTGGGTCGTGGATATGGGGGGGAGCCTCAAGCTCGGGCCCAGGCTCACCCTCACGGCCAACGTAAGCAACCTCTTCGACTTTCAGCAGGCCCAACGGGAGGACTTCCTATGGGTCGACGCAGCGGGCTCCCCCGACGTCACCCACTTCTGGGGCCCGGGGCGCGGCAGGTCCATCCAGGTGGGGCTGAGGTTCCAGTTCTGAAGCGTTAATCCAGGCCCTGAATCAGGCCCTCCTGGGGCGCGCGCACCTGGGTGGCCAGGGTGAGCGCGGCCGAGCCCCGGGCGGGAACCTGGAGGATCCAGGTGCGAACGCCAGGCACCTTCTCGAGGGCTCCGGGCGTCGTCTCCGGTAGGAAGCCCACCTTCACCTGCTCCTGATTCGATTTGAGCAGGCGATCCTGCACTTCCACCTCCAGGGCCTCGCCGCCATCGTTGGCCAGCTCCACCCGTTTGCGCAGCGTCCACTGGCGCTCCTTGCTGAAGGCGCCCACCACCTCCTCCTTGCGATCCAGCTTGCGCAGGGACACGCGCAGGGCCTTGTAGGGGCCGAAGCCCAGCTGGAAGGGCTGCTTCGGCGCCGGCAGGCTCAAGGGGCTCTCGCCCAACCGCTGGGCGCCCACGTAGTGGGTGACCGTGGCGGAAGGGAAGAGGGGGAAGTTGCCCGGGGCGTCGAAGCGCACTACCTGTTGCACGTTGGCTTCCAGGCGCGGCACGGCCAGCAGGGCCAGCTTGGGCGCGAGGTCCTTGCCGACGACGCGGAAGCGGTGGGGCTCGCCGTCGCTGGGGATGTCCTTGGGGCCTTCCAGGGCCCAGGTGGCGGAGAGGCCGGAGGCTTCTTCGACTATTTCAGCATCGCTCTCGGAGGCGGCCACTTCTACCACCGCTTCGGGTTTGGGTGGCGGAGGCGCGAAACGGTTTTCAGAGAGAGCCATTTGCGCAGGGTTCGCCTTATCCACCCTCCTGTTTAAGGCACCGGCATACCCAAAAGTGGGGTGGGCTAGTTCCACCATCTGCGGCCCCTCGAACGTCTCAAACCCCAACCCCCGGCTGGGCCTCGCGTTGCTGATCTCCAGCCTCACGCCCTCCCAGGATTCTCCGGTCTTTTGCGTGATGGCCGCGTAGAGGCCGAGGCCCAGCGTCTTGCGGTCCTCGCTGAGGCGGGCCTCGTAGACGGGGCGCCAGCGGGCGGAGGTCTGGCGGTAGTTGAGCTCAATCTCTACGGCCCCGGCGCCGGGGGTGGTGACTTCCACGCGGACGATGCTGGGGGCCGTGCGCTGCTCGCCCTGGCGCTTGGCCAGCTCGGCGTCGAGGCGCTTTTCTTCCTTGGCCAGTGCGCCCAGATCGCGGGAGGCCCGGCGTTCCTCCTTCATGAGCACGGCGAGGCGCTGCTGCAGGCCCTTTCCAAATTCGGCGACGGATTGGGAGGGGGGCAGCGTGTAGGTGAGGCGGGCGCTCAGCTCCTTGGCGTGAGTGGCCTGCAGCTCCTTGAGGAACTTCTGCTCGGAGGCGAGGGAATCCCGCTGGGATTCCAGGGCGTCGCGGCGATCGCGGAGGCCCTCACGCTCGGCTTCCAGCTTCTTCCACTCGGGCGTTTCCGTGACGGCCCGGACATCGGCCCGCACGGCCACGTCGCCCATGCGGGTGCCGCCGGGGCCCTTGGCGCTCACCTGCAGATCCTCCAGGCGCAGGCCCGTGGGCAGGTTGGCGAGTTCGAGGCGATGCACGCCGCCCTCCTCCACGCGAACCCGGCCGCTGCGGGTGACCCAGGCCTCGTCCGGGTGCAGGCGTACGCGGGTGATGGGGGCCCTCACGGCCAGGGGATCCTGCGCCGCGAGGACGAGGGAAAGGGCGGGCAGGAGCAAGCTCAGACGCATGGGGGGCCTTGGGAAGGATGAAGGAGGAAGGAGGGGCGCGATGAATCAGGGCTTGGGGGGCTTTGGAGCGGGTGCGGCGATTTCTCCCATGGTTACCGAAATGGGAGGGGCCACGAGGCCCATGAGGGGGCGGGGGGCCTTGGGCTTCGGCTTGGGGCGGGGCTTGCTTCCCTTCGTGGGGCCGGGGTTCGGGGTCGGGCAGGCGACCTTGCCTGTGAGATGGGTGGGCAGGGGGCGCTGTGCGCCGCCCATGGGCGCCTGCGCGGCCAGGACTGGGCGGTGGTCATGGGGGCTCCTTGCTCAGGGAATGCCGCCGCCTGGAAATCCCTTTCACGAAAATTCGCACCCTGGTTCACGAGCGCCGATGTCAGGTCGGACACGGATCTACGCATGCCAGGGCGGGCGGAGTCGCTTCAGACCCGGGCCTGGAGTTTCTCAAGGCGCTTCATCAGGGGCGTCGGGAGGGCCGGGGCCAACCGGGCGGAACGTAGGATCCGCCTCGCCCAGCCTCCGCGATCCGCGGCCAGAGCCTCCAGGGCCCTGCTCACGTCGCCCGGTCGCTCATGGGCGAGGAGTTCGAGGACTTCGGCGGCCTGGGCCCTATCTTTTTGGGCCTTGGCCTGCTCGATGACGGGCCGCTGATCCGCCACCGCGAGCTTGTGGAGGGCGAATCGGGCGGGATCCGGCACGCGCACGAGGGTGGCGCCGCGGCCGAGGATCGCCGCGTCCACTGCGTCTTCCAAGATGAATCCCAGAAAGGGCAGGGGGTGGGCGGCCGCCTTGAAACGGGGGATGGAGACGGGGCCTTTCCGCCCTCGCTCTGCGGGTGTGAGGAGATCCACTTGAAGGCTCTTGCCCCGCACTTTGAAGGAGGTGGTGGGGGCCTTGGGGTTCAGTCCGGGAACGGGAAGGAAGCCCATCTCAAGGGCCGCCAGGGGTTCAGGGACATCCATCGGAGCGTGGGGAAGGGCCACCGCGAGGTTTCGTGGCGCAGCGAGATCAATATCCTGGGTATGCAGCCCCCGCGTCCAACGCACCCCGAGCAAGGGCCCGAGCGCGAGGAAGGCATGGGTCCCCACGAGCACCCCCCCAAGCCGGAACAGTCCGGCCGCACCCAGGGCGTGGATGACCTTCGCTGAGGCCGGCTCCACGGGGAGGATGCCCCCGGCCCGCAACATGCTGGCCATGCGCTGGAGGTTGGCCTCTTCCAGCTCCGCGTTTTCCCGGGCGGAGGCATAGACCTCCATGAGGCGGCGGGTGTCATCCGAATCCGGCCCGATGTAGAACTCCTGTTGCCCCTTCGCGCCCTCGGAGGTCCGGAAATACCAATGTTCTCCCCGCTGAGCCGCCTTCTTGGCGAATCCACCGGAAAGGTGGCCGAAGGACCGCTCCAGTTCGTGGGTGCGAAGGGCCTGCAGGAGCTCAGCGAAGAGGGTCTGGGATTCAAGGGGCAGGGGGGTGCTCATCTGATATACCTATAGAAATTTTATATTAGGTATATCAATGAGCCGGGCAAGAAAAAACAGTCTAGCCCTGCTTCTTCTCCTCAAGCTCCAGCCACTCCAGCTCCAGCTCCTCCAGCTCGGCCTTGGCGGCGTCGCGATCCTTGAGGGCCTGGTGGCCGGGGGCGTCGGCGGTGAGGAAGGCGGTGGGCTCGGCGAGCACGAGGTCCAGGGCCTCTAGGCGGGCGTGGAGGCCCACCATGGCGTGCTCGACCTCGGCGAGGCGGCGCTGCTCCTTTTGGCTGAGGCCGGCCTTCTTCGCCTTCGCGGGCGCCTCGGCTCTGGGCGCGGCCTTCGCTTCAACGGCCTTCGTCTTTTCCACCTCGGCTTCGCGCGCGGCGCGAAGCCGCTTCACCGTGTCCGGCGACCCCTCGAAGAGCTCCCAGCGGGGATTCCCCGCGGCGTTCCAGGCGAGGGTGTGGGTGGCCACCTGATCCAGGAAGAATCGGTCGTGGCTCACGAGGAGCACGGTTCCGGGGAAGCCCTGGAGGGCCTCTTCGAGGTTCTGCAGGGTGGGGATGTCCAGGTCGTTGGTGGGCTCGTCGAGGACGAGGAGATCCGCCGGATGAAGCATGGCCTTGGCGAGCAGCAGGCGGTTGCGTTCGCCGCCGGAGAGCGTGGCGGCGTCGCGGCGCTGGTCCTCGGCGTTGAAGCCGAAGCGGCTGAGGTAGACCTGGATGGGCTGGGTGGCGCCGCCGGGGAGCTGCACGACGCCGGCGCGATCCGAGAGGTTATCGCTGACGCTGCGGCCCGCCTCCAGCTCGCCGCGGCCCTGGCTGAGGAAGGTGACCTTGGCGCCGGGGTGCCGCGTCAGCTCGCCGCCCGTGGGGGTGAGCTGACCCAGCAGCAACTGCAGGAGCGTGCTCTTCCCGCAGCCGTTGGGCCCCAGCAGCGCCACCCGCATCCCCCTCTGGAGGAACAGATCCAGCCCACCGATCAGTTCAACCCCGAGGGGGTAGGCGAAGCCTAGCCCCTCGGCCGAAAGGAGGGCATCACTGCGGTTGGAGCCTCCCTGGAAGGCGAGGCTCGTGCGCTGCTCCACCTTGGTGCGCTCGCCCACGGTGTCCTTGAGATCCAGCACCTCCTCGATGCGGATCTTGGACTTGCGGGTTCTCGCCTTCGCGCCGCGGCGCAGCCACGCCAGCTCCGTGCGCAGGCGGTTCTGCATGTGCTCCGTGAGGCGGGCCTCGCGGAACTCCTGATCGGCCTTGAGCAGGAGATAGTCGCTGTAGCCGCCGTCATAGCTCGTGAGCTTCCCGATTTCCAGTTCGATCATGCGATCCACCACGGCATCCAGCAGATGGCGGTCGTGGGTGATGAGCAGCAGGGCGCCGGGGAAGTTCAGCAGCCAGTTCTGGAGGCGGTCCACCTGATCGGGATCCAGGTGGTTGGTGGGCTCGTCGAGGATGAGGAGGTCGGGGGCCTTGAGCCAGGCCTGGGCGAGGGCCACGCGCTTGCGCCATCCGCCGCTGAGGCTTTCCACCGTGCGGTCCATATCGCCCAGCTCCCACTCCGTGCGGGCCTGATCCAGGCGGGGGGCGAGATCCCAGCCCCAGGTATCGAGCTGGTGTTCGATGTGCTCCAGCTCGTCGTGGAGCTTGGCGTCCTCGTGCTGATCCAGGCTGGCGTGCAGCTCGGTTTGCCGGTCCAGCAGTGCGGCGTGATCCGCCAGGGCGGCCTCCAGGGCCTGGCCTATGGTGGCGCCTGGAGCGAATTCGGGTTCCTGGGAAAGCCGCGCGATGCGCAGGCCCTGGGTGAGGATCACCTGGCCCTCGTCGGGGGTGTCCTCCCCCGCCAGCAGGCGGAAGAGGGTGCTCTTGCCCGCACCGTTGCGGCCGATGAGCCCCACCTTCTCCCCCTGCATGACGCCGAAGGAGAGCTCATCGAGGATGGCCCGCACGCCGAACCGTTTGGTGACGCGGACGAGGCTGAGGGCGATATCGGGCAAGGGGGGACTCCAGCCTTCCAGAATCGCACGGCCGGGGCTTGCAAGTAAGGAGTAATTGGATAATATGTAAGGAAACGGGGGTACTCATGTCCACGATCGCGGCCATTGCCACCATGACGAGCAAAGGCCAGCTCACGGTGCCAAAGGCTGTGCGGGACGCGCTGGGCCTGCATGCGGGAAGCGAAGTCCGGTTCGAGGTGGACGCCGAGGGAGGCCGCAGCGTCATGGAGCCCGTGAGGTATACCCTGGAGGATCTCTGGGAGTTCGCTGATGCGATACGGCCCCGGCGGGTCATGAGCTTTGAAGAGATGGACCGGGCGAAAATCGCGGGCGCTTCCAGGTGATCGTCGCCGATACGAACGTGTGGGCGAGGGCAATTCTCGGGGACGACCGGAGTCAATCCGCCCTGGCGCGCAAACAGCTGGCCCTGGCCCGCACGAAGGAAGGGGTCTTCATTCCCCTCCTGGTTCTCGCGGAGCTGGCCTGGGTGTTGGGGAGCGCCGAGGGATGGACGGGTGGCCGTGTCCTCGAGGCCTTGGAACACCTGATGAGCATGGATCGGGTGGAAGTCGAAGAGCCGGCCCTCGTGCAGGCAGCCCTATCAAACGCCCGAAAGGGTGGGGCGGGATTTGCGGATCACCTCATTCTCGGAGTTGCCCAGACCCGGGGAGCCACGACGTTGTTGACCTTCGATCGCAAGCTCTCGAAGGATCCGCGGGCTACCTTGTTGAAGGGGTGACGCCCAGCTACTCCATGCGGATGGGCAGGGACCAGCGGTAGCCCGTGCCCAGCACCGCCTCCACGGGAGAGGGTTGGCCGTCCCCGGCCAGCTTGATGCCCAGCCTTCGGATGTGGGAATCCAGCGTGCGGTTCGAGGGCTTGGAATGGCCTTGGCCCAAGGCGTCCAGCAGGGTGGGCCGGTCGCAGGGGGAGCCTTTGGCGGCCAGGAGGGCGTCCAACAGGCGAAGTTCCTTCGAGCTGAGGTCGAGGCCCTCGCCCTCCCGATCCACCCAGTGGTGGCGGAAGTCGAAGCGGAAGGGGCCGCTGTGCTGCACCTCGCCCCGCTTGGCCAGGGTCCGCCGCAGCAGGGCCTTGATGCGCAGGCGCAGCTCCTGGGGGGAGAAGGGCTTCACGGCGTAGTCGTCGCAGCCCAGGAGGAAGGCCTGGAGGCGATCCAGATCGCCCTCCTGGCTCGAGTAGACGATGACGGGCACGTCGTCGCCCTGGGAGCGCAGCGTGCGCAGCACCTCGAAGCCGTGGACGCCCGGCATCACGAGGTCGAGCACGATGAGATCCGCCGCCTTCTCCTCGTGGAGGTCCAGCCCCTGGGCGCCGCTGTCCGCCAGCGCCACCTCGTGGCCGTCCTTGAGCAGGAGGACCTCCATCAGCTTGCGAAAGCTGGGATCGTCGTCCACCACCAGGATTCGGGACATGCGTTCCTCCGCGCCCACCTATCGGTCAGGGTGCCGGAGGTTCCTGAGATCTGCGAGGGAAATCGGCGGGCCTTCCTCCCGGCGCAGGAAGGTCCACCAGGAGGCCATCCAGGAACGCGAAGGCGGAGGCCTCCGCGAGGCCCTTCACCTTCATCCAATGCCCGGCCTCGAGCTCCAGGTAGAGTTCGTGGTTTGGGGTCCACCAGCCCGAGCGGCCGGTGCGGCCCTGGAGGCGGCGGGCATCCCGCCGCTGAGCCTCGGCGGGGCGCAGGGTGGCGGACACCTCCAGGCGGCCCTCGCCGGTGCTGAGGAGGAGGCGGCCCTGAATCCAGTGCCACCGGCCCTTGGGCCAGCGCAGGCGGGTGCCGTCGGGGGCCGTGAGGCGGTCACCCTCGATGCGGGGCTCCGGGAAGGTGGGAGCCCACTGGGCGGAACCCAGCACTTGGGCCGCGTCCCATCCCACGCTGCCGAGGTCGGCCAGATCCGTATCGCCCAACTTCAGGCGGAAGGCGGAGGCAGGGGACTGATCGAAGGTGGGATCCACGGGCACCCAGCGATTCTGCAGCTTCACCTCCACCCAAAAGTGGGGGCCCAGCACGTCGTCGAGGGCCACCCAGCCCACGGCGCCCCGGGCGGGCACGCCGAGCTTGCGAAGGAGGGCCACGGCCAGCACGCCGTGCTCCGTGCAGTCGCCCTTCGGGACGCGGGCCACCTCCAAGGCGGAGGCGAAGCCCACGCTGTAGTCCTTCTCGGCGATCCATTCGAAGACGAAGCGGTTCACGGCCTGGGCCAGCTCCCAGCGGGAGGCGCCCGCCTTCGGATTCATGCGGCGCAGGAGGCCGTCGAAGGCAGGATCGCGGAAGGGCACGAGGGGCGTGGCAGCGAGGTAGGGGGCCTCCGTGGTGGATGGAGCGCCCGACACCGGGGCCTGGGCCCCTTCCATGGCCGTGGGCGCGGTGGCCCGGCGCAGGCGCCAGCGATCCTTGGCCAGGGCTTCGAGTTCGGGGGCCGGGGCGAGGGTGACGGGCTCGCCGCCCTCCTGGCGGACCTCCACTTCCGCCAGCCAAGGCAGGAAGGCGTTCAGGGGCAGGGCCTTGAGGCTGCGGTCGAAGAGGTTTTCCTTGAGACCCGTGGGGGAGGGGGCCGGAAGATCCGCCCGCTGAGTGAGCACTTCCACGCCGCCGAGGACGGCGCGGTGGCGCACTTCACCTTGAGTGGGGCTCACCCAGAGCTCCGTGGGGAGATCCTGGCGGCCCTCCGCCTCATGGCCCCGGAAGCGGATGGCGTCGGGCACCCCCGGCAGGGGGTCGGGGCCCAGGGGTGTGAGCTCCAGGGTGGACCACTGCTGGATGGCAAAGACGTAGGACACGACCTTCACGGGCGTGCGGCCCTGGGCCGCCCGCTTCAGGATCGCCTCCAGTTCTGGGGGCCAGAGCACGGCGCCTTCCGGCACCTGCTCCACCTTGGCCTCGCCCCGGGCGGGCCGCACCTGCAGCTCGCTTGGGGTGCGAGGCGACCAGGAGGCCTCCCCGGTCAGCGGCTCATTGGAGATATGCAGGCTCCAGGAGAAGGCCTGGGTTCCGTCCGCCTGGCGGGTGACCCTGAGGGTCTGCTCCTGCCGCACGGTCTGGCCCAGGCGGGAGAGTTCCAGCCACTCCCGCTCGATGGCCTCCTGAGCGGTGCCGGAGGCGCGGCGTGTGTGCTCGGCGCCTCCGGTTTCCTGGCCATCCATCCACTGGCGGAAGTGGACGGTCCCGGGCTTCGCGGATTCCTGGATGGCGAGGAGCGGGGCTGCGAGGAGGAGGGCGATGAGGGGCGAACGGACCATCCCGCCAGTTTATCCCCCTCCGGCTCGCAGTCGGGTCAGTCCCTCCGCATCATCCGCATCATCCGCATGCGGTTCCGCGCCCTCTCCCGATGGGTGGCGGAGATGGCCGAGGCCTTCTCCCGCTGTTCGGGGGTGAGGAGGGCCCGCACCTGGGCTTGGCTGGCGCGGCCCGCCAGCAGCATCTGGAAGTGGGCTTCGGAGGCCCTTTGATGGAGGTCCCGGAGGGTGGCTTCGGGGGTGGCGGGATCTCGCATGGCCTTTGCGAAGGCGGCTCGGGCCTCCTGGGCGGTCCGGCGTTTGGGGGCCATGGCCTCCCGCTGGCCGGCGCGGAGGGCCTGGATCTTGGTTTTCTGGTCCGCCGTGAGCTGCAGGGCCCGTCCATGGGTCCCATCCGAGGCATGCATCGGCTGGGGCGCGAGGGGGAGCAGGGTCGCGAGGGTGAGGATGAGGGCTTTCATGGTGGCTCCTTCTGCCTCAATGGACGGCCCTGTCATGAAAGGGTTGAAACGCCGCTGACTTCCGTTTGGCCCCACCCCCTTGCACACTCGAAGACCGGAGTTCCCCTGCTCACCGCCCTCGATGCCATCGTGCTGCGCCCCACGCCCTTCCAGGAGGGGGGCCTCATCGTCTCCTTCCTCACCGACCATGGGGAGCGGGTGACGGGGCTGGCCAAGGGCGCGCGGAAGGCCTCGGCCAAGTGGGTGAGCAGCTTCGAGCCCCTCTCCCAGGTGCGGCTCACGCTCTTCGGCAAGGAGCAAACCGATATCCGCCGCATCACCCGCTGCGAGCTGCAGGCGAGCCCTCTCACCCTGGGGCATCTGGAATCCAGCCTGGTGGTGTCCTGCCTGGCGGATCTCTTCGATCGCTGCGCCCGGGAGGGTGTGGAGGATCCTCGCTTGTTCCGCCTCGCCAACGCCTGCGCCCGGGCCCTCAAGGCCGAGCCGGGCAAGGCCATGGCCATCCTCGCCTACGCCGAACACTGGTTGCTCCACCTGCTGGGCCTGCTGCCCCATCCCAGGGCCTGCGGGCGCTGCGGGCGGGAGGATGCGCCCCTAGCGGCCCTGCGCTCCGAGGGCGGGTGGATCTGCGCCGCCTGCTCGCCCATGGATCCCGGAGAGGGCCTGCCTCCGGGGGTGCGGGAGTACCTCCGCGAACTCCGCACGGCCTCGGCTGAAACCTGCCCCCCGCTGGATCCCCGGAACGAGGCCCAGGACGCCGTGACCCGCCTGCTACGGCACCGCCTGCTGGATGAGCTGGGCGGCCGGCTGGCGAGCTATGAGGTGCTGTTCCAGGTGCTGTGATGCGAAGCCGGGAGCCCGGATTCAATCACCCCCGGCCCCCGGGCCGATACGGAAGGGACCTCTGGGAGCCCCATGAATCTGGATCAGAAGGTATGGAGCCACTTCGGCGGCCGGCAGTTGCTGGTGGACGCGGGCGTCCTTGCGGTGCTGGCGGGGGTCGTGTCCCTCATGCTCCGCTTTCCGGCGGGCCTCGGGCCTCTGGAGGGGGGCGGCCTGGTCGCGGCCGTGGGCTTCCTGCTGATCCTGGGCCGCCGGGCCCTGGGCTGGCACCGGGCCATCACCGTGCAGGCCTTCCTGCCCGAGTGGGCGGAGCGCATTTCGGAAGGGGATCTGCACGCCGTGAGTCCTCCCCCGGGCCTGGACGCCGATCAGCTCCGCGTTGCCGGCGTGATCAATGACTGCCTGCGGGAGTTGGGCCGTCTGAAAGAGGCCCGCGAAAATCTCGTGGCCGACCACCTCCGCGAATGGGATGCGGCCGAAGGGCTCCTCCGAGGCCTGGAGGCGGAGCGGGAGCGCAGCTTCGATTACCAGGAATCCCTGATTCAGGAGCTGGATGCCTTCGCCTCCGC
>CAYWDR010000089.1:0-13213 GCA_964457075.1 uncultured Solibacteraceae bacterium
GGCCGCCGCCGTGCGCTACCTCCAGCCCCAGGATTGGGAGAGCCGCATCCAGTGCTTGAAGCCGTTTTTCTTCGACGAAGTGTAGGATTTTCATCTCCATCAAAAAGGGCCGCGTTCGCGGCCCTTTTTGATGGAAGGTGGAGGGCATGGAAAAGGAAACTGAGGAATGATGTTGATTCGTGCGGCCCTCCTGGATGCTCCCGAGCGGGGGCGGCTTCGGTTCGTGGGGGACGGGGCTTTGGTGGTGGAGGGGGCCCGCCTGTTGGACGTGGGACGGGCGGAGGAGCTGCTGCCGCGGCATGCGGGGATCGAGGTGCATGACCTTCGCCCGCTGTGGGTGCTGCCGGGGCTCATGGATCTGCACACGCACCTGCCCCAGCTGGAGGCGGTGGCCCAGGATGGGCTCACGCTGCTGGATTGGCTGGATACCCACATCTTCCCCACGGAGGCCCGCTTCGCCGATCCGGCGCATGCGCGGGAGGTCGCCCGGATCTTTTTCAAGGGTTGCCTCCGCGAAGGCACGACGACGGTGGTGGCCTACGGCAGCAGCCATCCCGAGGCGACGGAGGTGGCCTTCCAGGAGGCGGAGGCCCTCGGGCTCAGGGCCGTGCTGGGACCCGCCCTCATGGATCGGAACGCGCCCGGGGACTTGCTCCACCCCGCCGGGCGCGCCCTCTCCGATCTCGAATCCCTGGGCAAGACCTGGCATGGCCGCCACGGACGGCTGGAGCTGGCCGTGGCCCCGCGCTTCGCGCCGAGCTGCACGCCCACGCTCATGCGGGGGGCCGCCGCCCTGGCCGCCCGCTTCGACGCCGTCATCGAAACCCATCTGGCGGAGACCCACGCGGAGATCGCCTGGGTGGAGGATCTCTTCCCCGAGGCGCCCCACTACACGGGCGTCTACGAGGCCATGGGCCTCCTCGGGCCCCGCACCCTCCTGGGCCATGGGATCCATCTGGCACCGGAGGAGCGGGAGATCATCCGGACGGCGGGCGCCACCCTCGTCCACTGCCCGCGCTCCAACGCCTTCCTGCAAAGCGGCACGATGCCGCTGAGACGCTGGCTGGAGGAGGGCCTCTCCGTGGGCCTGGGCACGGACGTCGCCGCCGGCCCTTCGCTCTCCCTTTTCGAGGAGATGGGCTTCGCCTGCCAGGCCGCCAAGCTCCTCGGCGAGCCCATCGACGTGGCCACGGCCCTGCACCTCGCGACGGCCGGGGGGGCCCGGGCCCTGGGCTGGGAGCGCCGCATCGGCACGCTGGACGCAGGCCGGGAGGCGGACTTCATCCTCGTGGATCCCGCCCTGGCGGATCCCATGGGCCGCGAATCCGGGGATCCACAGACGGTGCTCTCCCACCTCCTCTACCGGGCCCGCCCCGGCCTCGTGCGGGGGGCCTTCGTTCAGGGGATCCGGTGTCTCTGAGGCGGCTGCTGGCGGGGCCCGTGGAATCGGCGGCCCGGGGACTGCTCGGCTGCGAGCTGGTGCATGGCCCCGTGGTGCTCCGGATCGTGGAGGTGGAGGCCTACGGCGGCCCCGAGGACACGGCCAGCCACGCCCGCCACGGCCGCACGGCCCGCAACGCGCCCATGTGGGGGCCGCCGGGGCGGGCCTACCTCTACTTCTGCTACGGCATGCACTGGATGCTCAACGTGGTGGCCGGGCCCGAAGATCAGGCCAGCGCCGTGCTCATCCGGGGCGCGGAAGTGGTGGAAGGGGTGGACGCGGTGCTCGCCCGGCGCGGGGCCTCGCGCCCCTCCGCCCAGCTCTGCGCGGGGCCCGGCAAGGTGGCCCAGGCGCTAGGGCTGGATCGCGCCTTCGATGGGCTGGACCTCCTGACGCCCACCGGCCTCCACCTCCGCCCCGGCACCGCGCCCCTTGGGATCCTCGCGGGCCCCCGGGTGGGCATCGCCTTCGCCTCCGAGGCGGATCGCTCGCGCCCCTGGCGCTTCACCCTCCCGGGTTGCCCCGCCGTCAGCCGCCCCCGGATAACTCCATGATGTCCCCCCTCGTGCTCTTCGTCTTCCTCAAGGGGATCTTCGTTCAGGGCTGGGTCGCGCACCTCGCCCGCAAGCGCGCCCGACGCGTGTGGCTCCTCGCGCTCTTCCTGCTGGATCTCCTCTGGCTGTGGTGGGTCGTCTTCCGCATGCGGGGCGGCCACGTCTCCACCTGGCGCCAGCCCGCCCTCATCCTATGGTTTCTCACCCACCTCACCCTGGGCGGGGTGGCCCTCGTGGAATCCATCGCCCGGATCCTGCCCTGGCCCCGCGCCGTCCGCGTGGCAGGGGCCGTGGGGGCCTTCTTCATCTTCGGCTTCTCCACCTGGGGCCTGGCGGAGGCCTATGGTCCGCCGCGCCGCGAGGAAGTCCAGCTCAGCTTCCCGGATCTGCCCCCGGCCTTCGACGGCTACCGCATCGCGCTCGTTTCCGATTTCCACGCGGGGCCCTTCGCGGGTCCCCGCACCCTACGGAAGTGGGGCCGAGCGCTGGCGGAGGTGGACGCCGACCTCCTCATGGCGGCGGGGGACTTCATCTCTTACTGGCCCGAGGAGGTGGAACTCTTGAATGGGCCCCTCGCGGGCCTGCACCCGCCGGACGGCAAGGTGGGCGTGCTGGGCAACCACGATCGATACCGTTCCGATTCCGGCGTGGCCTCCCGCCTTGAAGCCCAGGGCTGGAGAATGCTCACGGAGGACACCGCGGCCATCACGCGGGGCGGCGACCGGCTGGTGCTCGTGGGGCTCGGCCACCCCGATGGCAACTTGGAGGGCTTCAGTCCCCAGTGGCGCACCCGCCCCGAGGGCCCCGGCTTCCGCATCGGCCTCGTCCACTCGCCCGAACTCTGGCCCCAGCTGCGGGAGGTGGGCGCGCGGCTCAGCCTCGCGGGACATACCCACGGGGGCCAGATCAACCTCGACCCCTTCCTGAACGTCGCCCGCGCCCGCACGGGCTACGTGGCCGGCCTCTACGAGCGGGGCGCCGACCGTCTCTTTGTTACCCGGGGCCTCGGCTGCACGGCCCTGCCCTTCCGCTTCCGCTGCCGCCCGGAGATCGTGCGGATCACCCTGCGCCGGGGCTGAAAGGTTTGTTGGGGGAAGGCCCCGCAGGCCCTATGCTGGAAGACCCAGGGCTCGCGGGCCCGGGGTTCCGACCCTTGGGGGTGACCGGTTTCGACAGGTCATGAATCCAGGTGACCGGTGCAGGCGGGGGTTGGACGGCTGGCCCCCTTATCAAGCCGCCCAAACCAAACTGCCAACGATAACTTCGAAATGGCTCTCGCCGCCTAAATTGCCCGGGTGAAGGGGATTTCCCCAACACCCAGTCCGTTTGAGCACGAGCGAGCACCCGCGATCGCCAGGTAGCGGACTCGTTAAACCACCCCGAGGGTGACTTCGGTCTGCCGAAGGGTGGTACTGACTGGACCTTCCCCACGCCCCCCAAGGAAGGTCGAGACCGCGGAGGCAAGCGTCCTGGACGGCTCGTCCGTTCCCCGCCAGGAGGCATCAAGAGCGGACCAAGCCTGTGGAAGAGCCGACACTCGGCATGTCTTGGACGGGGGTTCGACTCCCCCCACCTCCACCAAATTGACATCCAGTACCATCCAATACCTTCCTGATCTGGCTGCAAAAACAATAACTTGCATGTCCAACTCGTCCAGGGAGGTCCGAAGGCGTGTATTGAAAACCGGGGGCAACTGGGGGCAAGATTGGGGGCAACCACCCCAGTGCTCCTGAGAGTTGCCCCCATGTCTTTGACCGACGTCGCCATCCGTAATGCCAAACCCGGAGCGAAGCCCATCAAGCTCTCGGACGAGCGGGGGCTTTACCTCGAGGTAGCTCCGAGTGGGGGCAAGTGGTGGCGCTGGAAGTACCGCTTCGAGAAGAAGGAAAAGCGCCTGTCCTTCGGCGTCTACCCAGACGTGGGCCTCAAGGAAGCACGGGAGCGGCGGGATGCGGCCCGGAAGCTCCTGGCCGAGGGCGTGGACCCCGGCGCCCATAGGAAGGCAAAGAAACAGGCCAGGGAGGACCAGGTCGAGAACAGCTTCGAGGTGGTCGCCCGGGAGTGGCACACCAAGAACGCCCACACCTGGGTCGAGGAGCATCGCCAAGGACTCCTTCGACGCTTCGAGCGGGACATCTTCCCCTGGATTGGAAAACGCACGACCGCCGACATCGCGGCTCCGGAGCTTCTGGCCGTCATCCAGCGCATTGAATCGCGAGGCGCCTTAGAGACAGCCCATCGGGCGCTGAGTGCCTGCGGTCAGGTCTTCCGCTATGCCGTGGCCACCGGCCGTGCCCAGCGGAATGTGGCCGCCGATCTTCGAGGAGCCTTGCCTCCTACCCAGGTCAGGCACCTTGCCGCCACCACAGACCCAAAGCGGTTGGCAGAGATTCTCCGCGCCGTGGAGGGCTACCGCGGCACGCTGACCTCCAGATGTGCCCTTCGGTTGGCCCCACTCCTGTTCGTCAGGCCTGGCGAGCTCAGGCAGGCCGAGTGGGCCGATGTGAGCTTGGAGGCCGCTGAGTGGCGCTTCAAGGCCAGCAAGCACGGGCCTCAACACATCGTCCCCCTCAGCACTCAGGCCGTGGCCATCCTCAAGGAGCTCCATCCCCTCACGGGCGAAGGCCGCTACGTCTTTCCGGGGGCCAGGACCAGTGCCCGCCCCATGAGCGAGAACACGGTCCTAGCCGCCCTTCGGAGATTAGACATCCCTAACGAGGAACTATGTGGCCACGGGTTCCGCGCCATCGCCCGGACCCTCCTCGACGAGGTTCTAGGCTTCCGGCCTGACTTCATCGAGCATCAACTCGCCCATGCCGTGAAGGATCCCAACGGCCGCGCCTACAACCGCACGGCACACCTGGTGGAGCGGCGAAAGATGATGCAGCAATGGTCGGACTACCTTGAGGCATTGAAGACCAAGAACGAAGCTCCCCAGCTCGCCCTGTGATGGAATCCTCCGCACCTAAGACCGCAAAATCGAAGAGCAACGTAGGCGTTCATCCTGCCCACGCCTCCGCCGGAGATACCCATGAAGGATCCGCTATGCAGTGCAACCATGCCCGGAGCGCCGGCGGCCTCCTTAGACGTCGGCTCCAAAGCGGCTACCCACATCGGGGAAGCACTTAAAGAGATGGATATCTGGCCCGATCCCAAACAACTCGAACGGGTGAACCAATGCCTGAAGAAGGCCCGGAGGATGGCCATTGCCAAGGCGAATTCCACCCTCCGAGGGGTTCTCCAGGCTGAGGATGTGGTCCAGATCGAGGCGGCGATGCTGAAGACCTTGACCCTCTGCCGGCTTTATCAGGACTCCATCTTTGAACGAGCCCATTCCCCTAGGGTCCGGGTCATGGTTAAAGACCTCGCGGACCTTCAGGAGCTGCTCACAACCTTGGGCGAAGGCCCAATAGCTCCCGAGGACGAAGAGAGGGTCCGCGCGCTGATCAAAACCTTCCGCCACGAAACGAGGAACTGGATGGCGTTGCCTCCCAGCAGGGAAGGTGTGAAGACCCTCCCGGCCAAGGAAGGGAAGTCACCGGAGGAGCGGTTCGACCGAAGGATGCAGCTCTGGAAGGTCACCGAGGCCGCGAAGCTGGCGCCTCCTCCGCGGGGCGTGGGCGAGGTGAATTCCTCCACCCCTTGGCTACAGCCCCTGCCATTCCGGCTCACAAAAATGGGTGCTCCGACCCCTTCCGAGCCCATAGATGGGGCAGGTGGGCCCCCATGGACCTTCAAAGTCCCGGAGCTGACGGAATTCACGGCGTATGCGCTGGAAGCTCTTCTCATCGAAGCCAAGGGGCCCGATCGAGGAGGGAGCGCCACCTATATTCAGCGCCGTTACGGGGCTCATCCGAAGGAATCCTTTGCTCTCAGCTGCGTGCTGATCTACGAGGGCGTGGTGGGTGAGGGCTCTGCCAAGCAGTCCAACGCAGATAAGCGCAGCCAGGGCAAACGAACGAATTTCGAGGTGTTTTGTACCCTCGTCTGCCAATTGGCCCTAGGTGAGGAGGACAACCCTGACTGGGCGATTGGCTTAGACCCGTTCCGCCGCGCCATTGCAAATTCACGTGCTTGGAGGGCCCTCTATCAGGCAGCCGGGTGTAAGGAGGCGCCAGGATTTGACGCCTTGCCTGCCTCGGATCAGGAGCGGGCATTAAAGAGCCTGCCAGATAGAGTGCGACTTCGACTGACCCCCGAGGCTCCACCGTGGATTTAGAAAAGGAATTTAGGTAGGTCGAAACTTTTGGCTATTTGGTGCCGGGATCTTTGAATCAGCCCGAACGCGGGCGCATTCAAGGAGACACCGTGCGAGACCTATTCCCCCAGACAAGGCGAGCTGAAGCATCCGCCCCGGCCCCCCTGGCGTGTTCGATCGAACAGGCCGCGCAGGTGCTCGGCATCAGCCGTACCTCGCTGTTCCACCTCATCAAGGGGGGGGCCCTGTGCCCCATCAAGATCGGGCGGCGGACCCTTTTCCCCATCAAGGTCTTGGAAACCTACCTGGAGCAGCTTGGGAGTGCCCGATGATCGCCCCCCTCGTCCCCCTCTCCGAATGGATGGCCGGCGCGCGGGGCAGGGTGCCGAGCATCCTGCGGCTTCCCGCCGTCCTCAAGATCCGCGGCCGCTCCCGGAGCTCCCACTACCTCGACATCCAACAGGGGCTGTTCACGTCCCCCATCTCCCTCGGGGCCCGCGCGGTCGGCTGGCCTGAATACGAGGTGGCCGCCCTCAACGCGGCCCGGATCGCGGGGAAGGGCGACGAGGAGGTCCGTGCTCTCGTGTTCAGGCTCCAAGAATCCCGGAGGTTGGCCGCATGAGCAAAGCCATGCATTCGCCCCTGAACCCTTCTTTCATCGCCCAGCCTGAAACTCGAGAAACCAACCTATTCACCAACGAGGGTCTCCTGTCTTCCTTCAATTCCTGGCCAATCACCATGGAGTCTCCAGATGAGTGAGAGCCCAAAGAAACCCTGGTTCCGGTTCTGGGCCGGTGACTTCCTGGCGGACGGGGCGATTGCCCGGCTGAACCTGGAGCAGTTGGGGGCCTTGATCCTCCTGTGGGCCTACTGCTGGAGGGAGGGATCCATACCGGCGGATCCAGCGGACCTCTGCCTCTATGTTCGCCTTGGATCCGAACCGGATCCGAAACGGATCCGCATGGTCTCCGAGCTCGTTGCGAATTTCTTCCGGGAGAACCCCGAAAACCCCGGCCACCTCATTTCCGATCGCATGGACAAGGAGCGGAAAGACCGGGATGAGCACGAAAAAAAGGCCTCTCAGGCAGCTCGGACGGCCAACAAAGCCAGGTGGGACAAGGTAAAGGGGGCTAAGGCTAGTCCGGATCCGAAACAGATCCGAAACGGATCCGAAATGCCTCCCAAGTCAGAGTCAGAGTCAGAGTCAGAGTCAGATAATTACTCTCCTTCGGAGAGTGCAGTGGGCGCTGTGACCCCCTCGACCTCACCCAAGCTGGTCCCCTTGGTGGTGAAGGCCCCGAAGGACCCCAAGGCGAAGAAGCCGCCCAAGCTCGCCCTCACGGGCCCCAACGCGGAAATTCCGGAGGAGGGGGCCCGGGTGCAGTTCTTCGCTCTGGTGAAGTGCTTCCCGCCCTCTAAGGTTCCGAACCTTACCCAGGCCGCCAAGGCCTTTCGGGAGCTCATCACGGTGGGGCAGGTGTCTTCTGAGGCCCTCGTGGAGTGCGGCCGGCGCTACGTGGCCAGCATGGACAAGCCGCAGTTTCTCACCTCGCTCCACGCCTGGCTGGCGGGGCACGGGCACCTGGCTTTCCTGGAAGGTGTCCTGTCGGGGGCCCCGGCTCCAGCTCCTCCAGGTGAGAAGCCCAAGGCCGGCAAGGTGGAGGGGTACGAATGGTGAGCAAAGCTCTTTGCCCCAAGTGCTCGGCTGTGGCCGTGCTCGAGCTCGCCCAGGTGGTCTGCGGTGCCCCGATGCTGTGCGCCCCCTGTGGCAAAGCCTGGCGGGATGAGCAGATCCGCAAGGATGCCGCCCCCCTCCTGGAAAACCTATCCGCCCAGGTCCGGGGTCGGATGCGCTTCCGCGGCCTGGGCCCCACGGAGCTGGAGGCCACCCTCAAGGCCGTCCATCCCAAGCTGTGGGAGGTGGCCCGGCCCAAGGTGGAGGCCTTCTTCTCCCAGTTCCCCCGGCCCGTGCAGGGCATGGGCATCGTGGGCGGTGCCGGTGTAGGTAAGTCCGGATTGATGGCCGCCTTGGCCCTGGCCTACGCGGAACACGCGGCTCGCCGCTCCGTGGAGCTGAATGGCGTCTTGATCCCCTCCGTTCTCCCTTGGTGGGTCCACTGGCCGACGGAGGTGCCCGAGCTCCACCGGATGCAGTTCCGTGATTCCGTGGGCTACTGGGACCGCGTGGACATGATGAAAGAGGCCCCCCTCCTGGTCCTGGACGACCTGGGCGCGGAGCAGGCCTTTGAGGCAGATTCGAGCTTCGCCCGCTCCATCCTGCTCCAGGTCCTCGAGGCTCGCTGGACCGCCAAGCGCCCCGTGCTCTGGACGTCCAACCTAACCTCCCAGGAACTCCGTGTTCGGTACCTGGAGAGTGGCCTATCCCGGATTCAGGGATGTGGTCCGGCCTTCCGGGTTCCGGATGGCCTCCCTGACCGCCGGAAAGGAGTTCGCCTCATTCCCCCCGAGGAAAATTGGTGATTTGAGCAGGGGCTTATGGTGGCGCATGTTGAGGTGGTTCACGCCCTCGGTCCGCATGGGGTAGGCGAGGTGAAGTCCTGGAGACGTGCGCTCTTCCGCCTCCCTTGCCGAAAATGAATTGGGCAAATGGGAACTGTAAATTGACCGTAATTTGGCTATAAGAAATCCAGGCCCGGGAGGGTTACCCGATCACAACCCAGACTGGCCGCCCATCCTTCTGAGCCTGGCGGACGGCCTTCATGACCTGGGTAACGGAGTGCTCGCCATGGGTGCCCCCCTTGCGGTCGATCAAACATAGACCGGGCTCCGCCTGAGGGGGGAGCGCCAAGTACGGAATGGCCTGCTCCGCGGCCCCCAGGGCGATCGGGTCCGGGATCTTGAAGCCCTGCCCGCTACGCAAGGCCTCGGGTCTGACCTTGAAAAGGGCCGCAAGCAGTTCCAGGACGGGCCCAGGCACTGGGTACTTGTCGCGCTCCCAGGAGGATAAGGTCCGCTGGTCGGACCCAATGGCCTTGGCGAGATCGCCCTGGCTCCAGCGCCACTTCACCCGGATGGCCCGAATGCGGCTGCCGAGGGTGGAAGAGACGGCCGGTCGAGCCCGGCTGTATGCACCTCGGGGGCTCATGCGGACACCCCTCGTTGGGCGATACTCGCCACGAGTAATTGAAAAACGCCACCCCTTCCGCCCATGGATCCAGGGCAGGAATGGGGCGAATACGCCATGAGCCAAAGCCTAGCAGGGGCTATCCGATTCCCGATCCGCAAGGGGCTTGCAAATCAGAGGCGGAGCACACTAAATACTTGTATCGAGTATTTAGAATTCAGATTCTCTCGACCCACTGCAACCGGATCCAAGGGAAGGAAAGACCATAATGCGAAAGCCCTTCCTCATCCTCTCCGCCGTAGGCATCGCTGCCGCGGCAGCTGGTGGCACAGCTCTAGTGATGCGTACATCCCAGGGCCCATCCCTGCAAAACGCGAAGGCAACGCCGTTTAGAGCGACCTGGGCAAAGTCCCTCGGGCGAAAACTCACAGAAAAAGAGGGCCGCCAGGTGGATGTCTTCTACCGTGCGAGCGTGATGATCGGGGCCTCAGGGGTATGGCTCAACATGACGCTCAATGACGCCATCCAAGCCTCCAAAGAGCGCGGAGTAAACGAGGGGGTGAAGATCGGCCTGACCTCCTACGGAATGGGAGAACCCCTCGGCGGCGGCGGCGAACAATGGGAGCGCATCCGCGCGGTCTTGAGAACTGCCTACGATACCGTCAACCAAATCGAGGATGGGCTCATCTAGCGAGGAAGGGCCGGGCTTGTAAATCAGAGGCGGAGCAGACCAAATACATGTAACGAGTAAATTGAATTCAGATCCTCTCGGCCCTACTGCAACCGGAACCAAGGGAAGAAAAGACCTTCATGCGAAAAGCTGTCTTCATCCTCTCCGCCGTAGGCATCGCCGCCGCGGCCGCAGGTGCCACCGCCATCGTGTCCAGGCCCTCCGCCGGGGCCTCCGGTGACGTGCTCGAGTCCAAGGGCTACAAGCGCCTCCGGGCGGCCTGGGAGAAAGAGCTCGGACGGGCCCTGACGCAGAAGGAGGCCCGGCAGGTGGGCATCCTCCTCGAGGCCGGAATCAAGATCGGGACCGCGGACCCCCTGCTCGGGAACAACATCGAGGAGGCCATAGGCCTGTCCAAGACCAAGGGCGTCCACGAGGCCGTCAAGGTTGGCCTCGCCCTCTTCCGCCTGGGTCAGCCCCTCGGGGAGCAGGGCCAGACGGATGAGCGATGGGAGCGCAACCGGCGGATCCTCAACAAAGCGGACGAGCTCGTGGAGCAGATTGAGTCCGGCGTGATCTAGGCGGCCTGGCGGAGCTTGGCCTTCACCTTCCGCATCGCGGAGCTGCAAGCGCAATTCGGGTGACACGGCAGGCGAGCCTGTTGCACAACCCCTTTTCACCCGCAAACCCATATCAGACCTGAACCTTTGCCGCATTGAGGGCATCCATTCCGGTATGGGCCCCCATTTCCAAGTCGTTGACCGATCCCAGGCCATGCTGATGCCGCCTTCCGTGGAGGACTGGGTGTCGGACGACCATCTGGCCTGGTGCCTACTCGACACACTCGACGAGCTGGATCTGAGCCCGATCTACGCGGACTACAACGCGGATGGGGCTGGGCGCGCGGCCATCGATCCCAAGGCGATGCTGGCGGTGCTGGTGTACGGCTACGCCAACAAGGTGGTCAGCTCCCGCAAGCTGGAGACGCTGTGCAAAGAGAGCGTCGTCTATCGGCTCTTGAGCTGCAACTTCGAGCCGGACCACACGACGATCCACCGTTTCCGGGATCGCCACAGCGAGCGCTTCCAGCACCTGTTCATCCAGGTGCTCGCGGTTTGCCGCGAGGCGGGCCTGGGGAAGGCGGGAACAATCATCCTCGATGGCACGAAGCTCAAAGCCAACGCGGCCCTGGATCAGACGAAGACGCTGGAGACGATCACGAAGGAGCTGGTGGATCTCGCCGCGAGCACGGATATGGCCGAGGACAAGAGCCACGGCAAGGGGCTGCGGGGCGACGAGCTTCCGGCCGCGCTGCGCCACCGCGAGACGGGCCGGAAGCGCCTCCAGGAAGCCAAGGGGCGGTTGGAGATGGAAGCCGCGGCGAAGGCCTTGGAACAGGCCCGCAAGATCGAGACCCGCGAACGCGAGGAGCGGCAGTCAGGCCAGAAGAAGCGGGGGCGGAAGCCCAAGCCACCGGAGCCTGAGCCTGCGCCTGAAGCGAAAGCCAATGTCACCGATCCCGATAGCCGCGTCATGAAGACCCGGGCTGGGTTCATGCAGAGTTTCAACGGTCAGGCCATGGTGACGAAGGACCAGATCATCCTCGCCGCGGACCTCGTCCAGGACGCCAATGACCAGGGCCAGCTCATTCCCATGGTCCGGGCCGCCAAGGCGAATCTCGAAGCGGTGGGAGGCGGGGCGGACGAGATCGGACGGTGCCTCGCGGACGCCGGGTACTGCAGCGAGGACAACCTGGAGGGGCTGGAGGCGGAATCCATTGAGGGATTCATCGCCACCGCGAACCGGCACAAGGCCCGCCAGGCAGCGAAGGAGGGCCCGCCTCGGGGCCGGATCCCCAAGCACCTGAGCCGGCGTGAACGGATGGAACGCAAGCTTAGGACCAAGGCGGGCCGGACCATTTACAAGACAAGGGGGAAGACGGTAGAGCCCGTGTTCGGCCAAACGAAGGACGGTCTTTCAAGCCTGCCTCGCCGGAGCCTCGTCAAAGCCAAGGCCGACTGGAGCCTGCTCTGCGCCGCCCACAACCTCAAGAAACTCTGGAGGGCTCAGCGGGCGGCCTGAGGGAACCCCTCGGAAGGAAATCCCCCTCCAAACGCAGGAAGTTCCCCCCCTCGCCCCCCGCGTTGCCCCGTTCACCCGTAAATTCGCCACTGGAATCAACAGGGCCCCTTCGGCAAACGAGGAGGAATCAGCGGGGGGAAGGATTGTGCAACAGGCTCAGGCACGGGTGGCAAAAGGCCAGCAGAGGTCCCTCTATGCGCTCACGGCCTGAGGGCGGTGCCACCGGACCCCGTGCGTGGTCTCCAGGGCCTCGATCACGCGGAGGTCCGTGAGGATCTCCAGCTGACCCTGGATGCCCTCGCGGTACCGGCCGCGGCTCTTGAAGCATGCGGCGATGGCCTCGAGGCTCCAGAGGGCCTCGGAGCCCAGGATGAGGTCGCGCATCGCCGCCAGCTGCTCCCGGGCCTCCTTGGGCCAGGGGCGGGCCTCCACGGTGGGGGCGAGAGTCTCGGCCTCCTCGATTTCCAATTCCAGCGACTGGACCTGGGGCTGCGCCTCCTGGGGAGCTTGGTATTCGGGCCTAAGCCAGCGGACGACACCTTGGGCCTCCTCGCGGGCCCGTTCCTTGTTCAGGGCCACCAGGCGCTCAAGGACGTCCGCCTCCGGGAGGTCCACCGGCCACCCGTAGGTTTCGGCCACGGTCGCGTCCAGCTCGTCATGGAGCTGGCGGAGGATTTCGGTTTGGGCTGCTTCGTGCTGCTCCCGCTCTCGAGCGGTGAAGGCCTCCCCTGACCTCAGTTTGGCGAGGAGGTTGTACATGCCGGTAATGGTTGCTCCTCTGCCTTGGGCGGTCTTGCGATGAGATTCCAAACGCTCCGCTGATGCACGGATGCTCACTTTCTGGGCTTCAGTGGCATCAGGGAAGGGGAAAGGGTCGAAGCAGGTCCGGATCACATATGTCGGGTCATTCCCGACACCGAGTGCACTTGATGCGGCAGAACACCAAGCCAAATGAATTCGCGAAGAAAGCACCCCCAAGGCAAATGGGTCATTGAAGGCAAATGCAATGAGTTTGCTATCCGGAACCACACCCCCTTCAAGGAATTGGAAGAAGCGATGCTTTGCCGTTTTCACCGTAACTATGTACCGATTTAGGCCTGCCAATCCTGCTCTCAACTCACCATTCGAGCGACCAAATAGCCACCACTTCTCCCGGCGTGATCGATCGTTGTTTTGCTCTCGT
>CAYWDR010000090.1:0-13018 GCA_964457075.1 uncultured Solibacteraceae bacterium
TGGAGCGCAACGCCAGCGCCACCATCCAGCTGGCCGCCACCATCCAGGAGACGGCACGAACCGCCGATCAGCTGGCCCAGCTGGCCCAGAATCTCCAACACCGGATGAAGCGGTTCAAGACGGCCTGAGGGGCCCTAAACCGCCCCCTTAGGGACCCGTACCCCGGAAACAGCATCCGGCTTGCTCGGAGTCTTTCCCATGGGGGCCCTTATGAAAAAGCGCTGGGTCATCGCGTCCACCGCGGCGGTGGCGGTCATCGCCGGATTCTTGATCACGGCCAAGGGGAGTGACAAGGGCAAGGAGGAGCAAACGCCCCCCTTCCGGCTCGGCAAGGTGCAGGCCGAGGATCTCCAGGTGAGCGTCCGGGAGGTCGGCACCGTGGATCCCTTCACCAAGGTGGACGTCAAGAGTTCCGTCTCCGGCCGCATCGTCGGATTGAAGGTGCGGGAAGGCGCCGTCGTCACCGTGGGCCAGACCCTCGCCGAGGTGGAGCCCGACGTGAACCAGGCCCAGACCCTTTCCGACGTGAAGGGCGGCCTGGCGCATTCCAACCTCAATTTCCTGAACGCCGAACGCAATTACACCCAGCAGGCCGCCCTGTTCAAGGCCGGGCTCATCTCCGAGCAGGCCCATCGGGACGCCAAGACCCAGCGGGACCTCGCGGAGGAATCCCTCAAGAATTCCCAGATGAAGTACCAGATCGTGGAGGATCGGGGCATTCCCATCAGCGGCAACGCCTCCTCCCAGATCGCCCGAGTGGCGAGCCCCATGAACGGCGTCGTCATCAAGAAGGGCGTGGAACTGGGCGACACCATCACCAGCGGCGTCTCCAGCTTCAACGCGGGCACGGTGGTGTTCACCGTGGCCGATCTCAAATCGCTCATCATCCGCGTGAACCTCAACGAAGTGGATATCGCCAAGGTGCGCGTGGGCCAGGCCGTGCGGGTGAACCTGGACGCCTATCCCCAGAAGACCTTCACCGGCAAGGTGCGCTTCGTGGCTCCCGCCGCCAAGCTCGTGGAAAAGATCAAGGTCTTCGAGGTCGAGATCGCCCTCGACGAACTCTCCGAGGCCTTCCGCACCGGCATGAGCGCCAACGTGGAGATCCTGGGCGAGAAGCGCGAAAGGGCCGTGAGCATCCCCCTCGAAGCCCTGCAGCGGAAGGAAGGCCAGACCGTCGTCTTCCGATTGAAGCCCGGCCTCAAGGCCGAGCAGATCAAGCAGGCGAAGGAGGGCCTCTCAGGCCGGACCAAGTTCATCTGGCTCTCGGATCACTGGAAGGAATTCTTCGAGGTCGTGCCCGTGAAGGCCGGCATCGCCACCCTCGAGCGGGTCGAGATCCTCAGCGGCCTCAAGGCCGAAGAGCAGGTCGCCCTCGAAGACGTGACGAAGAAGAAGGTTGAGAAAGACGACGAAAACTAGGCCGCGGGAGCTTCCATGCCAGTCATCCAGACCCACGCCCTCACCAAGGTCTACGGCGCCAATGGCCAGGCCGTGCATGCGCTGCGCGGCATCGACATCACCGTGGAGCAGGGGGAGTTCGTGGCCCTCATCGGCCCCTCCGGTTCGGGGAAATCCACCCTCATGGCGATCCTGGGCTGCCTCGATTCGCCCACGGAGGGCCGCTACATCCTGGATGGCCATGAAGTGCAAGGCCTTGCCGGGGGCGAGCTGGCCCGGATCCGCAACGAAAAGATCGGCTTCGTCTTCCAAAGCTACAACCTCCTGCCCAAGGCCAGCATCGTGCGGAACGTGGAGCTGCCCATGCTCTATGCCGGCGTGGGCCGGAAGGAGAGGCGGGAGCGGGCCCTGGCCCTGCTGGCCAAGGTCGGCATCGAGGAGAAGGCCCACCAGCTCCCCGCCACCCTCTCCGGCGGCCAGAAACAGCGCGTGGCCGTGGCCCGCGCCCTGGCCAACAACCCCACCATGCTATTGGCCGACGAACCCACGGGCGCCCTCGATTCCAAGACCGGCGCGGAAGTGCTCGACCTCTTCCGGGAGCTGAATGCCCAGGGCAACACCCTCGTCCTCGTCACCCACGATCCCTCCATCGCCGGCCAGGCCCAGCGCCGCATCGAGATTCGAGACGGCCTGGTCGCGGCCGGGGCGGCCTGATATGGGCCGCGGCGTCTTCAAGGAACGCCTGCTCGACGCCTGGCTGGAGATCCGGGACAACCTCGGCCGCTCCACCCTGCAGGCCCTCGGCGTGATGCTGGGCGTGGCCTCCGTGCTGGGGGGCTTTTCCATCAGCGATAGCCAGCGCAGGCGCAGCGACGAGCTCTACGTCCGCATGGGCGGCATGGACAAGCTGAACGTGCAACCCAAGCCCGTGGTCACCGAGGGCGCCCCCACGGCCCTTCAGCAATCCAACCTCGGCCTGCGGATCGCCGACGGGGTGGACGGGCAGGCCCTCAAGCCCACGGAAGTGGAGGGGCTCAGCATCCAGAAGAACGCCCGGGCCCGCGTGCGCTCCGAATTCGCGGATCAGGACCGCGCCCTTCGGGGCATCGGCGAGGACTTCCTCGCCGTCGAGGGATTCGAGCTCTTGGAGGGGCGGCTCTTCTCCCCCGCCGACGTGGAGGCCGCCGCCCCGGTGGCCATCCTGGGCAGCGAGGCCGTGGCCACATTCTTCCCCACTGGCCAGGCCCTGGGCCAGACCCTGCGCGTGGGCAACACCCCCGTGAAGGTGGTGGGCGTGATGAAGGAGCGGGTCTTCCATTTCCGGAACCAGCCGGGCCAACGCAACATCTTCGCCCGGGCGAACAAGCTCATCGCCCTGCCTTCCACCCTCGTGCAGCGCCGCATGCAAGGCGACGCCTATCAGCGCCTGGACCGCATGACCTTCCGCATCCCCAAGATGGACGTGATGGAGGCCTTCTCCAAGGAGCTCGGCGCCGTGCTGAAGGCCAACCACCGCCAGCAGGACGACTTCCGTCTCGACGACGTGGCCGCCCGCGTGCGCAAGCGGCGCAGCCAAGGCGACGTCTACAACATCATCTTCATGCTCTCGGGCGTGCTGGCCCTCCTGGGCGGCGGCCTCGTGAACGTCAATATCCAAATGGCCAGCCTCAAGGAGCGCGTCCGCGAGGTCGGCGTGAAGATGGCGCTGGGCGCCAGCGGCCGGGAGGTCTTCAAGGAATTCATGACGGAGGCCCTCCTCCTCACCCTCCTCGGCAGCCTCGTGGGTGTCGTGCTGGGCGTGGGCTTCTCTTGGTTCATCACATGGTTCATCGGCGTGCCCCTGCACGTGGAGCCCGCCAGCTTCATCTGGGCCTACCTCATGGCCTCCGCCTTCGGCGTCGTCTTCGCCCTCTTCCCCGCCTGGAGGGCCTCCCGGCTATCCCCGATGGAGGCTCTGCGCTATGAGTGACGCCCTCCGCTCCCCCGGGCCCACGATCCTCGATACGGAGGCCCCCTCCCCCGCCTTCTCCGGACACCGGTTCTCCCTGGCCACCCGGCTCGGAATGCTCTTCGAGATCGTCCGCACGGGTCTCACGGAGCTTTGGTCCCACAAGCTCCGCAGCCTGCTCACCCTCACCCTGCTCATGCTCGGCGTCTTCGCCCTGGTGGTGATGACCTCCGTGCTGGACGGCGTGATGGACAAGATCGGAACCTCGTTTTCCGGCATGAGCTGGGATGGCACGGTGATGATCGCGCCCAAGGCCCCGGAGACCTTCGAAGAGCAAAAGCGCTTCGCCATGAGCCCCGGCTTGCGCTACGAGGATCTCAGCCGCCTCACGACGCCCCACCCCAAGGTCATGGCCTTCCTGCCCAAGGCCACCAGGCCGATCACCGTGCGGGGAACCTCCACCAGCGAGCGAGTCTTCGTGCATGGCGTTTCCGCGGCCTACTCCCCGATCATGAACCGTCCCGTCTCGCTGGGACGCGGCCTCACCGAGAATGATCAGCGGCGCCGCAGCGCCGTGGCCGTCATCGGCGGCACCATGTCCAACAGGCTCTTCGGCGGCGCCGACCCCGTGGGCCGCACCGTGCAGCTCGAGGGCCAGGCCTTCCTCATCGTCGGCGTGCTCGCCCCCATCGGCATCATCAGCGACGACACCTGGATGGATGCCAACGGCATGCTGGTGCCCCTCGAAGCCTACATGGACCGTCTCGACCCCGCCCACAAACTGAGCCAGGTGGCCGTGAAGCTCAACGCGAAGCGGGATATGACGGAGGTGAGCGCCCTCATGCTCGGCCGCGTGAAGCAGGCCCACCACGGCATCGAAGACGTGGAAATGGTGGATCTCGATCAGGAGCTGGCCAAGAGCTACCAGCAGTTCCTCGCCCAGATCTTCGGCTGGCGCGTGGTCCTGCTCAGCCTCGCGGGCACCGTCCTGCTCGTGGGCGGCGTGGGCGTGCTCAGCGTGATGCTCATCTCCTTCAGCGACCGGCGCTTCGAGATCGGCCTCCGCAAATCCCTGGGCGCCTCCGATCACGAGATCTTCATCCAGTTCCTTCTGGAGGCCGTGGTGCTCGCGGCCCTGGGCGCCCTGGGCGGCACCGTGCTTGGCAGCCTGCTTTGCAAGGCCCTCAGCGCCAACTTCCCTTACGGCCTCGTGGTGAACCCCTTCGGGCTCATGATGGCCTGGGTGGTGGCCCTCACCCTCTCGGTCGTCTTCGGCCTTTACCCCGCCCTGAAGGCCAGCCGCCTAAGCCCCATGGAAGCCATGCGCTAATTTTCCCCCGTTGGGCGGAAGGTGAAGACCGCTGCCCACCCGCGAGGCCCCGCTGGGCCTTCCTCGCAACACGCGGCCAGGGCCGGGCGGGAACATCAAACTCATCGTCCCGTGGACGATCCCAGGAGCCACCATGCGCACCTCCCTTCTCATCCCCGTTCTCGCTGCGCTGGTGGCTCCCCTGAGCGCTCAGGCCCCCGCCGCGGCGCCTTCCGTGGAACAGCTCCTGACCAAGCACGTCGAGGCCCGCGGCGGCCTGGCCAAGCTGAAGGAGATCCATAACATGCGCATCACGGCCCGCGCCTTGATGGGCCCCATGGAGATGCCCACGGTGGTGGAAAGGACGGAGAAGGGGTTCCGCAGCGAGACCACGGTTCAGGAACAGACCATCGTGCAGGCCTTCGATGGCACCCATGCCTGGGCCATCAATCCCATGTCGGGCAGCGACGCCCCCCAGGAGATCACGGGGGAGGCCATGAAGCAGATGCAGGCCCAGTCGGACCTGGCGGGCCCCCTCGTGGATTCCGCCGTCAAGGGCCACAAGGTCGAGTACCTCGGCCGCGAGGCGGTGGGAACCGTGCAGGCCCACAAGCTCAAAGTCACCCTGAAGGCCGGCAACGTGGTCACCAGCTACCTGGACCCCGAGTCCTTCCTCGAAATCAAACAGGTGAGCCGCATGGAAGCCCAGGGACAGACGATGGATATCGACGTCACCTTCGAGGACTTCCGCAAGGTCGCCGGTCTGATGATGCCCTTCGCCAACGAGCGCACCATTCCCGGCGCCCCGGCCCCCCTCCGCGTGGTGATCGATAAGATCGAGTTCAATGTGCCCATCGACGCGGCCAGGTTCACCATGCCCAAGCCCGCCGCCACGCCTGCGGCCAAGTAAACGGCCTAGAAGTCTCAGCCCGCGGTTCGCACGAAGGGGGGCCGCCAGTGGGGGGCCCTCTCCGCTTCCACGGAGGCGCCCACCATCCATGTGGCCCAGCCGGGGATGGGGTGGCGATCGGTCTGGCAGGTCCATCGCAGCTGCCTCATCCGCCCATCCCGGCCCGTGACGCACCACTCCCAGGCCTCGAATGAATCGCCCTTGCGCGCCCACGCCTCGATGAGCAGGGCCCGCTCCAGCGCGTTGGGAAAGAGGCGGACCAAGGCCCCCGCCTGGAGATCGTGCAAAGACCATCCGGTGATCCGCTGCGCCTCCCGGTTCCAGCAGAGCACGCGACCGAAGGGATCGAAGGCGGCCACGGGCACCGGCATCGCATCCATCGCGTCCCGAAGATGGGCCTCGGTCAGCGGGGTAAGGGCGTTCATCTGGAGTTCAGGCATGGTCTACCCAAGGGGGAAGATTAGGGGTGGGGTGGATATCGCCTGGATCGGGTTTAGGTCGTTCAGGTTAAGTCCCTCCCGAATTCCCGCAAGCTCCAGCCAGGAATTCTTTGCAGGATCCCACCCCGGGCTATGCTTGCCTCACCCCACTCCCACGAGGTAACCATGGCCGAACAGACCTACGCCACGCATCGCCGATTCGATCCTGCCTATCACATCGTGCTCGCCGCCCTATACGTGGCCTACTTTCTCGTCGCCGTCCGAAGCCTAAAGGCGGGTGCCAACGCCAATTCGATCGCCAACCTTCTGCTGGCCCTCGGGCTCCTCCTCCACTATTTCAAGACCCGCCTTTACGCCCTCCGAGTCCAGGATCGCGTCATCCGCCTGGAGGAGCGCCTGCGCATGGCCACGATCCTCCCCGAAGATCTCAGAAGCCGCATCAACGACCTCACCCCCTCGCAATGCGTGGGCCTCCGCTTCGCCTCCGACGCCGAGCTCGCCGACCTCGTCCGCCAATCCCTGGCCGAGAACCTGAGCGGAGAAGCCATCAAGAAGCGCATCAGGAACTGGCGGCCGGACGTGTTCAGGGTTTGAGCGGTCCCTTCAAAAAGGTGGGGGTGGCCGGAGGCCACCCCCACCTTTTTGCGTAGGAAATGAGCTATTGGAGTTCTGGCTCGTTCTTTAGGTTCATGCGGAAGGAGAAAGTGTTCATATCCGCCATGTTCAGAACTCGGGAAGGTAGTCCTTTGGGCGTGCTGCGCCGTAGGAAATCGCCAGTCATGGGGTTGAACTCCCACCAAAGGATCTCGCCAAACGCTTCCAGGTTCTTTTCATGGTTGGCCTGAACTTCCTTGGCGAATTCCTCCTTGGTTTGCCCTTCCAACGGCTTGGGGTCCTCGAAGATGACCCGGCTATTGAGAACCGCATCTTCGCTGCGGGTGGCGAGGAGCAGGTTGCCACTGCGCATCGGGCGGCAGGCCAGGATGGCCCTTTCAAGGGTCCTCCGGTTCTTGAGCGCCTGCTCCACGGAGGGAAAGAGCATCCGTTGTCGAATCAAATGCCCATCGGTTCCGTTGAAGACAAGAATTTTCCCCTGCCGAGGGAATAGGAGCACGAATCCTTCGGCGCAGGGAACCATTTTGGCCGTGCCGAGCTCCAGGTATTCCTCCATTCGATCATGTCTGGGTGTGAGGTTCCCCGGCTTCCAAGGCTCCTTCCCGGGGACCCAACGGGCCAACTCCATGATGGAAAAACCGAAGTCGGGGAGGTCCTCTAGGGACAAAAGGCCCTTCTCATCCGGCTTTGCGATGGCCCAAAAGGAGACCTTCCCACCCTTGACGAAGGGATCAATTCCGGCGGAAAGAAACACCTTCCCGTTGTCCAGGGGATACACGCCCAAGATGACGGGTTGCCCTTCCCCCAGATGAAAGGCGTCTTCCCATCGAGCCCAATCCCATGTTTTCAGGAAACGCGTGGCGCGAGTCGCCGGGTTCATGATGCGCGCCAAACCCAGGCCATCCTTTATCCAGAAAATTCGACCTTCCGGCACCTTGAGCTGCTTGGGCTTCTGCTTGGGGGCCTCCACTTCGATCAAACGGCTGTCTTCCGTCGAATATAGCTTCTGGTCGTGCCACCACTGATAACCGCGTTGCCCCGAGAAGATCTGGGCCCCGAGGGGCCCTGATCCCAACACAAGGCTTAATAACAGCCCAAGCCTATTGGCCACAGAGAGCCTCTGCGGTATCACGATCGATGACTTCAGGCTTCATTCTTGTTTCCTAACCTCAACCACTTCGCCCCCGCTGAGCCGCAGCAACTCTTGGAAAGCCGGATCCTTGCGGATCCGCGCCTCCGGGGGTTCGGTCTGGAGGGGTTCGTCGAAGACGACCTCCACGCGATCCAGGCCCGGCAGCAGCGGCGCGAGGGTGGCCAGGAGATGGGGGCTCTCCCGCTCCCGCAACAGAGGCTCGGCCGTGGGCTTGGCGTTGGCGGGGAAGCGGAAGGTGAGGGTCGTGGCCTTCCACGCCACGAGGCTGGCCAGGTGGGGAATGGTGGCGAGGCCCTTCGGCAGGCTTTGGGAGGCCTTGAGCGCGGCGGCCACGGCGGCGCGGAGGGTCTCCCCCGAAGCGCCGGGCGCCAGGGCGCGGATCTCTTCCCCGGCCGGTGGTGCGGCCACCGCAGGCGCGGGGATCGCCTGGGGGGCCGGATTAGGGTTTGGGGGCGGCGAGGGCCGGGTCGGCGGCGGCTGCGGCCGAGGGGCGGCGCCGGGGGCGGCCGAGAGCAGCGCCTCCAAGGGCGCTAGCTGGGGAAGCTGGGAGGCGGTGACGAGGGCCAGCTCCACCACAGCCCGCTTGAGGGCGCTATCGCGGAGATCCCGCTCCCGTTGAAGGAGCAATTGGGTGACGCGGGCCCAGCGCAGCAGCGCCTGGGGGCCGCCGCCGGCGCGAGCCTCTTGCTCCAGGCGGCCCCGCAGGGAGGTCACCAGCTCCCGCCAAAAGGTGTCCCAGTCGGCGCCCTGTTCCGCGAGGGCGTGCGTGTGATCCAGGATGCCGGCGGCGTCCCCGGCGGCCAAGGCCTCCAACACGCCCTGCACGCGGAAGGCGGGCACGATGCCCAACAGCTCGCGCACGAGCTCTTCCCCGATGACGCCATCCCCCGCGGCGATCACGCGATCCAGCGTCGTCAGCGCGTCGCGCATGGACCCCTGCCCAGCTTCCGCCACGAGGCGCAGGGCGTCTCCCTGGGCCGTGACGCCCTCCTGCTCGCACACCCAGGCCAGGCGGGCCTCGATGACGGGCTCCGGGATGAGGCGGAAGGGGAAGATCTGCACCCGGCTTTTGATGGTGTCGGGGACATCCTGCAATTCCGTCGTCGCCAGCACGAAGATGGCGTGGGGCGGCGGCTCTTCGATCACCTTCAGCAGCGCGTCGAAGGCCTGCCGCGAGAGCATATGCACCTCGTCCACGATGTAGACGCGGTAGCGGCAGAAGGCGGGCCGGGTCTGGGCCTGCTCGCGAAGGGCGCGGGCATCCTCCACGGAGGCCCGGGAGGCGGCGTCGATTTCCACGATGTCCAGGTTCTGATCCGGCGATTCCGCGGCCTTGCACGGATCGCAGACCCCGCAGGGCGTGGCCGTGGGCCCCTGCACGCAGTTCAGCGCCCGGGCGAGGATGCGGGCCGTGCTCGTCTTGCCCGTGCCCCGCACGCCGGCGAAGAGGTAGGCCTGGTGCAGCTTGCCCGTCTCCCGGGCCCGCTTCAGGGCATTGGTGAGCGCCTTGACGCTCGCCTCCTGCCCCACGAGGTCGGACAACAGGCGGGGTCGGTATTTCAGAGCCAGGGTGGACATGAACTCCCATCTTACGATGGAGTCCGGGAGGATTCCGCATGCAGGTCGTCATCGCCGGAGCCACGGGCTTCGTGGGCCGTGAAGTCGTTCGCCAGGCCCTGGCCGCGGGCCACGAGGTGTTCGCCCTCGTGCGTGTGGAGCGGGAGGCCCGCTTCGGCCCGGAGGAAATGGACGCGGGCCGCCTCGCGGTGCTGCCCTTCGGGGCCGATCCCGAGGTGCTCATGGCGGGTTTCAGACTGGCGCCCGGCCCTCGCGTGATCAACGCGGCCGGCCTCAACCGCGAGCGGCTCGGCATGAACCTGGAAGCCTCCCACGGCGCCGTCGCCCGGGAGATGGTGGCCCTGGCAGAGGCTACGCAAGCCACCCGCCTCGTCCACCTGGCCCCCCTCCACAGCAATGGGCCCGACCCCTGGAGCCGCTCCAAGGCGACGGCCGAAGCGGTCATCCGCGCCTCCCGCACGCCCTGGTCCATCCTGCGATGCGCCCCCCTCTTCGGCCCCGGCGACGCCCTCCTGGACGAGATCGGCGCCTGGATGATGCGCAGCCCCTTCCTCCCCCGCTTCCTGGAGGACGTCCGCCTCGATCCCCTCGCCGTCGAAGATGCCGCCCAGGCCCTCCTCACCCTCGACCAAGCCCAAGCAAGCCTCGGAGGCGCGCCGTGGACCTGGGGCCAGCTCCTGAACGCCGCCGCCCATGCCGCCGGCAAGCGCCTCGTCGGCCCTCGCCTCTCCCCCGAATCCGCCCGCCGCTGGGGCGCCCGTCTTGGACACCGGGGTTTCTGGAGCGACCTCGTGCCCTTCACGGCGGATGGCTTCGATCGGCATCAGCGCGGCTACGCGGTCGAAGGTCAGGACGCGAAACGCATTCTAGGGCGCGAGCCCGCGTCACTGCAGGCCTATCTAGGGGAGGCCTGGCCTTACAGGGACTAACAAGCGTTTTCATCAGCGAACATCAGCGTTCATCAGAGCTGAATTGTTCTTTTCTTGCAAAAGATCAATTCTGAAGAGATGTCATGGTTCCTGGGTTGGCTGTTCATGGTTCTTCGCTTCCGGTCGGCGCGGGGTCCGGATCTTCACGAGCTGGCCCTTGAAAACCTGGCCCTCCGCCAGCAACTGGCCGTGCTCCAGCGCAAGATTCGGAGGCCCACCCACCGGCCCTTGGACCGCGCCTTCTGGGTGCTGCTCCGCCGCCTCTGGCCCCGTTGGCGGAGCGCCTGCCTCATCCTGAGCCCCGCCACCGTGGTGGCCTGGCATCGGGCCGGCTTCCGGGCCTATTGGCGGTGGAAGTCCCGCCGGAAGCCCGGCCGTCCAGGGACGGCCGCCGAGGTCATCACAATGATTCATCGCATGGCCGCGGATAATCCCCTTTGGGGCGCCCCTCGCATCCACGGGGAACTTCGCATGTTGGGGGTGAAGGTCTCTCAGGCAACCGTGTCTCGCCATTTGCCCAAGCCTCCGACGAAGGCACCCAATGGGCAAAGCTGGATGGCATTCCTCGAAAACCATCGCGAGCACATCGCCGCCATGGATTTCTTCACCGTCCCCACGGCCGCGTTCCGCCAGCTCTATGGCCTGGTGATCCTCCACCACGGCCGGCGGCACGTCACGCATGTCAACGTCACCGCCCACCCCACCGCCGCGTGGGTCCGCCAGCAACTGCGGGAGGCCTTTCCCGAGGACACCGCGCCGAAATACCTGCTCTTCGATCGGGACACCACCTTTGGCGCCACCGTGGAATTCGTTCGAAGCCTCGGCACCCTACCCAAACGCATCGCCTACCGCTCCCCCTGGCAGAACGGCGTGGTGGAGCGATTCATGGGCACCCTGAGGCGGGAGCTGCTAGACCACGTCATCCTGCGCGACGAGGCGCACCTCCTCCGCCTCCTGAAGTCCTTCCTCGCTTACTACCACCAGGATCGAACCCACCTCGGCCTCGGCAAGGAAACGCCCCACGCCCGCGCCCGCGAGAATCCACCTGGCCCCGGCGCCCAGATGGTGGCCCACCCGAGGCTGGGTGGCCTCCACCATCGATACAGCTGGAACAAGGCGGCCTGATCCGAGCTCTGGCGTACGGAAGTGCCCGGGCGTAGCCCTACCGACTGAGTGCCGACTGCATGGGTTTTCATCCCGCCTGGCGAGTCAACGACGGTTCGCCCACCGGAAGGGTCCCGATTTGAGGAAAATCGGTGACCCCAAGACGCCGAGCGGGCTGATTTTGGATTTTGAGGAGGGACAACCCTAGAAACCTACATCTACCCTCGCGAGATGCCAGCCACCATCGCGCCAGTCCATGGACTTCAGGCGCAACATCGCTGGATTGCAACGGTCCGGGCGTGGCAATGCCATGTTCTGCCTGGTCCCCCCCTGCGACCTCACAGGCACGGAGACTTACCGGGTTGGTCCTCTTCGTGGTGACGGTGCCGGACTCATCGCATGCGTGGGGTGAGCAGCTAGCAGGCAACAAAAAGCCCACCAGGACGGTGGGCTTGGGTGTTCAGGATCGGTGAGGATTTAGGGTTAAGTTGGGCGAGCTAATTTGAAGCAACGAGGTCGGCTCTGGCTTCTTCTAAAATTTTTTCAAACTCCAATAATGGGAACTTCATCTGAACATCCGAACTTAATACACGGCTGTCAAAGTCGAACTCCACCTCGATGTTTTCAACACCATTCTCCTTATTCAACCGACACAGCAACTGCTCACGGTAGGAGATCTCCACAACCATGAACTCGTACCTTGAATCGCTCACGAACTCGATAGAGAAATCATTTCCCATCTACCAACCTCTGCTATTTCTTTTTGGGGTCGAGGAACCCTGAGAAGGATCCATCAGCGTTATACCTAACACCTTGTCCATTGGTCGCACGAATTTCCATACCGCCTCGGCTCAGATTGGTCCTCACTGCTTTGGGGTCTTTCAAAATTCCTTCGAGAACTCCCTTCGCCTGACCATTGATTGATTCTGAATTCCCAGTGGCTCGCGGGAAAACACTTCCTTCTCGATTACCGTGTTTTTGTAGCGCCCGACCAGCCTTGGTCAAACCACCTCGATCAGACGCTTCACCAGCCTTGACCAACCCTTCTACGGCGCTCGCTTCACCTTTTGCAAACCGGGAGATCAAATTGCCTGCCGCCCCGACAAGCTTTTCGGTTCCCTTTCCAACGACCGCAATCGTCATTAGGTCTTGTACCGGCTTAAGCCCTTGAACTAACGCCGTCGAAGTAGGCATCCCAGGGTTTGCTTCAACATTCTTCCCGAGGTTGCTAACCATCGGGAGGTTGGTCCCAAATACTGCGTTGCTCCCGGCAACTATCGTGTCCTGGACATGCGCCACACCTTGGTAAAGAGGATTGTGTGTAGTAAACGTGTCAACCGTTGCCTGCCAGAGCTGCCCTAAGAAACCAGGACCGTCAGCAAACATCCCAGTTGGGTCGATCTTCATTGTCGGCTGGTTCATCACGTACGAGTAGATGTTCCAAGACTGAGTCTGCTCAAAATGCTGATCCCGCGCCGGATCCGGGCTCAGGAACTGCCCAAACCAGGGTGCGTAGAAGCGAGCCTGCATGTAAATCAGCCCTGACGGGTCCGTCTGCTCATGGTTGGTGAACCCTTTGGCGAACTTCGCCGCGCTCGCAGGGTCGCTTAACGACTCCCCGAACGGCATGA
>CAYWDR010000091.1:0-13000 GCA_964457075.1 uncultured Solibacteraceae bacterium
AGCGCCAGCGTCCTGCCGGGCTTTGTGCCCGGATCCTGACTCCGGCCCTGGCCCTGGCTGGGGTCCTGGGAGCCAATTCCTTGACGGCCCAGGAAACCGTCGCCCAGGCGGGGAACGCCGTGAAGGTGGAATCCCACCAATCCAAGTGGGAGTACCCCAAAGAGCTGAACCTCCCCGAGGGCTCCAAGGTCCACATGGTCCAGAGGGGGGACACCCTTTGGGATCTGGCCAACACGTACCTGGGCAACCCCTACGCCTGGCCCCAGATCTGGGAGCTGAACCAGTGGGTCAAGGATCCGCATTGGATCTACCCCGGCGACCCCATCCTCATCGATGAGGCCCGGGCCGTCGCCACGGATAAGTCCGTGCCGGAGGAAGTGGCCGGTCTCCAACCGGATCGCCCCTCCACCCACATCGATCCTTCCGCGGTGCGCCGTCCTGAGCTGGCCTTCAGCTACCAGGACTTCGTGCAGCTGCCCTACCTGGCCTCCGAAGGGGCCGACGCCCACTACAAGAAGCTCGGCGCCTTCAAGCTGGTGGACAACCGGCGGGAGGATCGCCACATCCTCGGCGAGGGTGAGCTCGTCTATGTGGACGCGGGCTCCAACCAGGGCGTGAAGGTGGGCGATCGCTTCGTCGTGCTGCGCACCCTCGTCACGGGCTTCAAGCACCCCTTCCCTGCCAGCAAGAACGATAAGAAGCCCATGGGCGACATCATCCAGCAGATCGGCGTCGTGCGCGTCACCGTCGCCCACGACAAAGGCAGCGTGGCCATCATCGAGCGCGCGATGGACGGACTCGAGGTGGGTTCCCGCCTGGCCCGGTTCGAAGAGCCCGCCAATATGGTTCTCCAGCTGCGCACCGATACCCAGGATCCCGTGAAGCTCGACCCCACCGGCTCCGCCACCGTGATCTACTCCCGTGACCACCACGAGCAGGCCGGCACCGGCGAGCTGGTGCTCATCGACAAGGGCGAGCGGGATGGCCTCAAGGTCGGCGACGTGCTCCTATCCGTGCGCGTCCGCGATTTCGAGGTGACGGCCGGCAAGAAGCCCGAGAGCCAGCGAACGACCCATTACGTGGGCCAGGTGATGGTGGTCCGGGTGGGCGAACGCAGCGCCACCTGCCGCGTGCTCCGCACCAACGAAGAGCTGCGCATCGGCGACGCCGTCACTCGCTGAGCTTTTCACCTCCCAATGAAATGAGGGCCCCGTTCGGGGCCCTCATTTCATTGGGAGTCGGGCCTAGCTTCCACAAGGACTCGGGGGCCTCTGGTCGGTAAGGAGTAGGGGTGGGGGGTGAAGGACCAGCCCTCGGGTTTGGGCTCTTCCTCCCAGCCCGGGCCCTTGAAGGCGAAGAAGGGCGCGCCGGGCTTGCCGTGGCGGGCCCACCACACCAGCAGTTGATCCAGGGGGGCCAGGGCCTTGGCCACGCCCAGATCCCCGGCCTGGGGGGGCAGCTGTTCGAAGCGGCCGTGCAGGGCCTTCAGGTTCTTCAGGCCCAGCTCCAGTGCGACTTGGCGAAGGAAGGCCATCTTCTTGCCTACGGAATCGATGCCCACCACTTCCAGATCCGGGCGGGCCAAGGCGAGGACGATGGCTGGGCAACCCATGCCTGTACCCAAGTCCACGATGCGGGCTCCCGTGGGCAGGACCCCCAGGAAGGGCAGCAGAGGGGCGGCGTCCTCCAGCAGTTCTTCCCGCCGCGCGGCGGGTGGCAGCGCCGTGAGGGCGTGGGTGTTGTTCCAGCGGTTAAGCAAATCCAGGTACTGGTTGAGGGAGGGGCGGAGGGTCGCAGGAAGGGCCATGCCCCAGTCTCCCATGGGGGAAGACCGGATTTGTTAAGGTAAAGAAAGTGTCATCAATTTTTTTCTCATGTTGACAATGAAATTCAAGGGTTAAAATAAACACTATTCCGAGATGTTTCTGAAGGAGGAAGCGATGAACCAGGGGAGTCTGCCATTCCAGATCGATTGGTCCAGCCGGAGCAAGCTGCGGGGACCCGGTGAACAAACCTTGGGGGATCTCTTGAGAAACCTCAGAGATCGACTTGCACCAAGGGCAATGGGCGTGTCCATCACATATGTGGATGATCGTGGTATGCGGAAGCTCAATCGCGAACATCGCGGAAAAAATCTCACCACCGACGTGCTGAGCTTTCCCGCGGAGCCTGGGGAGGGCGAATTCCCGCACCTTGGCGATATCGTCGTCAGCCTTCCCGTGGCTGAGAAGATGGCGAAAAAACTCGGCGTGAGCCGCCGCCGGGAAGTGGAGACGCTCATCATCCACGGCTTTCTGCACCTCTGTGGCCACGATCATGAGAAGGACAACGGCGAAATGATGTCGTTGCAAGCGGAACTCGAAAAAGCCTTCCTCTCCGAAGAGCCCCTGCCCATGAACCTCAAGCGGGGCCGCAAGCCCGGCAGCAAGGTGAAGAAACTGAAGGATGGCAGCCGCGTCGTCGTCACCGGCCGCGCCGCCGCGGCCCTTACGCGCCGCGAGGAGACGCGCAAGGAACGGGATAAGACCCGAAAGACCGCGCCCAAGACCAAGGCCGCCGGGCGCCTCGCGGATTCGGCGCCCAAGCGAGGCCCCGGCCGCCCCCGCAAAGACGCCGCGAGTCCCGCGGCGAAGCGCCCCGCCCGGAAGCGGCGGTCCACGCCCTCCCGGAGCGGCATCATCGCGTGAGCCGCCGCTCCCGCATGGGCTCCGAACCAAGTGACTGACGGACGCTCCAGGCCTCGATAGAATGATCCCTTGGCCCGAACCTGGGGCCTGCGAGGGGTCTGCGTGATTAACTTGTTGTTGAGCCTTGGATTGGCCATCGCCGTGGTGGTCCTCGGCCTGCCCCTGCACATCAAGCTGTGGCTTACCATCCCCGCCGGAATCGTGGGAGGCGGCGCCCTCTTCATCTACCTGGGCCGCAAGGTCCAGTCGGAGTTGGAAGCCATCTTCGGCCGGGCCGGCGAGCTGCTGAAGAAGCAGAAGTTCGATCCCGCCATCGAGATCATGAAGGAGGGCTACCGCTTGGGCCCCCGCCAGTTCCTCGTGAAGGGCAGCATCGACGGCCAGATCGGCGTGATCCAATACATGCGCCAGAAGAAGGCTGAGGCCGAGCCCCTGCTCAAGGCCGCTTCCACGCATCACTACATCGCGAAGGCCATGCTCGCCATCCTCCAGTACCAGCGGGGGGAGAAGAAGGCCGCCAAGGAAACCTTCGAGCTCTGCCTCAAGACCGCCAAGAAGGAGAGCCTCCTCTACGCCGTCTACGCCTATCTCCTCGTGGAGATGGGCGAGCGCGACCACGCCATCGAGACCCTCAACAAGGGCCTCAAGGTGTGCAAGGACGACGAGCGCCTCATCGCCAGTCGCAACCTGCTCCAAAACGGCAAGGCCATGAAGATGAAGATCTACGGGGAGCAGTGGTACCAATTCCTCCTGGAGCGCCCCAAGATCATGCAAGAGCCCCCACCGTTTGCGAGGGTTTCGCGCCGCGCGCTGCGAGGCTGATCCCACCCAGCGGAATGGCCGCTGCGCGACCATTCCGCTGCTTTGAAAAGATGTTTTTCAACCCTCAGCAATCGCGAAGCGATTGCTGAGCAATGCGGAACGATTGATCGAAGGAGGCCATTGCGATGTCGGGCCACAGTAAGTGGAGCACCATCAAACACAAGAAGGGCGCCGCCGATGCGAAGCGCGGCAAGGTCTTCACTCGCATCCTGAAGGAAATCACCGTGGCCGCCCGTTTGGGCGGGGGTGACATCGGCACCAACCCGCGCCTCCGCCTGGCGGTGGATACGGCGAAGGGCGCGAACATGCCCAAGGACAATTGGGAGCGGGCCATCAAGAAGGGCACCGGCGAACTCGAGGGCGTCACCTACGAGGAAGTGACCTATGAAGGCCGCTTCCCCGGCGGCGTGGCCATCATCATCGAGGCTATGACGGACAACAAGAACCGCACCACGCCTGAGATCCGCAGCTACTTCGCCAAATACGCCGGCGAGCTTGGCACCGTTGGCAGCGCCACCTACCTCTACTCCAAGCAGGGCCAGATCGTCGTGGACGCTGAGGTATCCGAGGACAAGGTCATGGAAGTGGCCCTGGAGGCCGGCGCCGATGACGTGAAGGACGAGGGCGGCGCCTGGGTCATCCAGACCACCCCCGAATCCTACGAGGCCGTGAAGGCCGCCGTGGACAAGGCAGGCCTGCCTGTCATCGAGGCCAAGATCATCATGGCCCCCAGCACCTCTGTGGAGCTGGGCCCCGACAAGCTCAAGTCCTTCCTCAAGTTCCTCGACACCGTCGAGGACAACGACGACGTGCAGAACGTGTGGCATAACGCGGAGTACGACGAAGAGGAGTAAGCGGCAGCCTACCTCTCAGCCACCCGCTGGAACCGGAACTTGACCTCCTGGTTCAGCGCGCGGCCTTCGGGGGTGCTGTTGTCGCCTTCGGTCTTTGTGTCGCCATGGGCTTCGAGGGCGATGATGCCACCGGGGACGCCCCGCTTGAGCAGCTCCCGCATGGCGTTTTGCGCCCGGGTGCTGCTCAGGGTGAGGGCGTCGTTCCCGTTGAGGCGGTCCCGCTCGCCCGGGGCCGCGTGGCCTTCGCAGATGAGGGTGAAGCCCGGGTAGTCCCCCGTGAGCTTGGCGATGCGATCAAGCAGAAAGGCGCTGCCGGGCGCGATGATGGCGCTGCCATTTTCGAAGGAGAGGCTGCCCCGGAAGGTGACGATGCGCATGCGCACGCCCTTGTCGGGGCCTTCCTGGGACATGGCCTCCGTGAGGGCCTTCTCCAGATCCGAGGCCTTCTCGGGGTCCAGGGCACCCGTGCCCGGCAGGATGCCGTTGGCGGGTTCCGCCTGCACGCCCAGCGCCTTGCGGAGGCTCTCCAGCACCTGCTGCATCTTGGCCTGATCCTGGGCCCCGAAGCTGTACACGAGGGCGAAGAAGGCCATGAGCTGCACCATCAGATCGGCGAAGGTGATGAGCCAGAGGGTCTCCGTGTCCTCCTTCCGGCGCTGGTACATCCTTGCGGTGCGGCCGGCCATGGTCTACCTCGAACTGGCGTGGAGGCGCACTTGGTGGCGGGGGGAGAGCGAGGCATTGAGCTGGCTCTCCAGGAGGGCGGGGTTCATTTCCGCCTGGATGCCCATGACGCCCTCCAACATGAGGCGCTTCATCTGCATCTCCTCCCGGCTGCGCAACTCCAGCTTGCCGGCCACGGGGATGGCGAAGAGGTAGGCGATGACGGCGCCGTAAAGGGTCGACAACAGCGAGAGGGCCATGGCGTTGCCGACTCCGGAGGGATCCTTCATCGTGGCGAAGAGCTGCACCATGCCGATGAGGGTGCCCACCATGCCGAAGCTGGGGGCCGCCGTGGCGATGAAGCGGAAGATCTCCTGCCCCTGGGCGTGGCGCTCCTGGGTGGCCTGGATTTCCCGTAGCAGACGGTCTTCGATGTGTTCCTTGTCGAGGCGGTCCACCACCATCTTCAGTCCCTGGCCGAGGAAGCCCTCCAGGCTCGCCTGGCGCTCCAGGTTGTTGACGCCCTTCCGTTTGGCGATCTGGGCAAGGCCCACGATCTGCTTCACGACCTCCTGGGGTTCCGGGACGCGCATGAAGAAGGCCCGGCTGGCGACGCGCAGCGCCCCTGAGACGTGGCTCAATGGGAAGCGGATGAAGGTAGAGGCCACGATGCCTCCCATCACCACCATCGTGCTGGCCGGGTGGTAGAAGATGCGGGGGGAGGGCCCGAAGCCGATGGCCACCCCCAGCAGGGTGACGCCCAAGAGCAGGCCGATCCAGGTTCCTCGATCCATGGGAGACTCCAGTTCCCTTATCGGGACAGGCAGAAAATCCCCATGAATTGGCGAGGGGCGTGCCAAGGGGGGCATGTCGGGGATGCCGGGAAGGAAAGCAAAACGCGGAGGCGCAGAGGTGCGGAGGCGCAGAGGGTCCCTGACCCATCCACGCCGCCAGGTCCCAATCCCGGGAAGGCCCCCTTCGGCCTCTCAAGGGGCCGCAGGGGGCCTTCCCGGGATCAAGGGCCGCTTGCGGCCCTTGGGCGCGAAGCGCCTGGGCCTGGCGGCGGTGTCGTACCGGTGGATTGGAGGAGGCCATCAGCCCGACCCACGCGATGGGTCGGGCCCCTCTGCGCCTCCGCGTCTCTGCGCCTCCGCGTTTCTCCTTTTTGAATCAGGCCTGTCTCTCGACCGGGATGGGCTGTCCTGGGCTCACCCGATCAGGCATTTCCGAACCGCTTCTCCGGCGGCACCGGCGCGTCCAGCATGAGCCCCGGCGGAAAGCCCAAAGCGAGGCGCACGGCGGCGATGCCGGGGTCCACGCTGTTGTCCTTCCGGCGGATGGTGATGGGGGCGCTCGCCACGGGGAAGCCCGGATTCGCGTTCACGGCCTCGGGGAGATCCTCGGCGCGGCTGCCGGCGAAGAAGCTCACGCCGTAGGCTTCGCCTTCCTTGAAGATCACGTCCTGCACGTGGAGCAGGGTGAGGCCCGCGTCGCGGTAGGCGGCCTCGGCCCGGGAAGTCTGTTCCGTCGGGAAGACGCAGGCGAAGACGCCGCCGGGGCCCAGCAGCTGGGCCGCGGCCTTGGCATAGTCGCCGATGTCGCCGCGCACTTCGAGGCGGGCGGGGATGGCCTGGGGATGGTTGGCCTCCACGCGGCTGCCCACGGGCCAGTAGGGCGGGGAGCCCGTGACGAGGTCGAAGGGGCCGAAGGCGGCGAGGTCATTGTTCCGGAGGTCGCCCTCGTGGATCGTGTAGCGGTCCTGGAGACCGTTGTAGGCCACGCTCTTGCGGGCGAGGCGCACGCTGATGTCCTGGGCCTCCACCGTGTGCACGCGGGCGCCGGGGGCCCGCCACGCCACCGTCATCCCTACGCTGCCGATGCCCGAGCCCAGGTCCGCGTAGCGGTCGATGCGGGGGCACCAGCAGGTGGCGAACCAGCCGAGGAAGATGTCGTCCACGCTGAAGCGGTGGCCCCTGGCGTACTGGAAGATGCGGTAGTGGCCGCAGAGGTAGTCGAGGGTCTCGTCTTCCTCCAGCTCCACGCCGCCGGGGGGCGTGGGGCCGGGGCGGGTCCAGCCTTTGAATCGGGTGTTGGGCATCACGGGGCATCCGGGGACGCCCCACACCGGGCCGTCAGTCTTCCAGTATGGGCCAGAGGCCCAGTCGATTAAGGCGTCGCGAGGGCGTAGGCCGGAAGCAACCGTTCCCGGAAGGTCCGCCAGATTCCGTACTGGTTGTAGTTCCCTGCCGTGAACACCACGACCAATCGCTGGGAAGGGACGATGATCAGGAACTGGCCGCCGTTGCCATTGGCCTCGATGAGTTCCACCGTCCGCCCACCGGCGGATAGCCGATGCCGGTGCCAACCGTAACCATCGGATCCGCCCTCGGGTGTGTCGACCTGATGCGAGGTGGAGGCTTTGATCCAGGCGCGGCTGACCAGCTGCCGGCCTTCCCATGCTCCCTCCTGAAGGATGAGCTGCCCGAACTTCAGGAGATCCCTGGGCCGCAAGTGAATTCCGCCGCCGCCGTAGGCTTCTCCATCCGGCATGAGGTTCATGTGGTAGTGATGGATCCCCATCGGTCGGGCGAAGGTCTCGTCAAAGAAGGCGGGCATCCACTGACCGGTGAGGTGGGCGGCGGCGCCGAGGGCGAGGTTGATCCCCCCGGAGCTGTAGGCGTAGTGGGTGCCAGGCGCATGGGCCAGCGGCAGATCGAGCATGAAGCGGTACCAGTCGCCTCGAGTCCGCTGCAGGCGATCCTCGCCGCCCGGGGAGCCGCCATCGTTGTCATCGGCGGCGAGGCCCGTGGTGTGGGTGAGGGCATGCGCCAGGGTGATGCCGCCCTTGCGGGTGTCCTTGCCGGCGAAGGGTCCGAAGAACCGCTCGAGGGGTGCATCCACCCGTACTTCGGGATGGCGATCCAATGCGGCGCCCACCAGGAGCGACGTGAGGGATTTGGAAGCCGAACGAAGGTCGTGGCGATCCGAGGCCTGGAATCCGAAGAAGTACTCCTCAAGCACGAGCTTGCCGTGCTTGGCCACCAATACGGAATGGATGCGGGGACCAGGCCCTCGCGTGGGGTCCACCGCAAGGATCTCCGCCACCAGCGCTTCCAGCTTCTGCCTGTCGAGCCCCGCATCCTGGGGGGTAGCCGGCTTCCATCCATCACCCAGGGCGACCGGCACCCGATAGGTGTAGGACGGAGCGGTCACCCGGGGGCGGAAACCGGGGGCTTGGGCCGGAGTCAGAGGCACGAGGGCGAACGGAGTGCCAAAATCCATGCTGATCCGGCGCTGCCCGGGATCAAGGGCCTGTGTGAACCGGACCTTGCCCGTGACGGGATCGATCAGCTTGAGTGACTCCCCTTCGGGAACCACCTTGAACCAGGGGGAACCCCCATTCCAGCGCATCTCCGGGTTGTGGAAGGTCCCATGAAGCACGCTATCGGCGTCGGTGATATCGAGGTAGAGCGATAGCTTTTCCAACAAGGGAGCCACTACGCCCCGCCAGGCCCCAGGCCCCAGGATCCCGAAGCGGACGGGCGTCGCATACGCGGGTCCTTCCGAAGGCGGTTGGATCCAGAATCCCTTCAGCCCCGTAGGAGTCTGGCGGCCACGGAGCGCGCCCAGGCCTTCGGGAAGCTTCCAATGGAAGGCGCCGTCGCGAGGGGGGGGCACCAAGAACTCGCGGCCTCCGATCTGGATGGACCAGCTCGCTCCCTCCCGCCGCACGGTCACTTCGCCCTGGAGGGCGGGCCCAAAGACGGGGTGCGCTCCCCAGAGCCCGACCAGGCTTGGAGGTTCAGCAGGCGATGGCTGGGTCTGTTGCCCGAAGGCCTGGGCCACGGCCCAGCCGGCGATGAGAGCGGTTGTCCTCATGGCTACTCCACCTGTGCGGCATCCATTCCCAACTCACGGTTCGTTTGGCGTGTCGGCTGGGCTTCGGGTGAGGTGGGATGGGGTTTAGGGCTAATCCTCAGTTCGCCGCGGCAGGAGGTTAGGGCTCATTCGGTTGCTCATCCTCCTCCGACTCGACGGCCGCCCCGAACAACCCGTCCTCCGGCATGGGCGGTTCCAAGGCGAGGAGGGCTTGGGCTTCGAGTTTGCCTTCGCCGAAGTCGGCGAGCTGGGGGAGGTCGTGGAGGTTCTTGAGGCCGAAGTGGACGAGGAAGGCCTGGGTGGTGGAATACATCATAGGGCGGCCGACGACGGGCTTGCGGCCGGCGGTGACGATGAGGTCGCGTTCGAGGAGGCTCTTGATCTGGTTGGCGCTGCTGGTGACGCCGCGGATCTGGTTGATCTCCGGGGAGGTCACGGGCTGGCGGTAGGCGATGATGCTGAGGGCCTCCAGCTGGGCCGGGGTGAGGCGGCCGCTGCGCACGGTGGTGACCATGCGGCTCACGAGTTCCGTGTAGAGGGGGGACGTGGCCATGCGCCAGCCGCCGCCCACCTCGATGAGCCGCAGACCGCGGGGGGGCTGGAGCCGCTCCTGGAGCTTCTCGACGGCTTGTCGCAGGGCGCCCTCGGGGAATCCGGTGAGCTCGCGGAGCTTGGGGATGTCGAGCACTTCGCCGGCGGCGGTGAAGAGGGCCTCCAGGGCGCCGGGGAGGTCGCCGCCTTCCTCCCAGAAGGGGTCGAAGCCGGTGAGGTCGGCGGCATCGCCGTTCTCCTCGGCCATGGGCTCGGGGGCCTCGAAGAGCTTGGGCTCCGTGGGGTCCAGGGGATCGAGGAAGTTCTGCTCGGGATTCGGGGTGCTCATCGGCCGTGCCTCAGAGGAAAGGTGCCGCGTTTTTCATCACTGTTCATCACTGTTCATCACCGGTTTTCGTTTTCACCAGTGAAGAAAAGCCAACCAGTGATGAACAGTGATGAACAGTGATGAACAGTGATAAAAGACGGATTCACCGGCAAGCTCCGAGTCGCTGGCCCAGCTTGACGTCGCCTTCGGTGCGCTCGGCGACCCAGGCCCCGGCTTTGGGGCCGCCAATGAGCAACACGACGGTGGAGCCGAACTCGAAGGTGCCGAGGTCGTCGCCCGGATCGCAGGAGAGGTTGTCCACCGGCAGGGAGCCATCCTTGGGCAGCTTGCGGCCCTCCAGCCAGCGATCGTCGATGATGACGCCGCCCACGTGGGTCGCGCCCACGAGGATGGCGGCCACCTCCAGTCCCTCGCCGGCGCCCGTGCCCGTGGCCACCCAGGTGGCCCGGCGGTTGCGCTCGTAGAGGCGGGGCACGTTCCCCGTGCTGGCGTCGTTCACGGGCCAGAGCTCGCCTTCGACGCGGCCCACGGCTCTAACCCGGCCCTGCAGGGGCACGTGGATGCGGTGGTAGTCCTTGGGAGCGAGGTAGATGGTGAGGAAGTGGCCGCCCTCGAAACGCCGGGCGTCCGGGTCGTGCTTGAGCAGCTCGGTGATGCGGTAGGGCAGGCCCTTGGCTTGGATGGCCACGCCCGCCTCGATACGTCCGGAGGCGATGATGCGGCCATCCACGGGGCTGTTGAGGGCACCGGGCACGGCTTCGGCTTGGGGACGCAGCCCGGGCTTCAGGCGGCGTGTGAAGAAGGCCTGCAGGGTCGGGTATTCGGCGAGGGGCTTCTCGGCCTCGTCAAAGTTGGCCCCGAAGTGGCGGCCGAAGCGGCCCAAGAGGGGCTCTCGCCAGCCCATGGGAATCCGACGATTCGCGGCCCAGCCCACCACCTTGGAACCCAGTACCTTGGGATAGAAACCGAGGAGGCGCAGGCCGAAGGGGCCCGGGGTCCACACGAGGACATAGAGGGCCCAACAGAGGGACAGAACCAGGGCGAGGCGGGATGGCGATGGCCAGGTAAGAGGCATTCAACCAGTTTAGACGATGCAGCCCTTTCCTCAGTACCGATCGAGGGTGCGGATGTCCACGAAGGTCTTCCGCGGATCCACCATCACCGCGTCGAAGCGGCGGCGGTCCAGCTCGTAGGTGTGATCATCCGGCGAACGCAAAGGCTCGCCCATGGGATCGAATACGTGGTTCCCGGCGCCCGCGAAAGCCTCGCCGGGCCACTCCGAGGCGCTGATCGTGCACACGACCGCGAAGCAGGCGTTCTCGATGGCCCGGGCCCGCAGGAGGGTGGCAATGATGTGGTCGCGCCGCCAGGGCCACCAGGCCACGGCCAGCAGGAGGTCGGCGCCTCCCTCCATCCGCAGGGCCCGGGCTTGCTCGGGAAAGCGGAGATCGTTGCAGTTGAGGAGTCCCAAAGTCCAATCGCCCAGCTTCACGGAGACGTATCGCTCGCCGGGATCCCAGAGCCGCGCCTCGTCGTTGGGTGCGAAGAGGTGCACCTTGTCGTAGCTGGCGCGCTCGGAGCCGCCCTGCCACACCGTCATGCGGTTGCGGCGGTCCTCCGTGAAGGAGCCGAAGACGAAGCCCGTGCCCGGATGGTCCCCCGAAACCCGGCGGAACGCGGCCCGGGCCCGGGCGGGATCCATCTCGCGGGTGTAGCCGTGGAGAAAGCCCTCGGGGAACACCACGAGCTCTGCGCCGCCCTCGGCGGCCGCATGGGCTTCCGCCTCCATGCGAGCGAGGTTGGAGGCCGGATCCAGGCACACGAATCGGGAGAGGTGGAGGCGCATCCTCCAACTATCGCACCCTGCACCGCAGGGCGCTCCCCCTCGCTACGCTCTGGGAGCCGGAGCCTCTAAGTGTAGGGCCAGCGGGAACGGGCGTCAGGCGTGGCTTCCAGCCTTCCGCCTTGGTGGCCCCCGCCTTCCGTGCTAGACTGCCCGTTCGCGTTCAACCGCGAACACTGGAGAGTTGTCCGAGTGGTTTAAGGAGCACGCCTGGAAAGTGTGTATAGGTCAAAAGCCTATCGGGGGTTCGAATCCCCCACTCTCCGCCAGTGAAACGCCCGCCGCACGGCGGGCGTTTTTTTGGCGGAGGGTGGGGGATTCGAATGCGGAGCCGCGCGCAGGTAGCCGGAGGGGAGGCCGCGGCGAAGCGGCCGACTCGGTTCGTCAGAGGCTCCACCTCTGTGAACCGGAGGTGAACAGGAGGGCCCTCGGGGAGGGCCCGATAGGTGGAGACGAACCGGCGTGCGCAGCGGCCAGCCGGCCGGAAGGGACGCCGCGAAGCGGTGGCCCTGGAGGGAATCCCCCACTCTCCGCCAGTGAAACGCCCGCCGCCTGGCGGGCGTTTTTTTGGGTGTGGCTGATTCCTTTTCGAAGCCATCTCCCCGGCTCGCTGGGATCATCGGGCCTAGGAGATCCCCATGGACGCGACTCCCCATCCGAGAACCCTGCTGGCGGCGGGCCTGGGGCTGGTGGCCCTGCTCGCGCTCTCGGGCCTGCACCCCCATGACCGCCTCACGTGGGTGCTGGAGGTCTTCCCCGTCCTCGTCGCGCTGCCGCTGATGGTCTTCACCCATCGCCGCTTCCCCCTCTCGAAGCTGCTCTACGGCCTCATCTTCTTCCACGCGATCATCCTCATGGTGGGGGGCGCCTACACCTACGCCCGCGTACCCTTCGGTTTTTGGATGGCCAAGGTACTGGGCACGGCGCGGAATCCCTACGACAAGCTCGGCCACTTCGCGCAGGGCTTCGTCCCCGCCATCCTGGCGCGGGAAATCCTCCTGCGGCGGGGCCACCTCAAGCGCGGCGCCATGGCCTCCTTCCTCGTCCTTTGCGTGGTGCTCGCCATCAGCGCCCTCTACGAGCTCATCGAGTGGACCTCGGCCTTGGCCCTGGGGCAGGGGGCCGATGAGTTCCTGGGCACTCAGGGTGATCCCTGGGACACCCAGTCGGATATGTTCATGGCGCTGGTGGGTGGGATCTCGGCGCTAGTGCTGCTCGCGCGCTGGCACGATAGGCAGCTCGCGGTCCTCGAAGGCAGGGCCCCTTAGGGCCTGTCACGCAATAATCCTTCCTTTTGCGAGAGGCGTCGGCCGAACGAGCCAAGGCGGCCGACCGGAGATGTATCGGGAATACACGCAGGGAGGCCAACGCA
>CAYWDR010000092.1:0-12853 GCA_964457075.1 uncultured Solibacteraceae bacterium
GTGCCGCCCTGGAAAGGGATGGCGGTGGATGGGTCGGCGCCCCTTCGTGGTCTTCGTGTCTTCGTGGTGGGTTCGTTTTTGGAGTTGCGTCCCCGTCCGTGCCGAGGTGGATTCGCGGCCTCCGCCCTCAGTGCCCCCGGGCGGGAATCTGGATCATCGGCTGGGCCTTGCCATCCGTGATGATGAGGTTGCCCTTGGCGCCGATCTCCTTGAGGGCCTGGATGCGCTGCCATTCGATGATTTGCGGCGTGAGGCTGGCGCTGACGATGCTCTGGGCCTTGGCCTGGCCCTCGGCCTCAATGCGCTTGCGCTCGGCCTCCTGTTTTTCCCGCTGGAGGACGAAGGTCATCTTTTGCGCCTCCTGGTCGGCGGCGATCTTCTCGTTGATGGCCTTCGTGATCTGGTCGGGCAGCTTCACGTCCCGCAGCAGCACCTGCTCCAGCGTGATGCCCCGCTGGCCCAGGTTCTGGGCGAGGGTCTTGGAGATGGTCTCCACGAAGATCTGGCGCTTGGCGGCGTAGAGGTCCGTGGCGATCTGGTTAGCGGCCGCATCCCGGATGGCCGCGCGGATGGCGCCGCGGATGAGACGCTCCTCCACGTCCTCGCCCAGCGTGAGGTAGATTTCGGGCAGCTTGGCCTGCTGCAGGCTATAGAGCACGGAGACGTCCAGCTTCACGGTGAGCCCGTCGGCGGTGATCACGGCGATGCTATCGTCCCCCCGGCGCTGGCCCTCGTCCCCCACGGTGCTCATGGTGTAGTTGCGGGTGCGTACTTCCATCTCCACGACGCGGGAGAGGGGATTGATGAGGTGGAGCCCCGCCGGCAGGGCCGCCTTCCCCACGCTGCCGAAGAAGACGACGACCCCCGCCTGTCCCGGCGGCACGACGACGGCCATGGAGAAGAGGAAGAGGATGGCGCCCAGGCCCCAGACGCCCCACTGCACGTAGGTGAGCTGCTTGGAGAGGGGGTACTCGGCCTTGGCCTTGAACTTCCAGGCCAATAGACCCGCGAATAGGAGGAGGATCGCCAGCAGGGCCATGGGTGTTCCTTTGAGGATGGGTCAGTGTAGCGCCACCCTTCAGTGCCGATGACCCTCATGTCCCGCCCCCGCCTCCGGCTTCATCTCCACCTTCCCCTTCGGGTCCCCTGTCCGCGCAGGCGCGTCCATGGATCTATGGACCTTCACCCGCGGATCCTTGAAGAGCACGGGGATGACGAGGGGCTCCGCCACGCCGCTGAGGCGGAGGGTGAGGGGGCTCTCGGCCTTGGGGATGCCCTTGCGGAAGAGGGTGATGCGGTGCTCCTTGGCCTCGCCGTGGGTCTGGCCCGCCAGATCATAGGCGGCACGGTCGAACTCGATGGATTCGATGCGGAAGGGCTTGTCGCCCCGCAGCGTGAGGGAGGCGTGGCGCTCCTTGAGGGAATCGAAGGCGAGGCGGGCGGGTTCCAATTCCACGGGGAGCCTGAGGCGCCAGCTGAGGTAGAGGAGGAACTCCCTCTGAAGGGGCGCGTTGGTGGCCACCTTCAGGATCTCCAGGCCCGAGGCCTGGCCGCCCTTGAGAAGGGCCGGGCGCAGGGTGAGGCGCAGCTCACCCTCCCCCTCCTTCGTGGACACCTCCGCCTCCAAGTAGGGGGAGGGCGCCGTGAGGAGCTTCAATTCCAGGGGATCCCCCGTCTCCCGCTTGAAGGCGAAGACGGTCTCCACGCTCTCATGGGCGGCCACGGCGCCCAGCTCCTTGCGGGTGGCGTCCACCGTGAGATCGGGGCGCACGTTCATATCCGAACGCAGGACGAAGCGGGGCTCCGCGGGATCATCGGGCTCCAGGCGGGCGGCCCGGCGCTGGTAGCCCACGAAGCCGCTGGGATCGATGGTCATGGTCACCGTCCGGCGGTCGCCGGGGGCGAGGGGCGTCACCAGGGAGCTGGCCTCCACCGTGGTGCCCACGGCCAGATCGCCCAGCTTGAAGGCGAGGGGCTTGTCGCTTTGGTTGATGACCACGTAGTTCAGCGTGCGCCGCTCCCGGGGGCCCACATCCCCCAGGTGCTGGATGGCGTCGGGCTCCACCCGGAAGCGGAACTTGCGGGGGGGCGCTTGGGGCGGGGCCTTGACCGTGGGGGGGGTCTGCGCGGATGGAGGCGCCGCGGGAGCTTGAAGCAGGGCCAGGGAGAGGAGGAGGGCAGGCATAGGGCACTCGGGGGTTGGCCCTCCAGTGTGCCGCCATCGGGGGCGGAGTCCCCGTTAAATGGCGTTAAGAATCCGGAGGCCCCTAAAAGGTCACACCCACACCGAAAGTCCACATCCGCTGGAACTCCTGGCCATTGCCTTGGGCGTTGTAGTAGTCCTGCAAATCGCTGGCGGAGTTGAGCTTCACGGGGCGATCCTTCGTGATGGGCTGCTGATAGGAGGCCGCCACGTAGGGGTGGATGACGGGAAAGGGCAGGCGCCAGCGGGTGCCCACACGCAGCCAGGGGCGGGCGAGGTTGGAGGTCTTTTCCACGCCGGGCCCCGTGGACTTGTAGCGCTGGAATCGCTCCACCACCCCGATTTCGCCCCCCAGGCCCGTGAAGGGGATCCAGAGCTGGAGGTTCAGCCCGGCCCCCACGCCTTGCTGGGTGAGGCGGGTGGCGCTGGTGGTCTGCACGTTCGAGCTATCCGTCTGCACGAGGGTTCCCGTCGTGGTGAAACGACTGTATTCCACGTTCCACTCCAGCCGGGCGATGGGTCCGAAGGCGAAAATGCGCTTGCTCACGGTGGCGATGTAACCGTTCCCCGTATCGAATTCCCCCCGCACGAGGGCCCCGCCGCCGCTATACAACGTGGAGGGCAGGTTCTGGCCCGAGGGGCGGGGCAACTCCACGCGCAAGTCCCACTGGGCGGCCAGGGGCAGGGCAAGAAGGAGGAGCAGGACGATACTGCGCATGGGGACTCCTAGGTTTCCAATCATCCCCTACTGATGAGATTCCGCGCCTGGGTTCCATTTTCTTCTTGGGTGGTTATAGAACCAAGAAGATGCCGGGGCGGTGCAACCCCCACCTGTCAAGACAGCCGCTTCACGAGAAAGCCCCGCTTCTTCAGAAGCTCGATAACACCATCCTTGCCGACCACGTGGGCGGCGCCGATTATCACGAATACGGGATCAGAGCCTGCCAGGTAACCGGCAATCTTGTCGGCCATTCCGGGGTTGCGGCCTTCCAGAAGGCTCCGCATCCAGACCTTAGCCTCGGGTGTGCTGGTGGCGTTCTGGCTCAGTTGCTGGAGTTGTTCCACATCTCCCTTGACCCAGGTATCTACGAGCTTACTGAGGTCTTGGATCGCCTTGCCGGAGGTAAGACCCTCCAGGGTCTCTAGAAGCACCGCCTCCTGGGGCCCCTTGGGCAGGCCGGAGAGGAGTTTCGCCTGGAAGTCCAGGGATTCGATTTGGGGGGCTTCAGGCTTTCGTGTGGGTCGGGTAGCTCGCTCCAGCCGGCATGAGGTCGAGTCCGCCCAAGTGGAAGAGGATGGCTCGGCGGAAGCGCTGGCGGTTTCGGAAGCCGCAGGCCATGGCCTTGATCTTCTGGATGCGGGCGTTGAGGGATTCGCCGATGGCGTTGGTGGATGAGGTCACGACCGCATTGAGAATTCCCCAGAGGTGCGCCTTGACGGTGGCGGCGACCTTCTTGATGGGTTCCAGCCGGGAGCGATCCATCCATCCGAGGAGCCGCCGCCAGCCTTTCTCGGCCCAGGCGCGTGAGCTGTACGCCCAGAGCTTGCCCGCCTGCTCCTTGATGGCCCAGGCACGCGCGGTCTTGAGCGAGGCCCTGGTCAGCGCCATGAACCAGACCCGGCTGCGGTTGTCGGTGCGCTCGGAATTCCTGAGCCAGTGGTGCGTGGTGTGGGTCAGGACGCTGCCGCCGCCCTCGGCCCTGAGCGCCTTGTGCTCGGCGATGCGAACGTCATTGACCGCCTTGCCGAAGTAGCTGGCGATGTGGAACCGATCGAAGCAGATCTTGCGGTCTGCGTCTGGAATCCGCTCCAGGAAGGCGTTGATGAAGGCTTCCCACATATCCATGGAGACCGTCTGAATGGCCTGCTTCTGGCTCTCATCGAGCGTATCGAGCCACGAGAGAACCGTCTCTTTCTTGCGGTCCTCCAGTACCTCTAGGACGATGCGGCGGTCGCGGTCGGTGATGACCGATACGTACTCGTGCTTCTTCTGATAGGACGTCTCGTCGATGCCGAGGTGAGCCACCACCCCTGGTTTGCGCCGGGTCAGACCGCGCTCGATCGCGCGCTGCTGGATGCCATCCACCTGGTCCCAGCTCAACCCGACGAGCCCAGCCACGGCCTTGATCGGCGCCTCGCCCAGCCACGCGATGACCATGGCCTCGAACAGGGCCGTGAATCGGCCTCCCGGCTCGGCCCAGGACACCACCACCTGCTGCACGCCATGCTCTGGGCAGTTCACCCGGGGCACTTCCGCTTCAATGAGCGTCTGCAACTGGCAGGTGTCCAGATGGCGCCACTGCCGCTTCCGGTGGTCATAGACACCGCACAGGGCTCCGCAATTCGGGCAGGGTAATTGGAGCCCAGCCTTGTAGCCCGCCACCACGACCACCTGGCGGTCGGCCAGGCTCAACCGGATGTCGGTGACCTTCCATGGGTGCGCAAGGCCGAGGATTTGCTGGTAGAGCTCGCGGTCGTTCATACGGATATTGGACCTCATGCCGGCTGGGGCGAGCTACCCGACCCACACGAAAGCCTGAAGCCCCCGATTTGGAGGATTGCCCGCTTCTCACCCTTGGCCCGTTGAAGGAAATGCATGTCGATGCCGCTGGCGATATCGAATCCCCCCTGAAGGGCTGGAACCACCGCAAGCGTGGTCGTGAGCGCCCAGGGACGGAACATTTTTAGGGCTGCCTCAGGCAGGCCCATTTTTTGAAGGGCCTCCACCACCTTGGGGTGCTTGAGCTGGGCCTCTGCCTTCTTCCAACCCTCGGGACTGAGCTGTTTGTCCAAGCTGTCCGGAGGGGCGCAGATCATCAGCGGTGCCAGAGCCATGGCTGCGGCGGGATCGCTGGCGTCGGCCTCCACTGCCAGGGACTTGCTGGCCTTCCAAGCGTCCTCCACCACGGCAGGGAGGGGGTAGAAGTCTTTCCGGCCCATGTGGATGGAACCCAATACGTAGACCTTGCCAGTGTTCGAGCTTACCTCAAAAAAGGCAGGGCGGCTTTGGGCCGTGGCGATGGTGCAAGCAACCGCCAACGCGAAGGCTGGGGCCCTCCGAGAAAGAAAGGCCACTAGGGTTTGAAAGAAGGCGTTAAGCAAGGGAGTCTCCAGAATTCATGCGTCATGGTGGCTAGGCAACAAGCTCCATTATCCCCGGTCTTCTTGGGTGGTTATAGAACCCCGGCCTCGAGTTCCATATTGCGCCTCAATCAGGGATCCAGTCCCGGCGTAGTTTCACGACGAAATTGAATACAATTATCGCATCATCGGGCCCAGCGAGACGTGGAAGGCACGGAGGTCTGCCGGGCCCTCCACGGGTTAATTCAATGCACTAAGGTTCAACCTTGGTTTGCCTTAACAACCCAAACCGCGGCGGCAAATGCTGCACCCATAATAATACCAACAACAAAGGCCTTGACCAAAGGCTTCATGGAATCAGAGAAAGCAAGTTTGATCCCGATAGTACCAGCAATTGCAATTATAACAAAAGCAATAATAATATTATACACGTACCCCCTCCTTTCGTGGGAGGAGTGAAAAAATAGAGAATAAATGATTATTTAGACATCTCATAGACAGTAATCGCCGCCATCACGACTAGGCAGCCGACTCCGAAACCACCTGCAAAACAAAGGACTCCAGCAGCTACCTTGGTGGCAGTTGCCATATCCCCACCAGTAACTTGAGCAAGATCGTTATCGCTAACGCTGAGCATGTCGCTATGCATGTTTTTCTCCTGTTAAAGAAAATTTTGCTATGTTACACGTTTATTTGATGTTTAGCATGCACCACTACTGAAATCACCGCTAGCCACAACATTAGGTTTGGCTAGATTCACGCAGTAAACTGCAGTGGCAAAAGCTGCACCAGCCGCCAGACCAGCTATAAAGCAAGCTGTAAAAAATTCTCCGCCATCGACAACCTCAAGTTGAGTGTCATCAATGAAACTTAGGTCGGTGCTCAAATGAGCCTCCTATGAAATGCAACCGCCATGAGTGGCAATTGATGGTATCGACCCTACCTTCTCCCGGTCCGGTTCGGTTGTTAAGAATTGTTAAAATTGTGTATGGGAGGCAGCCAATACCGTTTTTCTGGCCTTCTTTATTGCAATATCTAATTGCTGTGAACAGAACACATCAATGTTCGCCATCGGCTCATCCATGAGCAGCAGTGGCCTCTCCGAAGCCAGCGCGGCCGTGACGGCGATCACTTGGCGCTGACCGCCCGAGAAACTCCCCCCTCCGTGAGGCAGGAGGGTCTGAAGCCCCATGGGGAGCTGCTGAAGGAGTGTGATCAGGCCCGTGGTCTGGCAGGCCCCCAGGATCCGCTCCAGGGGCGCGTTCCCTGAAAGCACTCGCAGGTTCTCGATCATGCTCCCGCCGTAGAGCTGGACGAACTGGGGGAGGTAGAGCATCTGCTGCTTGGCGGCGTGGGGATCGAGGCCGCCGATGCTGATGTTCCCGCGTTCGGGCACGTAGAGGCCCGCCAGGAGGCGCAGGATGGTGCTCTTCCCGCAACCCGAGGGGCCGGTGAGCGTGTGCAGCTCGCCGGGTTCCACCTTCAGGCTGTAGCCCTTCAGGATCCAGGGCCGATCCGGGGCGTAGCGGAACCACACGTCCTCCATGACGACGGGCCCAGGCAGCTGCGTAGGCGCCACGCCCGCCGGCGAAGGCTCGGGCTCCACCTCCAGGATCTCCATGGTCTTGGCGAGCTGGGGGCGGAGGATCACCAGACTGAGATAGGCGCCCACCGGTCCCATCACGGCGATGAGGAAGGCCCCGCTCATCTGCACGAAGGCGAACAGGCTGCCCACCGTCAGTTCCCCCTTGAGGATGAGCTTCCCGCCCCAGACGAGGAGGGCGATGGTGAGGCCTTGCTTCAATACATCCAGGCCGACTTCGGACCAGAGGCCCCGTCGCTGGCGCTGGAGGCTATGGTTTGTGGCCTTCCTTAGAAACTTCATCCAGCGCTTGAGGCTCGAAGCCTCCGCGCCTGCGGCCTTCACGGTCCCCACGCCCTTCAGCAGTTCCGTGAGGTAGCCCTGCTCCTGGGTGCGGACCTCCACTTCCAGGGCCTGCTGCTTGGCCTGGGCACGCCCGGAGATCAGCGCCAAGAGGCCCATCACCACGGCCACCAGGACCACCACCACGGTGGGCACGGGCAGCTTGAAGCCCATCACCACCAGGTAGCCCACGGCGAGCACCGCATCGAAGACCGCCCCCAGCAGCACTTCGCCCAGAAGGTCCCGGGTCACCACGATGCCCGTGAAGGCCTGCAGGAAGTCCCCGAGGGTCTTCTTCTGCAAGAAGGGAAAGGGCAGGCTCAGGAGATGCTCCAGAAAGCTCCGCTCCGCGGCGATCTCCAGGCGCGTGGCCAGGTAGAGCACCAGGCGGCCCCGCAGCCATCCGATCCAGCCCTGAAAGAGCGCCACACCCACCACGCCCAAGGCCACGAGGGTGAGCATGGAACCCGCCCCTTCCGGCAGGGCCCGGTCCATGACCAGGCCCGTCACCCAAGGGGAGAGCAGGGCGAGGAGTTGCAGGCATAGCCCGGCGAAGCCCACCTGCACCAGCGCGGCTCTGTGGGATTGCAGCAGCCCCCCCAGGCGCTTCCAAAGGCTGCCCCTGGCAGGCAGGACGGGCGAAAGATCCAGCACCTGGCCCGAAAGCTCCGAAGTCAGTTCCTCCGGGAAGATCCGGTAGAAGCCCTCCCGGCCCTCCAGGATCATCTGGCGCCCTTCCCAGCCCCGGTGCAGCAGCCACTGGCCGTCTTGCGTTTGGACCAGGGTGGGATGGTCCAGATAGGCCAATTCCTCCCCTTGGACCAGGGCCGGACGCCCGTGGAGGCCCCGCTCCCGCAGCACCGCCGCGAGGGTCTCCGGCGCGCCGTCGAAGCCCGGCAGATCCCGGATCTCCTGGCGTGTGCAATCCACCTCCTTGAGCTGAAAGAAACGCCACAGGGCCTCTTCCGCAGGCAGGCCGATGGACGGTTTCTGTTCCTGGGCTTCAACCCCCGTGGCCTGGGCCTCATCCGGCATGGGCCATCTCCTTCCCTTCCATGGCCTGCACCAGGCCCTGGAACAGCCCTGGCTGCTGGGCGAGATCCTCATAGGTTCCCGCTTGAACGATCTGCCCCCCGTGAACGACGAGAATCCGATCCGCGTCCCGGACCGTGGCGAGACGGTGGGCGATCAGGATTCGTGTGCAGCCCAGGCTCGCCAGGTTCGCATGGACCTTGGCCTCGGTTTCCAGATCCAGCGAACTGGTGGCCTCGTCCAGCAGCAGCACCGCAGGCTGGTGAGCCAGGGCGCGGGCCAGGTTCAGGCGCTGACGCTGGCCGCCGGAGAGGGAACTCCCGTTCTCGCCGATCCCGTTGTCGTAGCCCTTGGGCAAGGCCTCGATCACGTCGTCGACGCAGGCCATTCGGGCCGCCCAGCGCAAACGCTCCATGGGGATCTCGGGATCGTTCAGGCAGAGGTTGGCGCGCACCGTGTCATTGAAGAGAAAAGTCTCCTGGAGCACCACGCCCATCTGATTGCGGAGTTGGGCGAGGTCCATCTCGCGCAGATCCCGGCCATCGAAGCGGATCGTGCCCCCATCCGGCAGGTGCATGCCCAGCAGCAGGCGAGCCAGGGTGCTCTTCCCCGCGCCGGAGGGACCGACCAAGGCGATCTTTTCGCCGGGATGTATCGTCAACGACACGTTTTGGACGGCGGGCGGCGCGCCGGGGCCGTAAGCGAAGCTCACGTCCTGGAACTCGATGCCGCCTTGGAGGCGTTCCGGAACCACGGTGCCGCTGGGTTCCTGGGCCGTCTCCAGCACGTCGTCCAGGCGGCGGAGGTGATTCCCCACGTACTGGAGTTGGTTCACGGCGTTGAGCAGGGATTCCAGGGGCCCCATGAATAGGCTCTGAAGGGCGATGAAGGAGGCAAAGACCCCCAGCGTCATGCGGTGCGCCAGCACCTCCCGGCCCCCGACCCAAAAGACCGCCGCCAGTGTGATCCCCTGGAGGGCGACCATCGCCTGACTGGAGTCGATCTCGATGCGCCGCCGGTCCAGGTGGCTGTTCACGCGCTCCACCATGCGATGCATCCAACGCTGGACCATGCGGCTGCCCGCGCCGGAGGCCTTCGTCGTCTCCAGCCCCGTCAGGGCCTCCACCAAGGCGCCGCCTTCCCGACCCGCCGAGGCCAGCTCCGAGGCCATCAATTGCTGGTTCCGGTCCTTGAGGGCCCACAGGATCCCTACACGAACCGCGCCCAAGGCCAGCACCACGAGACCCAGCTTCCAGTTGTAAGCCAGCATCAGACCCGCGTAGCCCAGGAGCAGAAAGGCATCCAGGAGGGCCGACACGGACTGGCTGCTGAAGAGGTTCCTCAGCGTGGTGTTGCTCTGCACCCGCTGCACCAGATCGCCCGCCTCCCGCTGGAGGAAGAACCCCATGGGCAGCTTCAGGAGATGACCCATGAAGCGCTCCATGAGGCTCAGATCCATGGCCGCCTGGAGGGATTGCACGACCCAGCTTCGCACCACCATCAGTAGCGCCTTGCCCACGAGGGCCGCCCCCAGCCCGATGGCCAGACCCCACAGCCAGGCCTCCTGCTGGGGCACCACCACGCGATCCAGCAGGAGCTGGTTGGCCACGGGGAAGGCCAAGCCCAGGATCTGGAGGGTCAGGGAAGCCAGCAGAAGCTGGCCCAGGCTCGGGAGGCTGTGCTTGAGCAGATCCTTGTAGCGCCCCAGGCTCGGGCGGCTCCGGGGGCGCGGCTTGAAGGCTGCGGTGGGTTCCAGGATGAGCGCCACTCCCGTGAAGCGCCGTCCCGTTTCCTCCATCCCGAAGGTCCGGCGCCCGCTAGCCGGATCCACCACCACGATGCCGCGCTTTGTCAGCCGCTCCAAGACCAGGAAATGATTGAAGTCCCAATGCAGGATGGCGGGCAGAGGCACTTGGGATAGCTGGGAGAGGTCCGTGAGCTTGGCGCCCTTGGCATCCAGGCCGTAGTTCCGCGCCGCCTGGACGATGGAGCGGGCGTTGGCGCCGTTCCGGCTCACGCCGCAGGCCTGGCGCACTTCCGGGAGCGAGGCGTGGTGGCCGTGGTAGGCGAGCACCATCGCCAGGGAGGCCGCCCCGCACTCCGTGACCTCCATCTGGGGTTGGAAGGGCACGCGCCGCCGGAATTTCAAGGCTTTGAGCAACCCCTTCACTTGAACCACCGCCGCAGGGGATCCAGCACCAGTGTGATGGGGCGCTGCTTCCGAAGGGTGAGACGGGCATTCAAAAGCATGCCGGTGCGCAGGCGCACGCCCGCCTTCCGGGCCGCCTCATCCTCCAGCACCTTCAACTCCACGCGGTAGACCGAAGCCTCGGGCTTGGCATTCTGTCCCAAGGCCTCCTGAAGCTCGTAAGGAGACGCCAGATCATCGCTGATCCGCAGCACCTGAGCCTTCAGAGTTCCATACTCCGAATAGGGGAGCTGATCCAGCTCCAGGTGGGCCGTGTCGCCCGGCTTGACGAAGGCCCGGTCCTTCTCAGGAAGGAAGGCCACTACCTGGAGGGGATCTCCCTTGGGCACCAGCCTGCCCACCACCTGGCCCGGCTGGACCACATCCCCGGGCTTCACAAGAATGGCCTCCACCACGCCATCCTCCTGAGCCTGGAGAACCCCCTGGTCCACGTTGACGCCGATGGCGTCCACCTTGGCCTGAGCGGCTTGGGAGGCCTGCTCCCGCTGCCATAGTTCGTCCTGGCGGCGCCCATGGAGGGAGGCCAGTTCCTGCTTGGCCTGCACCAGCGCTTGGCGGGCCCCGCCGAGCTGGCGCTGGGCCTGGGCCAGAGCCTCCATGGCCTCGTCCACCGCGATGGCGCTCACGATGCCCTCCTGTGCCAGGGCCCGGTTGGCCTTGACCTTTCGCTCATACACCCCGAGGGATTGCTCCTGGCTCTTCAACTGATCCTGGAGCATGGCCACCCGCCGCTGGAACTGCGCCACCTGTTCCTCGAAGGTGCGATCCTGCCGCACGGCGAATTCCTTGAAGTCCGAATTGAGCCTCTGGACCTGCCGCTGAGCCTCAAGGAGCTGGGACTGGACGGATGCCGAATCGATGCGAAGCATGCTCGCACCGGCCTTCACCTCCTGACCCGAACGCACGTGGACTTCGGTGACGGTTCCCCCCACCTGGGCCACCAGCGAACGAACCGACCCCGGCCGGAGGATCCCCCGACCCCGGCCATTGACCTCCACCTGGCCCGTCACGGAAAAGACGAGGGCCGCCCCCACGAAGGCCACCACCGTCCACAGAAGGGCCCAGCTCCAGGGTGGAGAGACCCGGGCCAGGCCCCGGCCTTCCTCGGCTCGGAGGTGGTGCTGGAGGGCTTCCTGGCGGAACAAGGTCGGTGCGGGTTGGGTCATGGCTGAAAGGCCCCAAGAGAACCATCAAGGGTTGCACAAATCACCATTCAGTGCTACTTTAAATCACCGTTAAGGGTGATTTATGCTTCCCACCATCGTTCCCGTCACCGAGGTCAAGCGCAACGCCGCCCAGGTCCTCGACCAGCTCCGTCAGGACCGGAACCCGGTCCTGATCACGGAGCACGGGCGCGGCGCGGCGGTGCTGTTGGATCTGGCGAGCTACGACGAGCTGTTGCGCCGGGCGGATATCCTGGACCGCATCACCCAACTCCAACCCGAGATCACGAAGACCTTCACGGCCATGTGGGGCGATATCGCCCGCGTTTTACAGGCCGCTCAGGCGGAAGGATTCAAGAACCTCCCCAAACCTGTGGTTACCTCATCGGGTGGTCGTACTCCCCCAGGCTCTTGACGCCCTTTTGGGCAAAGTGAGTACCCCTTCTCAAGTCCGGCCTCGCCTACAAGCCCCTTCTACCTCCGCCACTTGATGGAGCACCCCATGGAGGCCCTCGCCTCCGCGACGGGGCGGCCCGCCAACACGGCGTCCATGGCCTTCCTTAACTCCTGGCGGGTGACCTCCGCCTCCCGGCCCCCGCCATCATCGAGGCGCCCATGGTAGGCGAGGCGGCCAGCTCCATCGAAGAGGAAGAAGTCCGGCGTGCAGAGGGCGCCAAAGGCCTTCACCACGGATTGGGTCTCGTCTTTGACGTAGGGGAAGGCGTAGCCCGCGGACTGGGCGCGGGCCTTCATGCCCTCCAAGGTCTCCACGCGGAGCTGGGCGCTCTCGCTCTCGTTGGCGTTGATCCCCACGAAGGCCACGCGGCCCCGGTAGGCCTTCTCCAGCGCGTTGACCCGGGCATCCGTCGCCTTCACGTAGGGGCACTGGACGCTGAGGAAGACGACAAGGACGGGGCCCTTCACGGCCTTGGAATCCAGCACCTTTCCATCCACCCCCTTCAGCGCGAAGGGCGGCATGGCGTCGCCGGGCTTCAGGGCCGGTTCGCCCGCGAGCAGGGGAAGGGCCAGCAAGAGGGAGGGGAGGAGGCGCATGGGAACTCCTGGAAAGGGTTCCCAGCATGGCTCCACCGAAGACGGCCCACCAGCCCCCGATCCCGCCGTTCACCCCAGCGCCGGGGCCATTTGGTTTTTCTCACCGTTCTCACCGTCCTCACTGGCCGTTTTCTTTTCTGGCCGGTGAGGTTGTCAGTTCCCAGTCAAGCCCAGCGTGGTTCTTTTTC
>CAYWDR010000093.1:0-12807 GCA_964457075.1 uncultured Solibacteraceae bacterium
TGGGGGCCGCACCTCCCGCTCCCACGGCGGGGGTCAAGGTCCAGGACCGGTCTCCGGGCTCGCACGCGACAAGGACCGTTGGATCCTCCCGAGCCTTCCCGGTTTCCCAGTGGCTCGGCTTGCGGTCTCACTCCGAGGAGTGGTGCACACCGTTGCGGGGCAGCGCCGGATTCCCACCGGCTTCCCGAGCATCACAGGACGCGATGTCAGAACCCCAATGGGAACACGGGGGAAGGCTCCAGGCAAGGAAAGAGGTCTTAACCCAGCACCCGGTTGTGGAACCGCAAGAGCCCCCTGTTGGGCCCGTAGACTTCAAGAGCGCTGAGGCCGAACGGCGCCCAGGCGAGGTCCAGGGCGCGTTCGAGGGGGAGGCCGAGGAAGTGGGCGAGCAGCGCGCGGAGGGTGCCGCCGTGGGCGAGGACCAGCGTCGGAGCGTCGCCGTCCAGGGCGGTTTGAAGGGTCATGACGGCGCGGCTGGCGGTGCGGGCGAAGCTTTCGCCGCCGGGGGGCGGGGCCTTCACGGGGTCGGCGAAAAAGGCTTTGGTGGCCGCGGGGTCCGCCTCGGAGAGCTCGGCCCAGGGGCGGCCCTCCCAGGCGCCGAAGGCCTGCTCGGCGAGGTCGTCGAGGACGAGGAAGGGGAGGCCCAGATCCTCCGCGTGGCGGCGGCTTCGCTGCAAGGGGGAACAGAGGACGCGCTGGAGGCCGAGCTGCAGGAGATCCGCCTTCACCATGGGCCACCGGGCCTCGCCTTCGGGGCTCACGGGGAGGTCGAGGCGGCCCAGGGGCGCGCCGCCCTGGCTGGCGGCCGTGGGGCCGTGGCGGAGGAGGAAGAGGGGAGTCATCGCGGCGCTCCGCGCCGCGGGCTCCGGGCTTCGGGCTCCGGGCTTCGGGCTTCGGGGGGGCGCCGACCCATGTGCGGACCTGCGCCAAGGGTATTGGAGAGCGCCCTTCCGATGGGTCGGCGCCCCGCTTTTCCCGGAGCCCGGAGCCCGGAGCCCATCATTTCGCTCCCCACACGAGCAGCGCCGCCGCTTCCCCCAGCATGGCCGTGGCGCCGAGGCCGTCACCGCTGTGGCCGCCGAGGCGGACCTTCAGGCGCCAGGCCCAGAGAAGGCTGGCGGCGAGGGCGGCGAGGAAGGCGAGGGGGATACGGGGCAGACCCAGGCCCATGGCGGCGGCGCCCAGGAGGAAGGTGAGGACCGTGCTTCCGGCCCACAGCGCGACCGTTCCCTTGCGATGCACTTCCTTGGCGAGGCCCTCGGCGATGGGGGGCAGCAGCGCGAGCACGTGGACGATGGACCAGCGGCCGAGGGCCATGGCCATGGGGAAGGCGAGGAGGGCCTTGGGGCCCAGGGCGACGAGGAGGCTCCAGCGCAGGAGCAGGGCGCAGACGAGGGCCATGCTGCCGTAGGCGCCGATGCGGCTGTCCTTCATGATGGCGAGCACCTTCTCGCGCGTGAAGCCGCCGCCGAGCCCATCCACGGCATCCGTGAGGCCGTCCTCGTGGAAGCCCCCCGTCAGCAGGAGGCCTGCGGCCACGGCGAGCGTCGCGGCGATGGCGGGGGGCCAGAGCCGGCTCGCGAAGTGGAAGGCCGCCGCCGTGAAGAGTCCCACGCAGGCGCCCACGAGGGGGAACCAGGCGACGGCGCCCTGCAGTTCGCGACCTTCCGTCGGCCGGCCCGGCAGGGGGATGCGGGTGAGGAAGCGGAAGGCGGCGAGGAGGCTTCTCAAGATTTGAACCACGAAGACACGAAGGGCGCGAAGGAAAGTAAAGTCAATTCACGATCCTTTTGAGGCCCTGCTTCAAGAGGGGGGTGTGGAAATTGATCAAGAAGCCAAGGCGCAGATTGGCGAGGCGCAGGTAGGTGATGAGTTGGGCCTCGTGGATGGGGAGAAGTTTCTCCACCGCTTTGGGTTCAACGATGATCCGATCGTCCAACACGAGGTCGGCCCGGTAGCCGATTTCCAGCTTGATCCCTTCGTAGATGACTGGAATCGGGACTTCCTCCCTGACCGCGATGCCACGAGAACTCAACTCATGGGCGAGGCAGGCCCGATAGGCGCTCTCCAGCAGTCCTGGTCCGAGCGCTTGATGCACCTTGAGGGCGGAGTCTACGAGCTGGGTTGCGATCCACTCGGATCGCTCGTCCTGATTGAACTTCGCGCCCTTCGTGTCTTCGTGGTTCATACAAGCGCTTCGCTCACGCCCGCCCCGCTGAAGGTGGCCATCTCCCGCATGATGGCGCAGGCGCTGCGGAGGATGGGCACGGCGAGGGCGGCGCCGCTGCCTTCGCCGAGGCGCATTCCCATGTCCAGCACGGGCTCCGCGCCCAGGGCGTCGAGGAGCCTGGCGGCGCCGGGCTCGGCGCTGCGGTGGGACCAGATGAGGAATCCGGCGAGGCGCGGATCCAGGCGGAGGGCGAGCAGCGCCGCGGCGCCGGCGATGTAGCCGTCCACGACGATGGCCCAGCCCCGGGCGGCGCCCGCGAGCATGGCGCCGGCCATGGCGCCGAACTCGGCGCCGCCCACTTCGGCGAGCACGCCCAGGGGATCCGCGGCGTCGGGCTGGCGGGCTTCCAAGACGCGGCGCACCGTGTCCACCTTCCGCGAGAGGGCTTCGCCTTGGACGCCCGTGCCGGGGCCCACGGCCTCCACGGGCGTGAGTCCGCCCAGGGCGCAGGCGAGGAGGGCGGCCACGGCGGAGTTGCCGATGCCCATCTCGCCCACGGCGAGCAGGGCGAAGGGCGTGGAGGGCAGCTCGTTCACTTCGTCGATGCCCGCCTGGACGCAGGCTTCGGCCTCGGCGCACGTCATGGCGGGGCCCGCGAGGGGATCCCGGGTGCCGGGCAAGACCTTGCGCTGGATCACGCCGGGGAAGGGGCAGGGCACGGCGACGCCGACGTCCACCACGCGATGGCGGATGCCGTGCAGGCGGCAAAGCACGGAGGAGGCGGCGCCGCCAGCGGCGAGGTTCGCCACCATCTGGGGCGTCACCTCGGCGGGGTAGGCCGAGGTGCCGTGCTTCGTGATGCCGTGGTCCCCGGCGAAGGTGAGGAGGAAGGCGGGAGGATCCACGGGGCGGGGCGTGCCCGCGATGCGGGCGAGGCGCAGCCCCAGCCGCTCCAGCTGCCCCAGGGCCCCGAGCGGTTTGGTGAGGTCGTCCAGATGGGCCTGAAGACGGCCGTCCAGGGCGGGATCGAGGTGCGGAAGCTGGGGCAGGTGCATCCCCAACTCTAGGGCACGAACGCGCGCGGCGTCACCCTTCGTCCCCGTGACATCCGCCTCGGCGGACCCCCTAAGACGAGGGAGTCCTGGCCATTCTTCAGGGCTCTGCCATGCTCATTCCAATTATCCAGCGCTCCACCGGAGCGCTGTCCCATTCAGGCGCGCCGCGCCTTCATGGAATTGGAACCTTTATGGCCGCCCGCGTCGCTCCCCAGCCCAGTCCGAAGCTGCAGTCCCTGTTGAAGGAGTTCCAGCAGATCGCGGGCATGGCGGGCTTCCTCAACCACGGTTTCGATCCTCCCCAACTAAGGTTGCAGTTCACGCTCTACGGCCGGCTGCGCGCCGAGGACGAGGCTCGAGCCCTGGCCCTCCAGCCGCCCCTGCAGCAGTGGGCGGAGCAGCTATCGGAGCGGTTGCGGGAGGAGAGCAGCGGCGGCGTGCTGCAACCCCAACTCCTCATGGGCCCGCCTCAGCCCTTTCCCGGCGGCGGCTTCGTCCTCGTCGCCACCCTCACCTTCACCACCAAGGTCACCGACAGCGGCTACTTCAAGGTGAAGACGGCGGTGCTCGCCGCTTATCAGGAGGCCGTGCGGTTGCGGGAGGGTGGGCTACTCGACTAACCCGAGCCGCTCGGCCAGGGCCCGCGCGGCCCGGCCCCGGTGGCTGAGGCCGTGTTTCACCTCGGCGGAGAGTTCGCCGAAGGTGTGCGCGTGGCCTTCGGGAATGAAGATCGGATCGTAGCCGAAGCCGCTGGCGCCTCGGGGCTCGCTCGCGAGGGTGCCCTCCACGGCGCCATCCGCCGTCCACGCCTCGCCCTGGGCGGGCACGAAGGCGAGCACGCACACGAACCGCGCGGTACGGCATGCGGTCTTGGGCATGAGATCCAGAAGCATGCGGTTTTTTTCGGCCTGCCCGTGGCCGGAGGCGAAGCGGGCGCTCAGCACGCCGGGGCCGCCCCAGAGGGCATCCACGCAAAGCCCGGAATCATCCGCGAGGAATCCATCCACGGCCTCCCGATCCTGCGCTGCCCACCAGGCTTGGGCCCCTCGCGCCTTCTGCAGGGCGTTGTCGTGGAAGAATGCGCCTGTCTCCGGCAGATCCGGCGCCTCGGCGGGCCAGGGAAGCAGGTCCAGGCCCGACAGGAGGGACTGGAATTCCCGGAGTTTGCCGGGGTTGCGGGTGGCGAGAACGACGCTCAAACGCCCACCACTTCCGAGTACCAGCTCCGCGCCCGCTCCGGCGTGATGGGGCCGTGCATCAGGGCGCGGCCATCGGCGAAGAGGGTGATGCGGTTTTCGCCCTCCTGGCCCCGCAGCAGCATGGGGGCCCGCTGCCAGGCGCCGCCCGTGCGGGTTTGAAGGCGGGCCTGGAGGTCCGCGAGGTTCAGCTGGCGGGGCGGGTTGACGCGGATCTGCACGCCTTCCAGGCCGCAGAGGCGGCTGGCCTTGAGGGACCATCTCGCGTCGAGGAATTCCGTGACCTTGTCCGTGCAGTAGCGGCAGCGGGTCGCGGGAGGCTTGAGGAACTGGCGTTCGTTGCGCCAGAGGTCGAAGCGGACGAGCTCGGCATGGGGGGCGGTGCCGCTGAGCAGTTTGAGGGCCTCCAAGGCGGCCCAGGAGGCGGCCACGCCCACGGCGGGACCCAGCACGCCGGCGCTATCGCAGGTGTCCACGTCGCCGCTCTCGGGGGGCTCCTCCATGAGGCAGCGCAGGCAGGCGGTATGGGGCGGGTTCAAGGGCCACACCATGGCCTCGCCGCCGATGGCCCCGCAGTAGATCCAGGGCGTGCCCGTGGCGATGGCCACGTCGTTAAGGAGGAAGCGGGCCTCGAAGTTGTCGGTGCCATCCAGCAATAAATCGAAGCCCGTGAGCACCTCACGAGCGTTGCCGCTCGTGAGGTCAGTAACGAGGGGGGTCAGCTCCACATCGGGGTTGGCGTCTCGAAGGCGCTTCGTGGCGGCTTCGGCCTTGGGGGCGCCGAGGTCGGATTCGCCGTAGAGGAGCTGGCGCTGGAGGTTGCTCTTTTCGACGAGGTCGCGGTCGAGGAGGGTGAGGTGGCCCACGCCGGCCCGGGCCAACCAGGAGGCGAGCACGGAACCCGTGGCGCCCAGCCCCACGACGGCCACGCGCTTCTCCCGCAGGCGGGCGTCCGCCGCCGGGCCGAGGTAGATGCGTTGTTTGGCGTAGCGCATGGGGAGCTTTCAGCTGTCAGCCATCAGCTTTCAGCTTAAATGCAACGGCGCCCCTCGGGGCGCCGCGCTGAGAGCTGATCGCTGAGGGCTGATTTAGTTCGCGCCCTGCCCGGCCTGCTGCTGCTCGGCCATGGCCTTCTCCCACTCGGCCTGGAGGCGGCGGGCGTCGGAGATGGCGAACTTGTAGACGTACTCGAAGCGGTCGGCGCCCTTGGTGAGGCCGAGGATCACTTCATAGATGCCGTCCTGGTTCACTTCGAAGGGGGAGGCGATGACGTTGAAGGTGCCTTCCTTGGCGCCGTCGGGGATCTGCACGTCGGATTCGCGGATCACTTCCTTGCGCTCGCCGCCGGGGGAGACGATGGCGAAGGAGAACTTGAAATCCCCGTCCATGCGGCTGAAGCGGGTGTAGAAGCACACCTTGGGGAGGGAGAAGGGGACCTGGGGGACCACGATGTGGTGGTCGTAGAGGCCCATGAGGGACGTCTTTCCGCCCATCTCCTGACGGATGTCGTCGCAGAGGAGGGTGAACTCGTGCTTGGGGGCCTTGATCTGGACTTCCTGCATGACAGCTCCAAAAAGGGGATTGGCGGTCGGAGTGGAAGGATCAGTTTACCCTGGAGTCGGGGCCCCTCCAAGCGATGCGTGACGAAGGCCGCCCTCGGAGGCTAAATGCTGGGTCGGCTCGCGATTCTCCTGTTGCTTTTCGGGTCCCTCCGGGCCCAGGAGCTGCATGTGCAGGTGCTTTCCACCACGGACCTCCACGGCCATGTGATGGCGGAGGATACCTACAGCATGCAGGCCCGGAACCTGGGCTGGGCCAAGCTGGCCACCCTCATCCGCCAGCGGAAGGCCCTGAACCCCCACACGATCCTGATCGATAGCGGCGATACGATCCAGGGCGAGCCCATCAACTACGTGCGCCACCGCCTCAGGAGGGATCTCACCGATCCCAGCATGGCGGTCATGAACGAGCTGGGCTACGCGGCCATGGCCGTGGGCAACCATGAGTTCGACTTCGGGATGGAGGTGCTCCGGGAGGTGGAGAAGCAGGCGAAGTTCCCGTGGCTTTGCGCCAACGCCGTGAGCGTCAAGGACGGCCATCCCGCCTTCAAATCCTTCGTGAAGGTGAAGGTGGGCGAGGTCACCGTGGGGATCCTGGGCTTCGTCACGCCCCACATTCCCCGCTGGTCCGAGCCTTCCGCCTTCGCGGGGACGGCCTTCGAGGACATCGTCGCCTCGGCCAAGGCGTGGGTGCCCCGGCTCCGGGATAAGGAGAAGGTGGACGTCGTGATCGTGGCCATGCACTCGGGCCTGGGCGAGGCGGCGGGCCAGATGGGCGACGAGAACGCGGCCCTGCGCCTGGCGGAGCAGGTGCCGGGCATCGATGCCATCCTCACGGGCCACACCCATCGCCCCATCGCGACCCGCCATAAGGGCGTCCCCATCCTCCAGGCCCACATGCATGGGCTGGCCCTGGGCGTGCTGGAACTGGCGCTTCGCAAGGAGAAGGGGCGGTGGATCGTGGTGTCGAGCGAGCCGGGCCTTCTGCGCCCCGCCGAGGACACCGCCCTCGATCCCGCGGTGCTGGCCCTCACCACGGAGCTGCGCGAGGGCGCCCGCACCTACCTGGATACCTTCGCCACGAACCTCCAAGTGGATCTGGACACCCGCTTCGCCCGGATGGAGGACACGCCCTTGATGCAGCTGCTCCACCGGAGCATGCGCGAGGCGACGGGGGCCCAGCTCGCGGCGGCCGCCTGCTTCAATGGGGGCCTCTTCATCCCCAAGGGGCCTACGAGCGTGCGGCAGTGGTATTCCCTCCTTCCCTACGAGAACCGGCTGGCCCGGATCCGGATCACGGGCCATCAGCTGAAGGCCTACCTTGAGCACGCGGCCCGCTACTACAACCGGCCCTACATGCCCGAGCTGACGAGCGGCGAGCTCGGGGGCTATGACTTCGATATGGTGGATGGCGTGAACTACGCCCTGGATCTCATGAAGCCCGTGGGGCAGCGGGTGGCGAATCTGCGCTACCAGGGCCAACCCGTGCGCCCCGAGCAATCCTTCACCCTGGCCCTCACGTCCTACCGGCTCCGGGGCGGGGGGGGCTACATGGAAGCCATCGGCTGGTCCGGGGCGCCGGAGCTCGTGACGGAGGCGAGCCAGCGCAACCTGCTCCTGGAGCAGATCCTGAAGAGCCCCGCGCTCACGGTGGCGCCGGACCACAACTGGCGCACGATCCCCTACCTGGACCGGGAGCGGGTCATGCAGGGCGGAGGAAGGTAGGGCGGCCGGGCTACTTCAGCTGCAGGAACACGAGCCCGCCGCCGGGCTTGGTGAAAGTGACTTCCGCATCCTGGGCCCCCACCAGCTGGGCGCCCTCGTCGAGGCCCGTGGCGAGGAATTCGAGGGTGCCCTTCGCGAGGTCCATCTTGGCGAGGACGAGCCCGGCGAGGGAACCCTTGATTGCGGGGGGCAGCTGGGAGGCCGGGAGGGCCGCCAGCACCTGGGCCCCCGCTTCCCACCAAAGGATGGATTGGCGATCGGGGGAGAGGGCCTGCAGGGCGGGGGCCGGCCCGTTGGCCAGGGCGAGGTTGGTCCGTCCGAAGGGCTTGCCGGTGCTGGCGTTCAGCAGGGTGCAATTCAGATCCGAGCCCATGCTCAGGATCACCTGCCCTTGGGCGCTCACGGCGATGCGGTAGAGGCTGGGCGCGGGGGCCTCGCCCTTCTTGGGCTTGGTGCCCGCGGACCAAACGGGATCTCCCGTTTTAAAGGCGCGCTTTTCCACGAAGTAAGTTTCGGTCCGGTAGCTGAGGTAGAAGCCATCCGCGTCCCAGGCGAGATCGGCCACGTGGCCCGGTAGGGGCTCCTTCCGGATCACCTTGCCCGTCTTGTCCACGGCGGTGAGGGTGGTGCCGGATACCACCCAGGCCTTATCCCAGGAATCAACCATCCAGAACTCCGGCGTGCCATCCACCCGGCTGATATCCAGGATCGCGGATTGGCTGCCATCCCGGGTCCAGGTGCGGAGGGCCGTGGCATCCCTGAAAATGAAGGCTCCGGTGACATCCTGGCGGGCCCAGCCCTTGGCGAGGGACGGACCATCCCAGTCCTGGGCCGAGCACAGGATGGGTAGGGCGAAGCCAAGGGTAAGGGTGCTGAGGGATCGGAGCCGCACGGCGGGCCTCATGGTGGAGCGGAGTCTATGGGGAAACGATAGGAAATTCCCGAAGAATAAGCAAGCTGGACTAGGAGGGAATCTTATTTAAGGCGGGATTGAAAGGCTCGGATCCGCGCCACCACGCGGGCGGTGCTGAGGCCTTCCTCGTCCAGGAGGCGCTTCTGATCCCCGTGATGCACGATGTGGTCGGCCACGGCGATGCGCAGCAGGGGCTTCACGACGCCGCCATCGGCCAAGGCCTCGGCCACGGCCGAAGTGAAGCCGCCCTTTTCGAGGCCATCCTCCAGGGCGACGACGCCCTTGCATGAGCGGGCCAGCGAAAGGATCAGCTCGGAATCCAGGGGCTTGAGAAAGCGCGCATTGAGGACGGCACAGGCGATGCCCTCCTGCGCCAGCTCCTCGGCCGCCTCCATGGCGTGCCGCACCTGGGTGCCGTAGGCCACGAGGGCGAGATCCGCGCCCTCCCGCAGCAGCTCGCCCTTGCCCACGGGCAGGGGGGTGATGGTCTCGTCCATGGGGACCCCGAGGCCGTTCCCGCGGGGGTATCGGAGGGCGGCGGGGTGGCCGCAGTAAAGGGCCGTCATGAGCATCTGCCGAAGCTCGTTTTCGTCCTTGGGGGCCATGAGCACGATGTGCGGCAGGCTGCGGAGGTAGGACATGTCGTAGAGGCCGTGGTGGGTGGGGCCGTCGGCGCCCACGATGCCGGCGCGATCCAGCGCGAAGACCACGGGGAGATCCTGCAGGCACACGTCGTGGGCCACCTGGTCGAAGCCTCGCTGGAGGAAGGTGCTGTAGATGGCGCAGACGGGGCGCAGGCCCTGGGTGGCGAGGCCGGCGGCGAAGGTGACGGCGTGCTGCTCGGCGATGCCCACGTCGAAGGTGCGCTCCGGGAAGGCCTTCTGGAAGAGGTTGAGGCCCGTGCCATCCAGCATGGCGGCCGTGATGGCGACGATCTTCTCGTCCTTCTTCGCCAGATCCACGAGGGCATCGGCGAACACCCTGGTGTAGGCGGGGGCCGTGGGGGCGGCGCCCTTCTTGATGACGCCGGCCTCGGCGTCGAAGGCCGTGACGCCATGCCATTTGAGGGGATCCTGCACGGCGGGCTCGTAGCCGTAGCCCTTCTTCGTCTGCACGTGGAGGAGGACGGGGCCGTCCTTCATCTTCTCCTTGGCCTCTTCGATGGCCTTCGAGGTGGCGGCGGCCTCGTTGCCATTGACGGGGCCCATGTAGCGGAAGCCCAGATCCTCGAAGAGGAGGCCCGGGATGAAGAGGCGCTTGACGCTGTCCTCCGTCCACTTGGCGGCCTTGGACATGCCCTTGCTCACGGTCTCCAGGGGGATGGCCTTGATGGCATGCTCGATCCGGTCCCGCCAGCGGTTGTAGTACTGGCCGTTCATGAGCTGGTTCAGGTAGCCCTGCAAGGACCCGACGTTCGGATTGATCGACATGTCGTTGTCGTTGAGGATCACGAGGAAGTTCTTCGTCTCCAAGTAGCCGGCCTGGTTCAGGGCTTCGAAGGCCATGCCCGCGGTCATCGAACCGTCGCCGATGACGGCCACGCAGGTGAAATCCTGCTTCTGGAGATCCCGCGCGGCGGCCATGCCCAGCGCCGCGGAAATGGAGGTGGAGGCGTGCCCGGCGCCGAAGTGGTCGTAGACGGGGCTCTCCTCGATCTTGAGGAAGCCGCTGAGGCCGTCGTGCTGGCGCAGGGTGGGGAAGCGGTCCTTGCGGCCCGTGAGGATCTTGTGGGGGTAGGCCTGGTGGCCCACGTCCCACACCACGCGATCCTTGCGGAAGTCGAACTGATGGAACAACGCCACCGTGAGCTCGACGGTCCCGAGGTTGGAGGCGAAGTGTCCGCCCGTCTCGCTCACGCTATCGATGATGAAGCGGCGGACTTCCGCGGAGAGCTCGCGCAGCTGCTCGTCGGTGAATTGGCGGACGGCCTCGGGGGTGCCGAGGGCATCGAGGAGGGGATACTTGGTGGTCACGCGATCCGCTCCGCCAAATACCTGGCCCAAGCCTCCAGGGACGACGGATGGGGAAGGGACGGCAGGTGGCATAGGGCTCGCTCGGTGGCTTCCTGGAGGGCGCTGCGCGCGCCTTCCAGGCCCAATAGGGTCGGGTAGGTGATCTTACCCCTTCCCTCATCCTTCCCGGCGCGCTTACCGAGGGTTGCTTCATTGGAGGTGGCGTCCAGGATGTCGTCTTGGATCTGGAAGGCGAGCCCGAGGGCCTCCCCGAAATGCTTCAGGGCCGATCGCTGGGCAGGATCGGCTCCCCCAAGGAGGCCGCCCAACTCCACGGAGGCCCGCAGCAGCGCGCCCGTCTTAAGCCGGTGGATGGTCTGGAGGTGTTCCAGGCCGTAAGCGGTGCCCGAGGCCGTGAGGGTCTCCCCCTCTAGATCCAGCGCCTGGCCCCCCACCAGGCCCCGCCACCCCGAGGCCTCGGCGAGGGGGGCTACGGCATCGGCCCGGCCCGTGGCGGCGAGGATGGCGAAGGCCTCCGTGAGGAGCCCGTCCCCGGCGAGGATGGCCGCACCCTCTCCGTACACCTTGTGGTTGGTGGGGCGGCCTCGGCGGAGGTCATCGTCGTCCATGGCGGGCAGATCATCGTGGATGAGCGAATAGGTGTGGATGAATTCCAGCGCGAGGGCCCCGGGCAGGGCCGACTCCAGGCTCCCACCCACGGATTCCGCGGCCAGCAGGCAGAGGGCGGGACGCACGCGCTTGCCGCCGGCCTCCAGGCTGTAGCGCATGCCCTCGGCGAGCCGCGTCGCTTCGCCGCCCTGGAAGGGGGCCACCATGCGCGGTTCCAGGATCGGCAGCAGGCGTTCGAGATCGGCGCGGACGCGTTCGGCCGGTCTCAAACCTCGCCTCCATCCAACGCTTCGGCCCGGTACTCGCCGCCCAGCCCCGCCTTGAGCACCTCCACACGGCGCTGAGCCTCGCCCAGCTGGCCCTGGAGGGATTGCGTCAGTTTCACGCCTTCCTCAAACGTGCTTAACGCCTCCTCAAGGCTCAGGGCGCCGCCCTCAAGCTTCTGGACGAGGGCCTCCAATCGCTCCAGTCCCTCGTCGAAACGGGGAGCCTCGGGGTTGGGCTGGCTCATGGTCCACCGTCAAAAAGGGGGCCATCAGGCCCCCTCCATTCTACGCTTAGGGCTCAACGCTTGCGGCCGCCCTTGTGGGCTTGTTCGGCCAGCTTCTTGCCCGCGTCCTCCATCTTGTAGCCCTCGGGCAGGGCGAACACGGAGGCGGGGATGGATCCTTCCTTTACTTCCGTCGCCTCGTTCGTCATCTGGCCGAGCATGGGCACCTGCGTGACGGACTTGAGGGTGAACCCCTTGATCTTGGCCATCTCGGCGGCCATCTTCGCGGCGGCGGGGCTGGTGGCGAACTTCATCAAGTTGCTGAATTTCGTGAAGCGGGCGAAGTTCATGGGGTTCATGGGGATCTTGAGGTTCGGATCCGCGCTGAGGGTCATGTCCATCTTCATGATGACCATGTGGTACTTGGTGCATTTTCGGCCCGCCACGGTCTCGCTTCCCACCTGATCCACGGAGAAGGCGTTGGGGTCCCCCATCATCTTGGCCATCATCTCCGCCATGGGGCCCTCCTTCATCTGGGCCTGCATTTCCGCCATCCGGGCGCTCATGGCCTCGGCGAACTTCTCCATATCCTCGAAGGACATGAACTCGATCTTCTTGTCCTTGTGCTTGATGGTGTAGATCATCCCCTTTTGGAGGTCGATCATCGAATCGATCTTCGTGCCTTCGTGGTTCGTGCGGTGCCGATCGGCCGTCATGTACTGATGGGAAATCCCCTCGTTGTGCTTGCCGGAGTTCTTGAACGTGATGGTGAGGTCGTTGGCGAGGGCGGCCACGGCGGATAGGCCGGCGAGGATCGTGGTGCGAAGGGCACGACGCATGGAAACCTCCTGGAAAGGGTAGGGCCACCATAGTCCGATCGAGCTTGGCCATCAATGGTCAAAAACAGGGATGGGCAACCTTCCCTCTGGTTCCGGTACCTTCAAGGATGGAGGGGCAGGGACTGTACTGGAATCACCTTGCCATTTGTTGGCCCCTATTCGCGCCATCCAGCAAGGAGAGCCGCGCAGCGCGATGGGTGTCCATCGTGCAAGCGGCTCGACGCAGCTGGGGGCGCGAAGAGGGGCCAACCCTCCGGGCGAGGGGCGGCGGCTGTCGC
>CAYWDR010000094.1:0-12781 GCA_964457075.1 uncultured Solibacteraceae bacterium
GATCAGATCTTCGAAGGCCTCATCTCCGCCCTCAAGCGGTTCAAGGATGACGTCAACGAGGTGAAGAACGGCTTCGAGTGCGGCATCTCCCTGCAGAACTTCGATGACCTCCGGGAAGGCGACACCCTCGAATTCCACACGACGGAGAAGTACGCGCAGACTTCCCTCTAAAGTGTCCTTCCCACCATGCAAGGGGCCGTGTGAACGGCTCCTTGCCATGTACGGATCCTCATCTTAGCTGTGGGCCCGCAGCTCTCTCCCTAGGGGCGGCCCTTCCTGGGTTTGCCCTTGGCCCCTCCCGTGAGCGTGATGTTTGTCTTCCGGGTGCGTTGGGTCAGATAGGCTTCGTACTGATCCTTCAGAGCCTGGGAGTCGGCTTGCTGGATCGCTCCCCCGATGAGGCGGCGCCCTTCCGCCTCCCGCCCGGCTTGGAAGGCCGCAACCCCTTCCTGGAAGGTTCTCTGGGCCACCCCATCTGCCAGGACCGACAGCCGCTGATGGGCCTGCTCGGCGATCTCAGGTCGGGAGGTTTGTTTCGCCAGGCTCACCAGGATCTCCCGGCTTCGGTCCCCCGCGCCAGTCCGATCCAGGAGGTCCGCCAGCCGCAGCTGGAGGTCCAGCCGGGAGGGCCAATGGGCCACCGCCTTTTCAACCACGGGAAGGGCGATCCGGCTGCCTTCGGGGTCCATCTGACAGACGTTGAACACCATTTCCAGGGCCTTGACCTGGCCAAGATCCAATTCGACGCACCGCACCAGGTGCTCGCGAGCGCGCAGGAGGGCCTCCTGCGCCTTCCCACCCCGACTCCCCATATCGAGGTCGGCAGACCGGAAATACGCCTCGCCCGCCAGCGATCGCGCCTGGGCATCGTTCGGGCGGGCCTTTACGACCATTTCCATTTCAACTGCAGCCTCTCCCCATCGCTGCTCGGAAGAGGCCAGAAAGGCTCGACCCCAATGCGCGGCGCCGTTGCCAGGCTCTTCGGCCAGCGCCGTGGCGCAAAGGGCCGTCGAAAACGCCCCGGTTCGACCGCTCCCAGCTGCGGCTAGCATGCCAAGCCTCCCCAGCGCTTCTGGGCGCGCCATGGGTGCGTAGGTGAATCCCTCAACGGCCGAGAGGCTGGCGAGGCTCACGATTAATGTCTGATAGCGGTTCAGTACCTGGCTCCGGTAATTCAGCAGTTCCTTATCCAGCGTGGCGGGCTCGCATTTAAAGGACCGGAGGAACGCATCGTCCGAGGGAATGCCGGCGCGCGTCATCTCCAGGAAAATTCCCAGCTGACTCCGACGAATATCATTGCCCACCAAGAGATAGTGCACGGCGAGCCAGGCGCTGGCATAGAAGTGGGCGCGAACGCTCTCCTCGGATTCATCGTGCAGGTTCATCTTCTGGGAGGTCAGGCGAGCCATCGGCAGAGGCGGCTGATTCCTCAGGGTCAGGAGATGGTCTTCCAGGGGCCGACCCAGCACCACATCCCGGCCAATGATCTGGATGGAGCTGTATAACTCCGCCAGCCCTTCATTTGCCCACGAAGGTGTATTCGGGAAATTGTTGCGAACGAAATAGTGCATGTACTCGTGGAATACGATCCGCCTGGCATTGCCCCGACCCGCCACCACCGCGACAAAATTCCCGTGGGGAGAGGATCGGAAGAATCCGGACCACCCCTTGCCCCCGGCGAATGCGTCGAAATCCTTTGCGTCGTCGAACAGGTAGACGTAGGTGGGCACGGCGGATTGGAGGGAGTACCTCCCCGATCGAAGGCCGGGGGTGATTTGGGTCAGGACCTGCCGGAACACCTCGAAGCTCTTGGCGAGATCCCGGGTATTGCGCTCCGAACAATCCGAGATGAATTGGAAATTCGTGCTCTCTGCCGTGAACCACTTCTGCCCAGGAGGGGGGACCCGGAAAGGCGAGTCCCCCCCGCGGAGCGGCGCAAGTAACACCAGACCAACAACGACTGCGGTGGTGGACCGATTGAAGGGCGTAGAGACCATGGAACTCCCAGGGCAATTTGGAGGATACCTCCAGGCTAGCCTCAGCCCCAGGCTCCGGGCCAGCCACTCCTGGGGCTTGGGATTCCCGGGCGCTCCCCCTAACCTGGAATCCTACCCTTCCAATAACCCATCCCGGCCCCTCCCATGACACATCTCCTTCTCATCAGCCTTCCCTGCCTCATCTCCCCAGCCCAGGAGCCCGTTCCCACCGCCATCCAGCGGATGGCTGAGCTCCAAAAAGCAGGAAAGTGGGCCGAGCTCGCCGACGCCTTCGAAGCGCTCCCTCCCAAAGAGCGGGGCAAGTACCTCGGCGTCTGGCTCGAGGCCCTGCAGCGCTCCGAGCGCTGGCCGCGGATGGTGGAAGTATGCGAGGCGGTGGAAGGTCAATTGGCGGGGAAACCCGCCTACGCGGAGCTCCTCAAGCGGAAGGTCGCGGCCCTCATCAAACTGGAGCGATTACTCGAGGCGGCCCGGTGCTGCGAGCGCATCGGCGATGCGGGTGAATCCTATTACTACGTCCAGGCCCTGGATCTCGCCCGCCAGGCCAATGAGTGGGCGGCCATGGAGGCCATCGCCACGAAGCTGCTGGTTGGCCGTCCTAAAGACCCCATCGGTCTGGCGGTGAAGGGTGAGGCCCTGGCCCGGATGGAGCGGTTCACAGAGGCGGAACCCTTCCTGCATGACGCCGTCGTCGCCAACCCCAAAGACCCATGGGTGCTGGTCAACCTGGCCTGTTGCCTCAATGAGCGGAAGGCCTGGACGGAAGCCCTGGCTGCCTGCGACCGGGCCCTGGCCCTCGACCCCAAGGTTGTCCCCGCGCGGATCAATCGCGGGCGCGCCTGTTTCCAATTGGCCCGGTACCAGGAAGCCAAGGATGATTACGAAGCCGCGCTGGCAGACCTCCCCGGCAACCCGATGCTCCAGGAGAACCTGCGCCAGGCCAAGCGGTATTTGGAAGCGCAACAAGGGTCCCCCAAACCCAAGCGGTGATCCACCCGAGGCGCGGGGAGATTCTCCCGGGGATTCCCTGGGCCTCCGCCCGACAAACATCGAGGTTAAAGCCGGATTTCAGATCGAGTGGTCTTGTTAAATTTCGATCTACTGTGATGTCTGTCACCGTGTCAGTCCGCGAAGCTGAATGTTTTAATGACGCACGTCCAGGAGCTTCCATGTCCGCACCTTCCTTCGCCCTCACCGCGCCCCGCTCCGAGAAGACCGCTTCCAACCCCCTGGGGCTGAGCCGCATTGATCACTTCCAGATGACGGGGGAACTGGCCCGCCTAGAGCCCCTGTACCGCAAGCTCGGCTTCGCCCGGGTGGCGAGCACTTCCGGGCCCTGGGGCAAGGCGGTCCACCTCCATCAACAGCGCATGGACATCCTCATCTTCGAGGCCGATGCCACCCACCCCGCTGGCCGTTACTTCCAGGCCCACGGCGAGGGGGTATGCGCCCTCAACTTCGAAGTGGCCGACCTGGACGTGGCCATCGCTGAAGCCCGCGCCCGGGGCGCCAAGGTGGTTTCCGAACCCGAGACCCAACACCTCGGCGAGGGGACGATCCGCTGCGCCGCCATCCAGGGCGTGGGCGACGTGTGGAACTACCTCGTCGAGCGCAAGGGCGAGCCCTCCGCCTTCTGGCCCGGCTTCCAGGCCGACCCCGCCCCCGCCTTTTGCGAGCCCGGCCTCGTGCGCGTGGACCACCTCACCAACAACGTGGGCCCCGACGAGATGGAGGCCCTCGTCGCCTTCTACGAGAGCGTCTACGGCTTCGTCGTCACCCGCGAATTCCACATCCGCGGCGCCCTGGGCACGGGTCTCGATTCCAAGGTCGTCCAGTCCTCCAACAATCGCGTGATCATCCCCATCAACCAGCCCACGGACGAGAAGAGCCAGGTCCAGGAGTACATCAAGCGCCACAAGGGGCAGGGCGTCCAGCACATCGCCATGAGCACCAACGACATCTTTCACACCCTGCGCACCCTCCAAGCCCAGGGTTTCAAGTTCCTCCGCGTGCCCAAGACCTACTACGAGCTTCTGCCCGGCCGCATCGAACGAAGCGGCTACACCGTGAAGGAAAGCCTCGAAACCGCCGAGGAACTGGGCGTCCAAATCGACGGCGACGAGAGCGGCTACCTCCTCCAGATCTTCACCGAGGACCAGATCGGCCCCCTCTTCTTCGAGATCATCCAGCGGAAGGGGAATATGGGTTTTGGAGAGGGCAACTTCCAGGCGCTGTACGACAGCATCGAGCTCGATCAGAAGCGGCGGGGTGTGCTCTGAGGCAGAAGTCACATGATCATTGATGGTTCCATGAATACATTGTAAAGTCAGGATTTCCCCCTCAGTGCCTCTGACTCGGTGCAGTGGCACGTGCTGACTCGGAGCCCCGGATGATCTGTAACCTCTTGAGCCTCCTTTGCCGGACTTTCATGGTTGCACTGACCATCGGTCTGGGGTCCCCGCTTGGGGCTCAGGCCCCAAGCGGGGATAGCTACTTTAGACCCTTCGGGCAGCTCCAAGAGGGGCCCTCCAGGGAAACGACCATCCCCATGTCTTTCCAGGTAGGGCATGCAGTGGTGGATTTCTCCGGCACATGGGCACCTCTGCTCAAGGATGGCAAGGTCCAGGGCTACTTTATGGAGGGTCGCGGTAGCTTCCGCTATACGTCGAGTTATGCCCCGGAGGCCCCCGTCTTCAGCCGCAACCTCAAGGAGTGGCATGGCCTCGAACCCGAGAACACCCCCCAAGGGCCCACTCTCTCCGGCTACACCTTCCAAAAAGCGCGGCTTCGCTTCGTCGGGGGCACTCTCCCAGAGTGGACAGGAACGGAGGCCCCCCCAATGGTGGAGAAGCTCAAAATTTTTAGCCAGACCTGGGACCGAATCGATGGCTTCCCTTCAAGCCAGCTCTTCGCCCTTCATGCCACGGGCCCCGCGGGGCGCCCCCTGGCCGTGCTCGAAATGGAGGGGAGAGACTTAAACTTATTGTATCAATACGACAGCGTCGACACGCTCAGTGAACGCCTCGCGGTGATCCGGGATGGGCAGGCGGGTGGGTACCTGAAGGGTTGGTCTGACCTGATTACCATTTCCCACCAACCGCTGGGTTATGACCCACGCAAGGGCTCTGTTCCGCTGCGCTTTGTCCTCAAAGATCTGGACGTAGACCTAAGGACCGAAGACAACAAGAATGCGGAAATGAAAGTAAGAGAGGTCCTGGTCCCCCTTCAGGAGGGCCTCCGAGCCTTCTCTTTCAGGCTGATGACTGACATCACTAGCCCCACGGAACGACATGAATTAAAGGTCAAACGAATCACCGATTCACAGGGTAATGCCCTTGACTTTAGCCATTCTCGAGATCGCCTGGTGGTGCTCCTGCCTCAGGCGGTCCCGGCGAGCACTCCGATCGAATTAAACTTCGAATACGCAGGGGACTTCCTCATTCGCCCACGTGGCGACAACTACTGGCAACTCGGCGTACGCGGATCCTGGTATCCCCAGCCTGAACATTACGCCGAGGAATCCTACACCTTCCATGGCACGGTGCGAACCAAGGGGGAATGGATCTCGTTTCTACCTGGTGATTACGTCCGGCGTGGTAAGGACGGAGACTGGAACATCGCCGAGACCCGCACCTCGAATCCCATCTGCTTCGCCACCATCTTAGGCGGCAAGTACTTCGTGGACGAGGAGACGCGCAATGGCATCACCCTCCGCGTGGCCAGCTATGGATTCAAGGGTGGCGCTGCTATCAAGGTAATCAAAGATCAGACTTTCAATATCCTCAACTATTACAAGGCGTTCATGGGCGCATACCCATTCCGTGATTTCACGATCATCGAAAAGAATGAATGGGGCTACGGTCAAGCGCCACCCAGCATGACCTACATCACCCGAGAGGCCTTCGAACAGATCAGCAACATCAACAATATGCAGGAAATCGCCGGACTGATCGGACAGTTTGGCGGTCGCCTCAATTTTAAAACTATGGATGTCCGCTTCGTATTGGCCCATGAGATCGCCCACCAGTATTGGGGCACGCTCGTGAAGATGCCCAGCCCGGAGGATCAGTGGGTAACGGAATCCTTTGCAGAGTATTGCGCAGCCCTCTATGTCCGGGAGTTCAAGGGAGAAGGGCATTTCAAGCGCGCGGTGGCGGGGTGGAAGGCCGATGCTGAGGAAGCCAAAGATTTCGGCTCCATCCCAGTAGCCAACAATCTTCGCCTGAAAGATGGATTCAAAGGGTTCAAGGCACGCACCGGCCTCCTATATTCCAAAGGACCCATGCTTCTTCACGCCCTCCACAAAGAATTGGGCGACGAGGTATTTCTCACTTGGCTCAAATCCGCCCAGACCAACTTCAAATGGAAATTCGCGCCGACCAAGCGCCTCTTTGACCTGCTGGCCTTCGTGACAAAAAAGGACCACACCTCTTTCTACGACACCTACTTCTGGGGTACCGCAATGCCCCCGATCAAATAACACTCGCCTTGATCACTCTGTCTGAAACGAGAATACTGATCCCATTCCATCTGAGCCCAGGCGTTCCTTGGCCCTTAACGGAGGGTGGCTATGACTGCCTCCTTGAAATTCCATCAAATCCTGGCTCCCGTGGCCGTGGCGCTGGCCCTGGCATGTGGAGGCGGTGGGGGGAGCAAGACCTCCACGGCTGCCGGGGGCACCGTCACCGTGCTGCCACCCCAGTTCGACGGGGACGCATACTGGGTGGCCTACCAGGATGGAAGCGGCCCCTGGAAGGTCGTTGGCCCCAGCAACGGCAAGTACACCTTCACCGTCACCGACCCCGCCGGGCGCTACGGCATGGCCCTCATTGATGAAGAGCCCGGGTCCCCCACCCCCGCTTACGTTGATGGACAGGTCCACTACTTCACCCTTGCGGAAGTCAGCCAAATAGACTATTCCAGCTTTCGCTTGCTCACGAGCGCGGTCGTGACGGGCTCTGTCTCGGGCCTACAGGCTGCGGACACGGCCCGCGTGCATGTTCGAACCCGGGCCGCCAATGTTGCGGCCGGAGGCTCCAGCTACAACTTCTTGGCCTTCTCCGGCACCCACAACCTCGCGGCGATCCGCCAGGCCGGAGGCGGGGCCGCCGACCGCCTAGTGGTGCTCCGGAACATATCTCTGCCAAGTAGCGTTCCCCCCATCGACTTCGCCTCCCAGGGCTTCGCCCTCACGCCCCAGTCGGCGACCGCGACCGGCGAAGACTCCGGCGACAGCGTCGTCACCTACGCGAACTGGCTGACGCCCAACACGTCCACCAACCTGGCGATCGCCACGGGGAACGCCCTGGCCTTCAATGCCCTGCCCGCCGCCAACCACCAGGCCGACGAAACCCACTTCATCGGCGCCCGGGCCACACAGTCCGCCACGGGGAAGACCTGCCTCGCTGGCCGCTACACCAAGTCCCCCGTGGGCGTGGCCATCACCCTGCCGGCCAAGATCAACTCGCCCGTCTTCGGAACCGCGGTGACCACCCCGTACTACCGACCCACCCTCTCCTGGAGCCCCATCGCCGGCTCGCTGGCCTCGGATGTCTTCGCGGCCGACACCACCAACCATATCTACTGGAGCGCGACCTTCTCGGCCGGGTGGCTCGCAGGCAATACGGCTACCTCCTATACCTTCCCTGACTTTTCCGGCCTCGCCGGGTGGAACAACGCCTGGGGTTTCGCTTACGGAAGCTCGCTCTCTTGGTCCTTCGCAAACCGGTGGACCTCGTCCCCGGATGCTCCCTTCTTCGTGAACATCGCCCGCAGCCACCCGGAGGGAGAGCGGTTCTGGAGGAGCTACATGAACCTCTCGACGACCGCCACCCTGGCCCCGCAGACCATCAGCCCCGCCGGCTCCGAGCGCAAGGACGGCCACCCCGGCCGGCGCCCCCGCCGCGGGGATGATTCCGAATCGCACTGAGCCTTCCCAATTTTCGCGCTAAGGACCTGGCCCCAGCCAGGTCCTTAGCGTCTCAAGGGCACCTCCCCCCGATCTGCAACACCGAAGTGATATGGTGGATCCCATGCCCACGTCCCAGGCCTTAGTCTCCGCGTCCCGCCGCCAAGGCGGCTTCACGCTCATGGAGCTGCTGGTGGTGATGAGCATCCTCAGCATCCTCGCCACGGTGGGGCTGGCGGGATACCGCTACAAGACGAAGGTGGCGCGCGAGGCCGTGCTGAAGGAGAACCTCTTTCAAATGCACCACGCCCTGGAGCAGCACAGGGTGGATCGGGGCCGCTACCCCGCTGGCCTCGCGGCCCTTCGCGACCTCCAATACCTCCGTGAGATCCCCATCGACCCCATGACCCAATCCAAGGACACCTGGGCCACGGAACTGGAGGATGCCGACCCCACGAACCCCGAGGCGGAACTGGGCATCCGGCGCGTGCGCAGCACCAGCACGGAGATCGGCACCAACGGCATCCCCTACAACGAGTGGTGAGGGTCCGAATGGCCGATACCGCCTCCCGCGCGGGGCTCCGATACGACACCCCCGGGATTCGCGCCTTCCTGGATGAACTGCACGGCGCCCATGACAAGGCCCTGGGCCTGGCCTTCTCCGCCCCCGAACGCACGGGCCTGCCCGCCATCCAGGTGGCCCCCCAGGAGGGCGCCCTCCTCACGCTGCTGATGCGCCTCATCGGGGCCCGGCGCGTGGTGGAAGTGGGCACCCTCGCGGGCTATTCGGGCCTGCGCCTTGCCCGGGGCCTCCAACCCGGGGGCCGGCTCTGGACGCTGGAGTTCGATGCCCGCCATGCCATGGTCGCCCGCCCGGCCCTCGCCGCCGCGCCCGCCGGCGTCACCGTGAAGCTCATCGAGGGAGACGCCAAGGCCACCCTGCCGAAGCTCGAGATGGAAGGCCCCTTCGACGCCGTCTTCCTCGACGCGGATAAGGCGGGCTACGCCGAGTACGGCGCCTGGGCCGCCCGAAACCTCCGCCCGGGCGGCCTCCTCATCGCCGATAACGTCTACTTCTTCGGGCGCCTCCTGGAGGAGTCGGAAGAGGCCGAGGCCGTGCGCCGTTTCCACCGGGAAGCCGCCGAAGCCTTCGAGTGCTGCGTGGTGCCCACGCCCGACGGCCTGCTCATCGGGATCAAGCGGTGATATCCCGCGAGGATCAGGCCTCCGGTGAAGGTTCGGAAGGTCGCGGCTGGATGGCTGGCGGAGTAGGCGTTTTTTGAGCCGGTTCTGGTTCGGCCTTGTCCCGGAAAATTTCGGCCATGGCACCCAGGCTGGCGAGGGCCCCCGCAGCTTCGGTGGGCAGGAATATCTTGGTGGCCTTGCCGTCCGCCACCTTTTCCAGAGCCTCCAGGCTTCGGATGGCGATGAGACCCGGGGTGGGGTTTCCGGCGTGGATGGCATTGAACACGGTTTCGATGCGGAAGCGCTCTGCGTCCGCCAAGGTGCGAACGGCTAGGGCCTGGCCTTCGGCGCGGATGATGGCGCCCCTCTTGTCGCCTTCTGCTCGAAGGATCTGGCTTTCCCGTTCCCCTTCCGCCTTGAGGATGGCGCTTTGCTTGAAGCCTTCGGACTCAAGGATGGCTGCGCGTTTCTCACGCTCCGCTTTCATCTGCTTGGACATGGCGTTGGTGATATCCGCAGGCGGTTCGATCTTCTGGATCTCCACCCGCACCACCTTGACCCCCCACTCATCCGTGGCTTCGTCCAACACCTGGCGCAGTTGGCTATTGATCTTTTCCCGGCTGCTGAGGGTCGAGTCCAGTTCCATTTCACCCACGATATTGCGCAGGTTGGTCTGGGCGAGTTTCACGGCGGCATATTGAAAATTGGCGATGTTGTAGAGCACGCGCACAGGGTCCGTGATCCGGAAGTAAATGACGGCATCCACGGTGACCGCGGCGTTGTCCTTGGTGATCACTTCCTGAGGCGGCACGTCTATGACCTGCTCGCGGGTATCGAGCTTGATGATGTTCTGGAAGAAAGGCAGCACGAACGCCAGGCCTGGTTCGCGAGGCGGGGCGCTGTACTTACCCAAGGTCTCCACTACGCCCTTCTCGAAGGGGCGGATGATGACCAGCGCTTTGGCCGCCAAGATCAACAGGAAAGCGCCGAAAATGGCGAGAATCGGGAGTGGCAGTTCCATGGGAACTCCTCAGGAAGAGGGCTGTTGCGAAGGACGGACCTTGAGGCGAGTTCCCACGATATCCACCACCTCAACCCAGGCCCCGATAGGCGTGGGCTCCTCGGCCACGACACGCCAAAGCGCACCGTTGGAAACGCGAACCTGGCCTTGTCCGGTCAGTGGATCCAGGGCCTCGACAACCATGGCCTGCTGACCCTTGAGGGCGTCCAAACCCACGGTCTCCGTGGATTGGCGTTTCATGAATCGGCGCACAAGGGGGGCCACGGCGAACACCAGAAACGTTGAGGTGAAAAAAAAGGTGGCCCAGGTGGCTCCAGGGCTGGCTCCGAGGAGCGCGGCTATTCCCGCCGCGAAGGCCCCCACGGCCATGCAGGCGAAGAAGAAGACCCCGGGCGTGACCATTTCGATGGCCAACAGGAAAAGGGCGATGAACAACCATTGAAGGGGGCTAATGGGGCACTCCGGAGATTGAGGAGCTCTTCGCAGGAGGGCTCCGGGATTTAGGCCTTGAAGAGTTTTTGGAGGCTCTGCACGAAGCCCCCGGCCTCCGCGCCGGCAATGGCGTCCAATTCTCCCGCATCCAGCCAGATGCCGTCGCAGGAGCTGCACTGGTCAATCTTGGTCCCGCGATAGTCCAGTTCCGCTAAACCCATTCCGCATTTGGGGCAGCGCATCCAGTGCAGATCTTTTAATCGTTGGCGTTCCTCGATCTGAAGCTTCGCTTCTTGGGCCTTGGCCGCCAAGCGCCTCCGCTCCAACTCCTGGCGTGCGAAGAATTCCTGCTCCATTTCCGAAGGGGTGAGAGGCATTAGGTTCTCCATCGGTGATGAGAGGTGTAAGCCTCGTTCATCCTAGATCGCATGGGCCAGTTTGCAATGAGATGCCGCGATAAAAAGTGCGACCGGGAACGGCGTGCCCTCGGGCACGAGAATGGCCGCGCCTCCCAGCCCCGGCAGGGTAGGCGCCACCAGGCCGATGACGGCCGCGGCCCTCCTAAGATGGACGATAAAAACGGCGGAACATGCCTTTTTCGAGTAAGGAGAGCCATCCGCGTTCCAGGAGGAAGACCAGAAGCGACGAGGCCACGATGCTGATGAGCACTACCGCGAACGTGGCATTGCGAAGTGCCTCACCCGCAGGCAGCCCCATCTGAAGCGGCAGACTGGCCATCACGGCGGCGGCCAGGCCTTTGGGAATGAGAGCCATGGAGGCCAGGGCATCAGAACCGCTCGCTTGACTGGGGCGCAGCGCCGCATGGACGACGGGGATCCGGATGGCGAACAGGGCGGCCGTCAACAGGAGACCCGCGAGCAGATCGCCCCACCCCCCGATACGAATGGACATGCCGATGTAAACGAAAAAGAAGGTCTTGAGGAGGAAGACCACCTCGGCGAAGACCTCCCGCTCCGTGGCGTTCAGGCTGGCCAAGGCTTCGGAGGATATCGGCAGGATACGGGCCGGAATCCTTTCCAGATTCCCCAGCACGATTCCCATGGCCAGGGCCGCGATGGCCCCGCTATACCCGAGAAGTTCCACCACCGCGAAAACCACGCACACGAAGGCGGGGGTCGTAAAAATGGAGTTCTGAAGCCCATGGATGCGGGTCAGGGCCAGGGACCACGCGAATCCCCCCATGGCGCCGATGGCCCCGGCCAATAGGAACGAAGCCAACATGCCCCCGGCCATTCCGCCGAGGTTCAGGGCCCCCATTTGCTGAGCGCTCATGAAGCCCAAGGCCACCACGATCACCAGCACATCGCTGAGCGCCGATTCCAGGGCCAGGGAAGTGCGGGTGCTCTCGCCCAGCCGAAGCCGCTTGACCATTGGGATCACCACGGCCGAGCTGGTGCCTCCCAGGATGGCCCCCAGGATGGCGGCGCTCATCCACTCCAACCCCAGAAACGTCCGTCCCAGGGGGACGATCACCAGCATGGAAGCCGCGAAATTCAAGATGGTGAGGAGCACCGCGCCCCGCAGGCCGTGGAAGAGGCGGTCCAGATCCAACCCGAGGCCCCCTTCGAACAGGATGATGACCAACGTGAGGGTCGTGAATACCGGCCCTACCGCTCCAAGATGCTGGGGACCCACGACTTTGAAGACGGGCCCCAGAAGGAGGCCCAATCCCAACAGGAACAACACGTCGGGAATCCGGGTCCGGGCGAAGAGGTCTTCCAAGGCATGGGCCAGGAAGACCATCAATCCGACGACGAGAACCGCGAGGGCGATGTTCATGGGCGCACCGTAGGGGCGGAAGCCTCGGGATGGATCCGGACGGGATCGACGGACAGGGATGTATCAGTCATGGCCGATCTGTTCTGGGTTGAGCTGCAGTTCATGGCAGGCGTGCAGGTAGGTGGCCGCCGACCAGGCTTGGTAGGTCTTCCCCATGGGCCGCCCGGTGCGGGCATGCACCCATTCGTTGAATTCCCACTCTTGGTTCTTGCCCAGGCGGTTGAGTTGGGCGAGCTTCAGGAGTTCGTGGCAGGCCACGTCGTAGAGCCCCAGGCGGTGGATGAACCGCACCCACATGCCGCCGATGAAGGGCCAGATGCCCCCGTTGTGGTAGTGGCCCGGCAGGTTCAGGAGGTTCACGGTGAAATAGGGCCGCCAGTCCGGATCTCCGCTTTGCACGGGCGGGTAGAGGTTGGCCACGGGATAGGGCTCGTTCAC
>CAYWDR010000095.1:0-12672 GCA_964457075.1 uncultured Solibacteraceae bacterium
TCCCCGTGCGGGAGGTGGTCGCCATGGGGCGCCACGCCCACGGCGACGATGGCGTGGGCGTGGAGGAGGCCCTCGCGGCCCTGGACCTCGTACAGCTGGCGGATCGCCCCGTGACGCGCCTCTCCGGCGGCGAGCGGGCCCGCGTCATGCTCGCCCGGGCCCTCGCCACGGCCGCCCCCCTGCAGCTGTGGGACGAGCCCCTCGCCCAGCTGGACGTGCGGCACCAGCTGGAGGTGCTCGTCCTCGCCAAGCGCCTTGCCCAGCAGGGCCGCACGATGCTGCTCAGCATCCACGATCTGCGCGTGGCCCACTGCGTGGATCGCGTGCTCGTCCTGCAGCAGGGCCGGCTCATGGCCCATGGCAAGCCGGAGGAGGCCCTCACGCCCGAGCGCATCCAATCCGTCTTCGGCGTGAAGGCGAAAACCCTGCCCGGTCTCGTTCTGGAGCTGCCCTGATGACCCACGAAGCCCACAAGCTGCGCATGCTCAAACTCCAGGCCGCCATGCGGGCGCGCATGAAGGCCGCCACGGAGCGGCGAGGCCTCGTGCTCGTGCATACGGGCAACGGCAAGGGCAAGAGCACGGCGGCCGTGGGCATGCTCGTGCGCAGCCTCGGCCACGGCTTCAAGTGCGCCGTCGTCCAGTTCATCAAGGGCGAACAGGCCACGGCGGAAACGGCCCTCGCGCAGGCCTTCCCCGGCCAGCTCGCCTGGGATCGCTGCGGCGATGGCTTCACCTGGGACACCCAGGATCGCGCCGCGGACATCGCCCGTGTGCGGGAGGGATGGGAGCTCGTGAAGCGCCACCTCGCCGATCCCGAACTGCGCTTCCTGCTCCTGGACGAGTTCAACGTCGTCCTCCAGTACGGCTACTTCCCCGTGGAAGAGCTGCTGGAGGCCCTGGCCGCGCGGCCCGAATCCCAGCACGTCGTCATCACGGGACGCGGCGCGCCGCAGGCGCTCTTGGACGCCGCCGACCTCGTCACGGAGATGCGCGAGGTGAAGCACCCCTTCCAGCAGGGCATCCAGGCCCAGGCGGGGTTGGAGTTCTGATGGGCCGCATCACCTACCTCACCGGCCCCGTGCGTAGCGGCAAGAGCCGCCGGGCCGTGGAGCTGGCTTCCGCCTGGGGCGATCGCGTCGTCGTGCTCGCCACCTTCGACCCCAAGGGCGCGGACTCCGAGATGAAACTCAGGGTGGACCGGCACCGGGCCGAGCGTCCCGCTTGGCGCACCCTGGAGGCGCCGGAGGACGTGGTGGGCGCGTTGGGCAAGGTAAACCCCCCGCCCTCGGGCCTCCTGCTGGATTGCCAAACGCTGTGGCTTTCCGCGCGCCTCGACTGGGACGACGCGGCGATCCTCGCGGAGTGGCACGCCATCCTTGGCGCGCTGCGCGAGGCGCCCTACCCCGTCGTCATCGTCGGCAACGAAGTGGGCTGGAGCCCCGTGCCCGAGAGCCCCCTGCTGCGCCGCTGGCGGGACCTCGCCGGATGGCTGGGCCAGGCCACGGCCGCCGCGGCGGACGAGGCCTTCCTGATGGTCGCCGGCTGTCCCCTCCGATTGAAATGATCCGGCCCCGACCCCTTACTCCACCTATCGCAGGCTCCCCCGGAGCCTGCTCCCGCCAAGGCTCGTGCCTTGGCGGAGGTGGAGCCTCGGTCGCCGGCTGTCCCCTGAGGCTGAAATGAGCGACACGCTGATCCCCGGCACCCCCTTCGTATGTTCCTGGAGCGGCGGCAAGGATAGCGCCCTCGCCTTCCACCGCGCCGTGAAGGCGGGCCTGCGCCCCGTCGGCCTCCTCACCATGTTCAAGGAGGACGGCGAGCGGAGCCGCAGCCACGGCCTCCGCCCGGAAGTCCTCACCGCCCAAGCGGCCGCCCTGGGCCTTCCCTTGATCGAAGGCCACGCCACCTGGGACGGCTACGAGGCCACCTTCATCGAAAAACTCGAGGAGGCGAAGGCCCTGGGCGCCGAGGCCATCGTCTTCGGCGATATCGACCTCCAGCCCCACCGTGACTGGGAGGAAAAGGTGTGCGAGACGGCGGACCTCACGCCCCTCCTGCCCCTCTGGCTGGAACCCCGCCGAAAGCTCGTGGACGAGCTGTTTCGGGAGGGCTTTAAGGCGCGCATCGTGGCCCTGCGCGAGGGCCGCTTGCCCGTGGACTTCCTCGGCCGCATGCTCGACCCCGCCCTCGTGGATCTGATCGAAGCCCACGGCTGCGACGCCTGCGGCGAGGAGGGCGAGTACCACAGCGTGGTGGTGGATGGGCCGGGGTTTGCGACCGCATTGAGCCTCGAAGCCGGGGAGGTCACGCGGGTACTGGACGTGTGGGGAATTGATCTGACTGCTTCAATTTCCAGCTCCGCATTCACCTAAACTTCCGTCATGCGCCCCATCACCCTCTTTGCCCTCCTGGCCTCCCTCGGGCCCTGCCTGCCGGTGTGCGGCCAGGATCCCCTGGCCTACGATCCCGGCGTGGCGCCCACGCGGGAGCTCTTTCCCCTCCAGCTGATCCCCCTCAGCTACCAGCCCCTCTCCCCGCGCCCCGTGGGCGTGGGCCGTTGGCAGGTGTCCCTGCATAGCGCCCGCAGCAACGTCTTCGAGTTCAGCGACGCCATCAAGAACGGCCCCCCGCGCGATTTGCAGGGCCGCGTCCTCCTCACCCGCGACTACTGGAATCAGCATGCGGGCGACTACGCCCACCTGCCTTTCGCGTTCTGGTTCGATGAGGAGGTGCTTCGCACGACGATCGACGTGCGCACGGGCCTCGGCCCCCGCACGGACGCCTTTCTCCAGTGGGCCTGGGTGAGTCATACGGGCGGCGCCCTCGATTCCACCATCGAACGCTTCCATTCGGTCCTGGGCTTCCGCCAATGGGGCCGCGATTTGGTGGCGCGGAACCAGCTCGTCGTCGCCATGATGGCGCGGGGCCAGGTGACCTTCTATTCCGACGACCCCATCAAGCGCAAACCCCAGGATCCCGTGCTGGGGATCGTGCATCAGCTCATGGAGGGATCCTCCGGCGGCCTGAGCCTCACGGCCTCCGTGAAGCCGCCCCTCACGAAGACCTACGACGTCTACCAGAGCGGCTGGGACACGCAGGCAGGGCTCAGCGGCTGGTGGGATTTCGCCCCCGGCCACCAGCTCACCTACGGCGCCGCCTACACGCATCGCGCCACGGGCAGCGCCGCCTACGAGCAGATCGGCTACCGCCACGAAGCTGGCGGCCACCTGGGCCTCCGCTGGCGCACGAAAAAGGCGCTGCAGCCCTACCTCCAGCTCCAGTTCCTCAGCGGCTTCGCCCGCCCCATCGAGGGCGCCACCTTCCACCGCCCCGCCTTCACCCACGACCTGGGCCTCCACTGGTTCTTCACGCCCCGCGCCTTCGCCACATTCCGCTACGTCAACAACGTCTCCCACAACGAGAACACGGCGGACATGGCCTTCGCGGTGGGAATCACGGCGCGGTTCTAAGCGCGGTCCCTTAGAATCAAGGGATGCCGTCTCCACGCGATGCCCTCCTGGTCCTGGATCCCCCCCGCCGCGCCATGGTGGAGCTGCTGGCCGCCTGCACCGAAGGGCTGTTTCAAAGCGACCTCGCCCTGCGGGCGGCGATCCATCTGAAGTTTCAGGAGCCTCCTCCCGCCTGGAAGGACCGGAGCTTCCTCGCCCCGCTGATCAAGGGGGGCCTCCTCGCCTCCCAGTGGAACCGCTGGCATCTAAGGCGGGAGTGGCACGCGCCCGTGCTGGACCTCCTACTGGAGACGGGCCGGTTCAAGGCCCTGGCTGGGACTTTTAGGGCCGATGCCCCTTGGGATTTCCCGGACTATCCGATCCCCTCCGACCGGGGCCTGATCCAGCTGCGCCTTAGGGCCCTGCTGGGGCAGCGGGACGAGGTTCAAGATCTCCACCAAAGCCTGGCGGATGCCCGGTTTGGAGGCGCGGCGCCCCATTTCATGACGGACTTTCTGGATCCGGCCTTCCCCCGCCTATGGGCCGCCCTCGACCCCGATATCCGAAAACTGGCGGCCTACGAGGCCTGGTTGAACTGCGCCCAGGATCTGGGGCGGAGCCAGCCGCGGGTGGAGGCCATCCAGGCCTTGGAAGACCCTGAGATCAACCTCGTCCTGGATCCCTACATCGCCCTCCTGAAGGGGGATCGCGCCGGCGCGGCCCAGGCCCTCAAGCGGCTGCAACCCACGGGCGTGGCCAAGACGATGAAGGGCTGGCTCGAAATGCTGGAAGGCAGGGCTTCCGAGGCCCTCGCCACCTTCGATGAACGGATCAAAGAGGAGCGCAAGGAACGCCGCCGCCGCAAATGCGGGATCCACGGCTTCGGGGCCCTCCTCCACGCCTTCGCCCTCCTCAAGGCCGCCCGCGGGCGCCACGCCGAGGCCATCACGTGGCTTCAGGGGCAGATCACCGTCCAGGACCCGCTCAAGGATTGCGCCGCCTTCCTCGGCCGCGTCATCGAAGGCCAGTCCCTGAACTCCCAATTCCTTCAGGAGCGGGCCCGGATCGAGGAACATCGGGGTTCCGCCTTGGAGCAGCTGATCCTCGGCAGCGCCCTCGCCTGGGAAGGCCTCGCCCTCCCGGCCCCCTTCACGAAGGATCTCCGCAGCCTCCGCGCCGGACTCCCCGAGGGCGCCTGGGGTAGGCCCGAGCTGGATCTCCTCCTCGATGGCCCCTCGGCCAAGGCTCCGGGCCTCGCCCTCGCCCGGTGGATCCAGCCCGTCCCGGCCTGGGAGAAGGCCCTTGAGGCCTTGGAGTCCCTCACCCCCGCGGAAGGCGCCGCCCCGGATCGTCCCCGCCGCCTCGCGTGGGTCGTCTCCGTCAACGGCAAGGGCTTCATCTTCGACGTGGAGCCGAAGGATCAAAAGCGCGGCCCCCGGGGCTGGGGCAAGGGACAGACCCTCTCGGCGGGCCGGTCCCTCAGCCCCATCGCCGATCCGTGGGTCCAGGATCAGGACTTCCCGGCCCTGGAGGCCTGGCGGGATTGGGCCGACGAACGCCGCTGGGGCGGCCCGGATGCCGAGGATCTCGCACGGGTGCTCGAGCGGCTCGCGGGCCACCCCTTCGCCTTCCTGAGCACCTCCGGCGTCGACGAGCTCACGCCCCTGCACGTGGAAAACGCCGGGCCCGAACTGCGGGTGGAGCAGGGGCCGGCGGGCCGCGTCCTCCGCCTCCATCCCCCCCTTCCCCGGCAAGGCAGCACCCACCTCGAACTCCAGGGGGATCGCCTGCGCGTGATCCGCTTCCAGGAATCCCACCGTCGCGCCGCGGGCCTGCTCGACCAAGGGCTCACGGTTCCCGAGGCCGGCCTCGCGCGGCTGGAGGCCCTCCTCCCCCGCCTGGCCCAGCACTTTCCCCTGCAAAGCGACGCCCCCATCCAAGGCGCCACCGCCGAACCGCTCGAAGGCGATCCCACCCTCCAGCTCATCCTCCAGCCCATCGGCCAGGGCCTTCGGGTCACGGCCCGTCTCCGCCCCATTCCCGGCGGCCCTTGGGTGCGGCCCGGGGAGGGCGGCGAGGCCATGGTGGCCACCCTGGAGGGCCGGCTCGTCCAGACCCGGCGCGACCTCGCGGATGAGCGTGCCCGCGTGGAGGAACTGCTGCTCGCCTGCCCCGCCCTCGCGGAAGGCGAGGATGGCCCCTTCGAATTCCGCCTGCCCGACCCCGCCCAGGCCCTGGAGCTGCTGGAGGCCCTGGATATCGTGCAGGGGCGCGCGCAGGCCCACTGGCCCGAGGGCGCCGCCCTCAGCCTCGCGGGCCGCATGGACGAACGCGCCTTCCACGTGAGCGCCACGGGGACGGGCGGTTGGTTCGAGGCGAGCGCCGAACTGAGGCTGGACGATGGCCAGACCCTCTCCCTCGTGGAACTGCTCCGTTTGGTCGAGGATCAGCCGGGCCGCTTCGTCACCCTCGGGCAGGGGCGCTACCTCGCCCTCACGGCCGCCTTCCGCAAGCGCCTGGGCGAACTCGCCGCCTTCGGCGAAGCCCACGGCAAGGCCTGGCGCCTGCCCGCCCTCACGGCCCCCCTGCTGGGCGGGGAGCTGGAAGGGGACGCGGGATTCCAAAGCCTCGTGGCCCGCTACCAGGAGGCCTTCTCCGCCAAGGCCACGCTGCCCAAGGGCCTCCAGGCGGAGCTGCGCCCCTACCAGGACGAGGGCTTCCAGTGGCTCACGCGCATGGCCGCCTGGGAGGCGGGTGCCGTGCTCGCCGACGACATGGGTCTGGGCAAGACCGTGATGACCCTCGCCCTCCTCCTGCAGCGCGCCGCCGCGAGGAAGGGCGGCGGCCCCGCCCTCGTCGTGGCCCCCACCTCGGTGATGGCGAATTGGGAATCCGAGGCCGCCCGCTTCGCGCCGGCGCTGACCTTCCACCGCTACCACGACGCGGATCGGGAGGACCTGCTGCGGAACCTCGGCAAGCGCGACGTCGTGCTCACCTCCTACGGTCTCCTCCAGCGGGACGCCGAGGCCTTCGCGTCCCTTGAGTGGCATACCCTCGTGCTCGACGAGGCCCAGGCCCTGAAGAACGCGCAGGCCAAGCGCAGCCAGGCCGCCGCCGGCCTCCAGGCCCGCTTCCGCCTGGCGCTCTCGGGCACGCCCCTGGAAAACCATCTGGGCGAGCTGTGGAGCCTCTTCCGCATCCTCAACCCCGGCCTGCTGGGCAGCCAGGATCGATTCAACCGCCGCTTCGCCGGGCCCATCGAGCGCGACAAGGACACGGACACCCTGCACCGCCTCCAGCGCCTCGTCCGCCCCTTCCTCCTTCGCCGCACCAAGGCCGAGGTGCTGGAGGATCTCCCGGAGCGAACGGAGATCCTGAGGGAAGTGGAGCTCTCCCGGGAGGAGACCGCCCTCTACGAGGCCCTGCGCCGCCGCGCCATGGAGGGGATGGAGGCCGCCGTCGGCGCGCCCCCCGGGCAGCGCGCCGTGAAGATGCTCGCCGAGCTCATGAAGCTAAGGCGCGTCTGCTGCCACCCCAGCCTCGCCATGCCCGGATGGGCGGGCCCCGCCTCCAAGCTGGAGGCCTTCCAGGAGCTGGCCGACGAACTGCGCGAGGGCGGCCACCGCACCCTCGTCTTCAGCCAGTTCGTGGATCACCTCCACATCGTCCGGGATTGGATGGAATCCCAAAAAATCCCATTCCAGTACCTCGACGGATCCACCCCCGCCAAGGCGCGGGCCAAGGCCGTGGACGCCTTCCAGGGCGGCGAGGGCGACTTCTTCCTCATCAGCCTCACGGCGGGCGGCACGGGCCTCAATCTCACGGCCGCCGATTACGTCGTCATCCTCGACCCCTGGTGGAATCCCGCCGTGGAGGATCAGGCCAGCTCCCGCGCCCACCGCATGGGCCAACAGCGCCCCGTCACCGTCTACCGCCTCGTCGCCAAGGGCACCCTGGAGGCGAAGATCGTCCAGCTCCACCACCAGAAGCGGGAGCTCGCCGAAAGCATCCTCGCCTCCGGCGAGGGCGGCGGGCGCCTCAGCCCCGAGGCGCTGCTGGAATTGTTGAGGGAGGGAGCCGGCTAGGCGAAGGGCGTCACGCCGTGGGGCCGGATTACGAACGGAACATGTCGAGAAATCCTGGAACCGGCACGGGCAGGAGCTGCGCCTGCGCATGGACCCGCTTGGACCAGCTCGGGCCACGGCGAAGCAGGTCCCCCATCACTATTTCCATGTCGCCAGGCCGGTACTCCTGAAGGAATACCAGGATCTGGCAGGCCTGCTGACGATCCTTCCCGGCCTTCATGAGTTGCTGGGCGTTGCGATTGCTGGCGACCAAGAGCTTGTGGATCGCAAAGCGCGCGGGATCCGGAACCTGAACCAGCGTTGCTTCTGAACCGACGATGGCCGCCTTCATGGACTTCTCAAGAAGGAACCCCATGAATTCGAGCGGCTGGGCGTAGGCGTTGAGTCGAGGGATCTTGACCGGGGTCTCCCGATTCCGGCCTTTGGGATCCGTGAGCAGGTCCACACGCTCATCCTTCCCCACCACGACGTAGGAGGTGGGCTTCTGCTCCGTGTGCAGGCGTACCAGGGGGACGAAGCCCATCTTGAGGGACTCGATCGCGGCCGGGAGGTCGGCCATCAGTTGGGGGGTCTCGGGGAGGCCAAGGTTGAGGGAGGCCCTGCGACGCGCGGCGAAGTCTACATCGAGGGTTTTCAGGCCCGAGCCCCATTTCACCCCAAGCGCGTTCCCGATCGCCTGGAATGCGTGGGTTCCAATGAGCACGCCGCCCATTTGGAACACGCCCGCTGCGCCACAGGTGCGAATGATCCTCGACGAAGTGGGGTCGGTGAGCCCTATCCCGCTGTGGCGCAGCATGAGGTTCAGCCGGGCGATTCCCTCCTCCTCCTGCTTGGCGGAGGAGCGCGCCTCCTTGTGGGATTGGATGAGCTTTCGAGTGTCATCGTTGTCGGGGCCGGCGTAGAACTCCTGCTGGCCCGATCCGCCTTTGGAAGTCCGGAAGTACCAGTACGGCCTCCCGTTCTTCTCCCGCTGAAGGAAATTCCCAGGAATGGACCCGAAGGTCCGGCGAAAATCCTGTCCAATGAGCCGCTCGAGCAGCTCGGCGTAGATGGTTTGGGTCTCCAGCGGGAGCAGCGTGGGAGGTTCGAAGGCGAGGTGCCCAAGGCCCCTGCCTTGAGAAGGGAGATTCTCCGCGGCCATGGCCTTCGGCAGGCCTCGGTCGAGGTCGTCAGCATGGCTCGGCGGGTCGGAACGTTCCGCATGAATGGACTTGGCTGCATTCTCGCGCGACGACTTGTGCTCGGGCTTCCTGGAGTTCATGAGCCCTCCTGAGGCCAGTATAAATTCGATTACCACTAGCACAAATATACTCTAGTGGTAATCTCCATGATCAGCGTCAGACAAAGGCTTAATTACCACTCGGCAAATGATTTGCAAGTGGCAGCTACGGGTGGATAGGGTGAGTGGAGACATGGTTCGCGGCCCGAGGTTTTCATGACCCACCCCATCGGCATCCTCGGCGGCAGCGGGCTCTACGATATGCCTGGCGTGGCGGTGTCGGAGCGGCGGGACGTGGCCACGCCCTTTGGCGCGCCCAGCGGCCCCTTGGTGCTGGGCAGCCTGGAGGGCGCGCCCGTGGCCTTCCTGGCGCGCCATGGCGAGGGCCACCGCCTCACGCCTTCGGAGGTGAACTACCGCGCCAACGTGTGGGCCATGAAGGCCGTGGGCGTGGAGATCCTGTTGTCGGTGTCGGCCGTGGGCAGCCTGCAGGCCCACCTCCATCCGGGGACCCTCTGCCTGCCCACGCAATTCATCGACAGGACCCATCGCCGCGAGAACACCTTCTTCGGCGAGGGCCTCGTGGCCCACGTGGGCTTCGCCGAGCCCACCTCCGCCTGGCTACGGGGCCAGCTGCGCGGCGCCGCCACGCGGCTGGGGCTGGAACTGCCGGAAGCCGGCGCCTACGTGAACATGGAGGGCCCCCAGTTCTCCACCCGCGCCGAAAGCCGCCTCCACCAGTCCTGGGGCGCCGACCTCATCGGCATGACCCAAGCGACGGAAGCCAAGCTCGCCCGCGAGGCGGAGCTCGTGTGGGCCTGCCTCGCCCTCGTCACCGACTTCGACGCCTGGAAGGACGACGAGGCGGTGGAGACCCACGACGTGCTCGCCGTGATGGCCGCCAACGTCGGCAAGGCCCAGGCCCTGCTCGCGGCCGTCGTGCCCGCCCTCGCCGCCGGCGCGCCCGAGGGGGATCCGGCGCGGAGCGCCCTCCGATCCGCCCTGGTCACCCGCCCCGAGTTGGTGCCCGAAGCCACGCGGGAGCGGCTTCGCCCCCTGGTGGGAAAGTACGGCTACTGACCCTCGCCCTTGGAGCCCCAGGGCAGGCGATGGATGACGACGCGGCCATCGAAGCGCACGTGGAGGCCATCCTCGGCGGCGTCCTGATGGTTCAGCACGCTGCCATCCCGCCGCACCTGATCCAGCAGGGCGAGATCGAGATCCGCCACGGCCACCATCTCCGTGTTCACCGCCACCTCCGAGGCCACGCCATCCTGGGGAAAGGCGTAGTCGGAGGGCGTGTAGATGCCGCTTTGGGCGTACTGGGCCGTGAGATCCGTGATGAGGGGCAGGCTGCCCACCATGCCGGCGGTGGCCACGAAGAACTGGTTCTCCATGGCCCGGGCCCTTGAGCAGGTGGTGACGCGTGCCCAGCCCCGGCGGTCATCCGTGAGGTAGGGCACCAGGAGCAGCTGCACGCCGTTTTCCGCGAGCACGCGGCCCACCTCGGGGAACTGGGTGTCGTAGCAGATGGCCACGGCGAAGGCGCCGAAATCCGTCTCCACCACGTGCAGTTCGTGCCCGGGGGAAAAATGCCAGACCTTGCGCTCCGTGGGCGTCATGTGGAGCTTGGGCTGGAGCACGGGCGGATGGCCGGGCACGAAGATGGCCGCGACGTTCATGAGGGCCTCGTCCATGAGGCGGGGATGGGTGCCGGCCACGATGATGCGGGCGTACTTGGAGGCGAGCCCGCGGAAGAGTTGATCGTAGTCCCCCGTGTAGCGCTCGGCCACCTGGCGCATGCTCTCGGCGGGATTGAAGTCCGCGGGGAGGGTGCTGATGAGCTGGGCCGTGAGGAGCTCGGGGAAGACCACGAGATCGGCGTCGTAGTCGTCGGCCACGTCGACGAAGGCCTCCACCTGCCGGGCGAAGGCTTCGAAATCCGCCACCTTGCGCAGCGCGTACTGGATGCTGCACACCCGCACGGGGCGGGAGAGGATGGGTTTGGGAGCCTTGAATCGCATCGGGCCTCAGAGGGGCTTGTAAACCAGCGCGGCGTACCCTTCGGATTCGGGGTCCGGAGCGTAGGCCGGCAGCACCCCCAGAAGCTCAAATCCTAACGCCATTTCCTTGCTGAGGGTGGGATCCCACAGGCGCCCCGCCTTCACCTCGGCGAGGTAGCCCTGGGGGCCGAGGGCGCGGGCGTGGCGATAGCCCGCCATCCGCGCGCCGGCCACGAAGGCGCGGCAGCCGAGCAGGGCGCCCATGTCCAGGCGCGCCTCCGTGAGGCTCCGTCCGATGCCCAGGCCTTGGAAGGCCGGATCCACGGCGAGGCCCACACCGTAGAGGGCGTTGCCCATGGGGTCGTGAGTGCTCAGGGTGCCTTCGGCCGTGAGCTCCGCCCAGGTGTGGGGCGCCATGGCCCAGCGCAGATCCACCCTCATGCAACTGGCCGTGCCCAGGAGCCGGCCGTCCACCCGGCGGGCCACCCACTGGCCCTCGGGAAAGCGCCGCATCTGCTCCCGCAGCACCTCGTCCGTCCACGGCGCCGCGGGGCCGCGCGGCGAAGGCGGGTAGGCCCGCCGCAGGAGCTGCAGGATGCCCGCCAGATCCTCTTCCGCCCTCAGGCGGATCCGCAGCGGGGAGAGGAGCACCTCGCGGGCCGGATCCAGCATGAGGGTCTCCCCCCCATCCTCCCGCCGGGGCGGGTGCCGTGCGGAGGCCATGCCGAAGGGGGCCATCATAGGGGCAGAATGATGAGGGCCGCGTGGCCGTGGGTTTCGGGATCGGGCGCGTAGTCCCGCAGGAGGCCCCGCAGGCGGAAGCCCAAGGCCAGTTGTTTGCTCAGGGTGGGGTCGAAGATTCGGCCGGCCCGCACCTCCTCGAGGTAGGCTTCGGGGCTCAGGTAGGCGTGGCGGCCGTAGCCCGCGAGGCGGGCCCCCGCCACGAAGGCGCAGCAGCCCAGTCGCCGCCCCGCCGCGAGCCGCGCGCGGTAGAGATCGTGCCCGATGCCGAGGCCCTGCATTCGAGGATCCACGGCGATGTTCACGCCGTAGAGGGCCCCGCCCTCCGGATCGTGGGAGGCCAGGGTGCCGCGGGCCGTGATCTCCGACCATGTGTGGGGCCGCAGGGCCTCGCGCAGGCTCACGCGCATGCAGGTGGCCGTGCCCACGAGGCGGCCCCCCGGGAGGCAGGCCACGAACTGCCCCTCGGGGAAGCGCTCCAGATGCGCGCGCAGGCTCGATTCGGACCACACGGCCTCGGCGCCGTGAAGGGGCGGCGCGTAGACCCGCCGCATGAGCGAGGGGATGAGGGCGATATCCTCCCGCCGCGCCGGGCGGATCCGCACGGCCATCGTGTCGGGTGCCTCGGGTCGCTCCCGGACCAGGGTGCGCAGGCTGAGACCCATCGCGTCCCTCCATCAAGGCGGGCTCAGCGTCGAAGGGGCGGGCTCCGCCCCACCGGCTCGGGCCACGGGCCATGGGATGCCTTGAAGGGTCTGCCTCTCGTCGCGCCCATCAACCCCCTTCCGCTCCTTCGGCCGAGGGACCCCGCGAGCGGCACGGGGAGTGGGTCGGAAGGGCCGTTCCTTTGGGCGGGCGGTCCGGCGGAGTTCGAGCGAGGGGCGGCGTTCAGGGCTCCGGAAAATTAAGGTGCCTTCCACGGCAGCCAGCGCATCCCCGCCGTTTTCCTCGTGGCGCGGGAGTGGGATTAGCAGCAATACCGTTCACTTAAGAAGAAGCCACGAAAAGGCACGAACCATTGAAATGAAAAGCGGAACGCAGAAGGCGCAGAAAACGCAGAAAACGCAGAAAACGCAGAAAACGCAGAACGGGCTATCCACTTCATCCTGGCTAGAAAAGAAAAAAGAAGTTCACCACGGAGGCACCGAGGCACGGAGGGGTGCCGACACACTC
>CAYWDR010000096.1:0-12646 GCA_964457075.1 uncultured Solibacteraceae bacterium
AGCGCTTCGGCGGCTTCTGCCTCGGCACCAAGATCGCCCCCATCTTCTTCAACACGCAAGAGGATGCCGGTGCCCTGCCCATCGAGTGCGACGTATCGCAGCTGGAGACGGGCGACGTCATCACCATCCACCCCTACGACGGCAAGATCACGAAGAACGGCCAGGTGGTGAGCACCTTCCAGCTGAAGTCGGACGTGCTGCTGGATGAGGTCCGCGCCGGGGGCCGCATCCCCCTCATCATCGGCCGGGGCCTCACGTCCAAAGCCCGCACGGCCCTGGGCCTGCCTGCCTCCACGCTGTTCCGCCTGCCCAAGGATCCCGCCGCCTCCACCAAGGGCTTCACCCTGGCGCAGAAGATGGTGGGCCGCGCCTGCCATCTGCCCAAGAGCCAGGGCGTGCGCCCCGGCACTTACTGCGAGCCCCACATGACGAGCGTGGGCAGCCAGGACACGACGGGCCCCATGACCCGCGACGAGCTGAAGGATCTCGCCTGCCTCGGCTTCAGCGCCGACCTCACCATGCAGTCCTTCTGCCACACGGCCCCCTACCCCAAGCCCGTGGACGTCATCACGCACCGCGACCTGCCCCACTTCATGAGCGACCGCGGCGGGGTGTCCCTGCGCGTGGGCGACGGCGTCATCCACTCCTGGCTGAACCGCATGCTCCTGCCCGACACCGTGGGCACCGGGGGCGATAGCCACACCCGCTTCCCCATCGGCATCTCCTTCCCCGCCGGTTCCGGCCTCGTGGCCTTCGCCGCCGCCACGGGCGTGATGCCCCTGGACATGCCCGAGAGCGTGCTCGTGCGCTTCAAGGGCACGATGCAGCCCGGCATCACCCTGCGCGACCTCGTGAACGCCATCCCCTACGCGGCGATCCAGCGCGGCCTCCTCACCGTGGAAAAGAAGGGCAAGAAGAACGTCTTCTCCGGCCGCATCCTGGAAATCGAGGGGCTCCCCGATCTCAAGATCGAGCAGGCCTTCGAGCTCACGGACGCCAGCGCCGAGCGCAGCGCCGCCGGCTGCACCGTGCGCCTGAACAAGGAGCCCATCCTCGAATACATGCGCTCCAACATCACCCTGCTGAAGTGGATGATCGCCGAGGGCTACGAGGACAAGCGCACCCTCGGCCGCCGCATCAAGGCCATGGAGGCCTGGATGACCAATCCCCAACTGCTGGAAGCTGACAAGGACGCCGAGTACGCCGAGGTCATCGAGATCGACCTCGCCACCATCACCGAGCCCCTGGTGGCCTGCCCCAACGATCCCGACGACGTGAAGCCACTCTCCGCCGTCGAGGGCGCGAGGATCGACGAGGTCTTCATCGGCAGCTGCATGACGAACATCGGCCACTTCCGCGCCGCCAGCCGCGTGCTCGAAGGCAAGTCGGACATCCCGACCCGCCTCTGGATCGCGCCGCCCACGATGATGGATCAGAAGATCCTCACGGAAGAGGGCTACTACGGCGTGCTGGGCCGCACCGGCGCCCGCATGGAGATGCCCGGCTGCTCGCTGTGCATGGGCAACCAGGCCCAGATCCGCAAGGGCTCCACGGCCATGAGCACCAGCACCCGCAACTTCCCCAACCGCCTCGGCGTCGATACCAACGTCTACCTCGGCTCCGCCGAACTGGCCGCCGTCTGCGCCCTCATGGGCCGAATCCCCACCGTGGCTGAGTACCAGGCCCAGGTGGCCGTCATCGCCACCAAGGCCGGGGATACGTACCGCTACATGAACTTCGATCAGATCCCGGCCTTCCGGGATGTGGCGGATACCGTGGCGATCCCCTGAGGCTTAAACGGCAAAAACATCATTTACGACTATTACCAATTCCGCGTGGGCACAAAAAACGTGCCCACCCTACTTGGCTTTGTTGTGTCGTAGAGCCTTATAAGTCGAGTGCAACCCGTGCCGCCTAACCAACGTGCGTCGGTGATCGATCTATGAACCGCGCGGATTTCATTCGTCCGACAAGACTCTAGCTTTCCTCGAAGCCCTTATGAAACAACTTTGTTTTATTGGGTCTAATTAACACACTATCGTCGTCACAATGCGTATGTGCAAAGTAATGACTGCCAGCTCTCTCCAGCCTTGTAGGGCGGGTGAAACCCGCGCCGCCTCGCAATTGTATATGAGTGATCAACCTATGTGCCGCGCAGGTTTCCCCCGCACTACATCGCTATCAGCACAATTACTTATCCAGATATCGGCGCATATTCTTAATCAATCCATCCTTAGAATACTCCAAAACCAAGATCGTCCGTAGATTCCCATCCACCACTTTCGCGCCGTCTCGGTCTCTAAAAATCTCGCGATACTCAAGGACTGCGGTTCGCTCGCCTAGTATCATTTCACCGACCTCAAGCTTGTACGCCACGCTGGTTTTCGCCTTCTCTGGCAGGGTCTTTCTTGGCAAGTCCTTTCCTGTCAATGTGACGTTATATGAAGCGTGAAAGTCGGTCACGTCATCTGTCATGAACGATAAATATCGTTCCACATCATCCTTATTCATGGCTGGCTGATAGACGCGCTCAAACGCTGCCATAAACGCCTTCACCTTTTGCTCGGGAACTTCGGCATTTGCCGCCCCATAGCAGAACACACCTGCAACCAACGTCACCACCGCACCAAAAGAAAAGCCCTTAGCCACTTCTATCTCCTTCACATGAACCTCTAACGCAAAATTAAAGAACCCTAAACATCACTTAAACCAACAAGGACTCTATCGGAAAAGCCTGATGGATGAGCACTCTCCAGGGACAAACCTTCCCGCAGGCTGGTTTTGAAACCTGCGTCATCTGCGAAATCTGCGGATTAACTTCGCTGTTTTCTTTATGCAGCGCTTCGTCGGCGCGACCTTCACTTCCAGTATTCGACAATCCTTGCGACCCTCCGGCCTTTGAACTCGAACACGGAAAGATGAACTTTGCCGCTTGCAACTTCGAGCCGCTCGACTGCGGCCGCATTGAGCCCGGCGATGACCCTCAATATTTTGTAGCGGCCAACGGTAAGCTTGTAATGTCCCGTCTTCACATTTTTGGCGGTATTCCTGTACAAATGTTCGCGTGTGTACGCTCCGCCGTACACCTCGTGAATATAAGCAAAGTCGTCGGTGTACAGGGAAAACAAGGACTCGACGTCTGCCATCGAAGCCGTGTGCATCATGGCCTTGTTCTGGGCCTCGTTGACGGCGATGACCATCGAGTTGATCTCGTCGCTCGACATTCCATCGGTAGCTTGAGCGAGCATGGTCATGCCGGAACACAAGAGCAACGCCACCATCTTCATCGATCACTCCTAAGGATTCGTTGAGGTACGCGGGGTGAACCCCCGTCCCTAGGGAGCGTGCGGGACTTCCGGTCGCGTGGCAACTGGAGTGGGGCAGGCAGTGAGTTCCTGAGGGTCATTCGACATCACGGATGCCGAACGGCATCGTTTCCGCTCACAGATGCCCCTTTAGCCTTGCGAGCGCCTCCTCGATGCGCCCCTCCGGCACGGCGAAGCAGGCGCGGGCATGCCGCGTGAGTCCGCTCCAGGCAGGGGTGTTGAGGCGGACGCCGGCTTCGGATTCCAGGCGGAGGATGAAGCCCTCAGGGTCGCCACCGTCGAGGCGCGAGGTGTCGGCGAGCAGGAAGAGACCACCGCGGTGTTGGGGTTGGACGCCAAAGCCGAGGTCGGTGAGGCCCGCGGCCAGGCGATCCCGCCGCCTTCGAAGTTGCTGCCGCATGGCTTCGAGTTCGTCCCGGCGGGCTTCGAAGCCCTGGAAGAGGGCCTTGGCTGCCACGAGGAGGTGCTGAGGCAGGGGCGCGGCTCGGCGGGCCGCCATGTCGCACAGCCACGCGGTGTCGGGCGTCGTGGCCAGGCCCAGGCGCAAGCCGCCGGCGGCGAACTCCTTGGAGACGCCGCAGAGGATGAGCACGTGGGCGCGGGCCTCGTCGGCGAGGTCCGCGTGCCGATCCTGGCCCAGGGGCAGGGGCCCATCCAGATCCGCCAGGAGGCCGAAGACCTCGTCGAGGATCACCTTGGCGCCCCGGGCGGCGCAGGCTTGGATGAGGCTTCGCAGCGCCTCGGGCGTGTAGGCGGCGCCGCTGGGGTTGGCGGGGTGCGTGAGGAGGAGGGCATCGAAGGGGGCGGCCTGCGCCAGGGCTTCGGGCGCCGCGAGGAAGTCCGGCGCGGCCGAAGGAAGGATTTGAACCTCCTCGCAGAGGGCCTGGAGCAGGGGCGGAATCATGCCGTAGCTGCCCTGGGGGATGAGCACCTTCGGCGGGCGCCCGAGCCGCGCCGCCAGCGCCTTCAAGGCATCCACGAGGAGGGGGAGGGTGCCTTGGCCCAGGAGGAGTTCCCGGGACCGGACGGCGGGGAGGCGAGTGGCCTGAAGGTAGATCCGGGCCGCGGCCCGGGCCTCCTCCTCCAGTGCCGCCAGGGCCGTGGATCCGGCGGCCACGAAGGGAGTAAGGAAGCCCTGGAGGATGGCGCCCAGCATGGCCGGCGGCAGATCCAGTTCGTTCTCGCCGTAATCCAGGCGAAGGACGCCAGGGCCCGGTTCCGGCCGCGCCAAGGCCGGGGCCCGCAGCAGATCCTCCATGACGGCCGTGAGGCGCGGCCCGGTGGACGCTGAAAGGGTTCGCGGCGGTTCCGGCGCGTTGATGCGGAAGCTCAGCAGTTCATCGAAGAGGGCCTCGTAGTAGGCCTGATGGAACCAGGAGATGCGGGAATAGGTGAGCTCCGCCGCGGCCTCCAGGCCGTGCCGCAGGTGCGCGTGGCGGTTGAGGAAGAGGGCGAGCTCCACGTCGGGGAAGGCCTGGCTATGGACGAGCCCGACGAGGATGGCCAGGTGGCCGCAGGCGGCGTGCTGCGCCAGGAAGGCGAGGATGGGGTTTTCCGCGCGCCGGGCCGTGATCTCGAAGCGGGCGCTCTCGTCCAGGATGAGGAGGGCGTCCATGGCCTCGCAGGCCGCCAGGAGGGATTCCAGCGCCTCCCCGCGGTGGCGCAGGGGGCCGCCCGCATCCAATAGCACGATCCGGGGCCGCAGCCAGGGGAGCACCTCGGCGATCTCATGGCCATCGCCGTGAACCCAGATGGGGTCGGCGCCGTGGCGGGCCAGGGTGGGGCCGTAGACGGGGCGCAGGCTTTCGCTCACGAGCACGGTTTCGCCGGGGAGCACGAGGGCCATGAGCAGGCTCTGGAGGAGGGCGGCCCGATCCGGGCCCACGAAAGCGTCGGATTCCGAGAGCTCCAGATCGTGGAACTTCCGCAGGAAGCCCGTCAGCTTCCGGCGGAATCCCGGGTCCCCTGCCTCGTGGGCGTAGGGGGCGCGCGGGTTCGCGACGAAACCTCCGGCCAGGCGGGTGACGAAGCTCAGCTGTTCATCGGAAGCCCCGCCCAGATCCACCCGCTCCCAGAGATCGTCCAGCTTTAGGGATTCCAGGGCCCGGGCCAATGGGCATAGGGCCTCGGAGCGAGGCCGGCCCTCCACCACCTGCAGCTCGTGGAAGATGGGGCATCCCGACGAGAGGGCCACCTGCGCGAGCCGGGCGCTGACGCTCTCGGAGCTGTGGCGATGCAAATGGAAGGCGAAGGAGCGCCCCGAGCGCGCCTCCAGCTCCACGAGGGGGGAGATGTCCGTATCCGCCGCCTGCATCACCCGCGTCCGCCAGATCACCTCGGCCTCGTAGCCCCGCCGGTGGAACATGCCGGACACCACCTCGGGCCCTGGCCGCCCCGCGAGGTTCAGGATCACGGACCCGCCGGGCTCCAGCAGGCTCAGGGCCTCGCGCAGGGCCCGGGCGTTCAGCCCCAGGCCGAACTGGTCCTCCACGAGGCCCTGGGCCGTCGTGTAGTTGCTGAGATCGTAGAGGCCCTGAGTCGATTCCAAATCCATGGCCGGGGCGATGACCTGGGGGATGCAGCCGATCACGAGATCCGCCGCGAAGCCCCGCTGCCGGGGCGTCTGCAGCAGATCCGAGGTGGCGGCCTCGAAGCGGGCGTGCAACCGGTCTGCCTGTTCGCGCCCTAGGGCGTCGAAGCCGTTGAGGATAGCGTTGAGGCGGGCCATGAGGATGGCCTGGGGATTGAGGTCCACCCCGAGGATCCGCGCCACATCCGTGAGGCGCAGCAGGGCCAGGGACACCCAGCCCGAGCCGGTGCCCAGCTCCACCACCCGCTTGCCCCGGTAGAAGGCCGCGGGCTTGCGCAGCAGGCCTTCGAGGAAGGTGAAGCTCCACGCCTCCGGCGCAAATATCGAGGGCAGCAGGAGGAGGTCCAGCTTCACGCTGCGATCCCCCAGGCTCACCTCGATGGGGGCCCAGGTCAGGGAAGATCCTGAAGGCCCTTCCACGAGAAGCGCCACGGTGGCGTGCAGCACGGGAGCCAGCCGATCCGGCCCTTCCACCAGCCACGCCTCCAGGGAGGGGATGGGATCCTCCAGGGCCAGGAGAGCTCGGGCCAATTCCCTAGGGAGGGCGGATAGATCGAAGGGCAGCATGGGGCCAGTGTAGGGGGGTCTCGGGTGATCGTCCTTTGGGGAGGAAGTCTTGGGCCTTCTTGGCAAGACTTGGAACCGCGAATGCCGCGAATGGACGCGAATGAAATACCTCACCACGGAGCAACCTCGCCGCAGGCTTGTCCTATCAGAAGCAAGGGGAGACAGCTATGCCCAGTCCCTGTATACCCAGGCCATGATCGGCAACCATGGTGGTGCCCTGTCTATCCCCTCCACCCCCTGCATCCTGGCTAAAAATACAGAAATCGGCCTGGATAAAGGGGATGGAGGGGATGCAGGACACCGGACCATTCGCGTTCATTCGCGGCATTCGCGGTTCCATGGATTTTCGTTCAGGCTCGCCAGGTCAGGACTTGGGTCTCAGGGATTGCAGTCCGTTCTCATCTAGGCCAATAGCGGCACCGATGAAAGCCGAGATCGCCCCGGGAGGCCCATGGTCCCCTTCGCTCGTGCCCTTGGCTGCGCCGTGCCCCTCCTGTCGGCGGTTCTAGCGGCCCAGGAGCCGGTTCCCCAGGGGCGGGCGGAGCTCCTCAAGGCGCTGAGGAATCTGATGGACACGCAGGTGATCGTGGCTTCCAAGGAGATGGAGAAGGCCTCGGAGGCCCCGGCCATCGTCTCCGTCGTGACGGCGGAGGAGATCCGGATGGGGGGATTCCGCTCCGTGGCGGAAGCCCTGGCCCACGTGCCCGGCCTCTACGGCATCGACGACCATCTGAGCGTGAACTTCGGGATCCGCGGCATCAACGGCGGGCTGCGCGCCTGGAACCGCATCATGAAGGTGCTCATCGACGGCCAATCCGCCGCCTTCCGGCCCGACACCTCCACCTTTTTGGGGCCCGAACTCATCCCCATGGAAGCCATCGAGCGCATCGAGATCGTGCGGGGGCCCGCGTCCGCCCTCTACGGCGCCAACGCCTTCCTGGGCGTCATCAATATCGTCACCAGGGTCGGCACGAAGGGGGATTGGAACGCCCTCCTGGCGCGGGCGAGCAGTTACCGCGGGAATCTGGGCGGGGGCGCCGAGGGCGTCGTCTCCACCCAAGGCGAGACATCCCGCCTGTTCCTGGCGGCCTCCGTGGGGGTGCAGGATTTGTCGGGAGACCGCCTCCCCGCATCCTCGCCCCGCCTGAGCCGCCATCCCCGGCCCATCACCCAGGACGAAACCTCCCGGCCCGGGAGCTTCTATGGCGCCTGGCGCCGGGATCTGCCCCGGGGCGCCTTCGAGCTGAGCGGGCACTGGAGCCACCTGGATAGCCGCGCCGATCTCCTGGATTTCGGAACGCTCACCCATGAAAACCGCGTGGTTCAGGACAACGGCTTCCTCCGGGCCCGCACGGAATACCGGCGCGAATCCCTCGCCCTGCAGGCGGCCCTCGCCTATGCCGAAGGCCAGCCCGGCTCCCAGGAGCGCCTCTCCTCCGGGTCCGGCACCACCTACCCAAGGCGGGACGTGGGCTACCGGGGCCTCGACGCCATGGCCGAGGCCCGCTGGGAGTTCAAGGGCCAGGGCAGCCTCACGGCCGGCCTGGATCACACCACGGATCGCCAGCGCCTGATGACCGTGTATACCGTGGACGCTGCCACGGGCAAGGAGACCCTCACGAGCCTGGCCCAAGGCGATCGCTCCTTCCAAAACACGGGCGCCTACCTTCAGCTCAGGCTCAACCCCATCCCGGGGTTCGGGATCACGGGCAACCTCCGCCACGACCGCCACAACGTCTATGGGAGCACCACCAGCTACCGGCTGGGCCTCGTGTGGCGGCTCCGCCCCTCCCTGCACGCAAAGGTCCTCTACGGCACCTCCTTCAAGGCCCCCGCCCCATTGCAGCTCTTCGCCCAGCCCCTCTTCGCGGGGGACGTGCTCGGCAACCCCTCCCTCGAACCCGAGCGGGCCCGGACCTTCGAAGTGGAACTGGGCTGGAAGGCCGCGGAGGGATTGGTGTTCGCCGTGAACGGATTCCGGACGCGGGTGACGGACAAGGTGGAACTCGTCCCCTTGGGCGACAACTTCATCTCCGCCAATTTGGGCACCCAGGACTCCACGGGCTACGAGGCCACCTTCCAATGGGTTCCCGGCCGCTTGGGCATCGAGGGAAGCACCAGCTGGCAGCGCACGGATAACCGGAGCCTGGATGCCCTCCGGCAACCCCTGGAGGCCCCCACGGCCCTCTACCCCACCCATGCCCACCGGCTGCGGGTGAACTACCGGTTGGGCCATCGGGGGAACTTCGAGCTCTCCACCCTCCGGGCTGGCGCCCGCCGGGGCACCGATTCCAACTTCCGGTTCACGCCGGGCCTCCGGCCCTACACGACCCCCGCCTACACGCGGGTGGATCTGGCCTGCACCTCCTTCTTCCACGTGGGCCGCGTGAACCTCCGCATCAACAACCTGCTGGGCGAGGCCTATGCGGAGCCGGGCTTCGGGGGGATCGATCTCCCCGGCCGGGGCCGGGAAGTGGTGCTGGCCTATGGCCTCAACTTCTAGGAGCGCGCCATGAGACCGGCCGCACCCGCCCTCCTCGCCCTCGCCGCCACCCTCCTGCTGCTCGCCTGCAAGGGCGACGATTTGGCGGCCAGCGCCTCGGAAACCGATCCCAACGCCATCAAGCTCGGACTCCTCTCCCCCGTGACAGGGTGGGCCCCCTTCGGCGTGAGTTCGGAAAAGGCCGCCCGCTTCGCCGCCCTGGAGATCAACGCCGCCGGCGGCCTCGACGGACGCCCCATCGCCTTCATCCTCGCGGACGGGGGCTGCAGCGGGTCCATCGCCCCCGAGGGCGCCCGCTACCTCCTTTCCCAAGGGGTGGTGGCCATCCTGGGCGAGGGCTGCAGCGCCGCCACCCTCGCGGCCGCCAAGGCCGTCTGCATCCCCGCGGGCATTCCTCTCATCTCGGCGGGATCCACGTCCCCCCTAATCACCACGGAGCTCGGGCCCAGCGGCCTCTGCTTCCGCACCGCCCCCTCCGATGCCTTCCAGGGCGAGATCCTCGCCCGGAAGGCCTGGGAGGCCGGCGTCACCACCATGGCCGTCGTCTTCACGGATAACGCCTACGGCCGGGGGTTGGCCCAGGTGTTCAAGACGGCCTTCCAGGGGAAAGGAGGCACCGTGACCGCCTTCGTGCCCTACCCGGACGGCAAATCCATCGGATTCACCGAGGAGGTGGATGCCCTCTTCGCCCCCAGCGTTCCCGAGGGCCTCCTCCTCGTGACCTACGAGATCGACGGGGCCAACCTCACCCGCGATCTCAAGCTCCGCGCCCCCCTGCCCTTCCCGAGACTCTTCGGCGTGGACGGCAACAAGGGCGCGACCTTCCTCGTCAACGCCGAACCCACCGTCATCGAAGGCATGGTGGGGACCCTCCCCTCGGCGCCGACCCAGGATCCCAATTTCCAGCGCTTCCGCCAGGCCTACTTCGCCGCGACCCGGGATGGCGAGGAGCCCGACGACTATGGCGAAAACGTGTACGACGCCGCCTACCTCCTCGCCTACGCCATGGCCGCGGGAGGCCCGACCCCGGCGGGCATCGCGGCGAACCTGCCGGGGATCTCCCGCCCGGATGGAAGCACGCCCACGATCATCAACGTCGGCGAATGGCAGAAGGGCGTCGCCGCCCTCCGGGCCGGCCAGGACGTGGACTACCAAGGCGCCTCCGGCCGCATCGACCTCGACGCCAACGGCGACCCCTCCAGCGGCACCTACGCCCTCTGGCGCATCCGCAACGGGAAATACGAGATCGTCGAGGAGATTTCCTTCCCTTAGCCTCCCAGAATTTTCAGTGGCCCGGGACGGCTCGCCCAATTTGGAAGGCCGAGGCGGGCCACTGAAAATTCTGGGAATGGGACGAAATGGAATGAGGGAACTTTTCCCTTCCTTTAAGTATAGGTTTCTTCGTAGAGTTTCTTTCGTACTTCATTGGGGAACCCATGCGACCCAGCGCCACCCAACCGACGGATGCGGAACTCGTGCTCTTGCGCGTGCTTTGGGACCAGGGGCCCAGCACGGTGCGCCAGGTGCATGAGGCCCTCCTCCGGGAACGGGATACGGCCTACACGTCCGTCCTCAAGATGCTCCAGGTCATGCTCGAGAAGGGCCTGGTCACGCGGGACGATTCCGAACGCAGCCACGTGTACCAAGCGGCCCGGGACCGGGCGGTGACGCAGCGGGGCCTCCTCCGGGATCTGTTGGACAAGGCCTTCGGGGGCAGCGCGGGGGACCTCGTGATGGCGGCCCTCGATGAGGGGCGCATGGATCCGGGCTCCAAAGCCCAGATCCGCGCACTCCTGGGGAAGGCACGAAAGGAGCGGAAAGGATGAACCTGCCTCTGCATCTGCAGGCCCTGGGCTGGGCCCTCCTCCACTTCCTATGGCAGGGCTGCCTCCTCGGGCTGCTGGCGGCTTTGGCCTTCCGCCTCGCGGCTCAGCGGGGGCCCCAGTTCCGCTACGTCTTGGGCCTGGGCTTCCTCACCCTGGCCCTCGCCAGCCCACTCCTCACGGGGTGGGCGCTCTACTCCCCTTCCACGCCTCCCTCCCTCTCCGGTCCCGGAGCGTTTCAGGCGGCGGAGTTGGGGGCGCTTCACCTCGCGTCCCCGTCCCACCTCGCGCGCCTTCGTCCCGCCCTGGCGGCGGCGCTGCCGGGGATCCTCGGGGCCTGGGCCCTCGGCGCCAGCCTCCTCGCCCTCCGCTTGGCTGGCGGATGGCTTTGGTTGCAGCGCCTCAAGGCCCGCATGGAGCCGCTGGGAGGGGCCTGGGAGCAGCGTCTCCGCCACCTCGCCCGGCGCATGGGCCTGCGCCGATCCTTCCAGGCCGGCCTCTCCAAGGGCATCACCTCGCCCCTCGTCATCGGGTGGATCCGCCCGGTGCTCCTCATCCCCGCGAGCCTGCTCACGGGGATGGATCCGATGAGCGTGGAGGCCCTGCTCGCCCACGAAGTGGCCCACCTCAAGCGCCACGACGTGCTCTTCAACTGGTTGCAATGCGGCGTGGAGGTGCTGCTCTTCTACCACCCCGCCATGTGGTGGCTTTCGAGGCGGACGCGCCTCGAACGCGAATGCTGCTGTGACGACGCGGCGGTGGCCCACTGCGGCGACCCCCTGCGCTACGCCGAAATCCTCGATCGCCTCGACGATCTCCAATCCCTCGACCTAGTCCCCGCCCAAGCGGCGAATGGAGGCAACCTCATGTTCCGGATCACACGCCTGCTCACCCCCAAGCCCAGCGCTTCGCGCCTGCCCCTCGCCCTGCCTCTGCTCGCCCTCGTGGCGGCCGGGGCCCTCACCCTCTCGGCCCGCGGCAGCCAGACGCCTCAACCGCCTCGGACAAGCTCGACCCCCAAATCCGCTCAGCCCAAGGCCGCGCCGTCCGTCGAAAAGAAGGCGCCCGCGGAGAAGGCCCCCGCCCCCAAAGGCGAGGAAACCCACTATATGACCCGCCGCATTAAATTCAGCCTGTGGATCTCCAAGACGGCGGGCCCCAAGCTCGACTTCCAAGTCACGAACGCCACGCGAGCAGAAGTGGAGGCGGCCCTCGCCCGCATCGAATCCCTCGTGAAGCCCGACATGGACCGCGGTGTCGAGAACGGGCGCCCCATCGAAGGCAGCTGGGGGCTCAAGGTCTACAAGGGCTCCCCCGACGAGCTCCTGACCTTCAGCCTCCAACAGGTAACCCCCACTGAGGCCCGCCAACTGTTCTAAGGGCGCCGTTTTATGTGATGCCGCATGGCGATCGGATTCCACCCGTCCTCGGCACGGATGCGCTTCACCCAATAGGATGTCCATTGCGTGTTTTCATCAGCGTGCATCAGCGTTCATCAGAGCTGAATGGTTCTTTTCTTGAAAAAGCTCAACACTGATGGACGCTGATAAAACATCTACAGAGCGAGCGGGAACTGGCCTTTGCAGGCGGGTGGCTGTTAATCAGGTGACCAGATTGCAACTACGGCCAGACTTTTGACGCCCCGTTTAGGTCCAATACCGTTCACTTAACCAAATCCCGTCAAAAAGAAGGGACACGGAGGTCACAGAGGGCGCTGCGCGCCTCACAGAGGACACAGAGGGCCGCCGACCCAATCCATCCAAACGGCCCATGGTGTCCCCGATCCATCGGCACGGCCCCGCGAAGAGACCCAGGCGCTGCGCGCCCAAGGGCCGTG
>CAYWDR010000097.1:0-12630 GCA_964457075.1 uncultured Solibacteraceae bacterium
CTGCACGTTCCGGCGCTCGCCATTCACCACGAAGAACTGGCTGCCGCCCGTGTTCTTGCCGGCATGGGCCATGCTCATGGCGCCCAGCTTGTGCTGGTGGGGGTTGCCAGCCGTTTCGCAATCGATCTTGTAGCCCGGCCCGCCGGTGCCTGGGATGCCCTTGGCGCCCTCACGCGTGTTGGGGCAGCCGCCCTGAATGACGAAATCGGGAATCACGCGGTGGAAGGCCAGCCCATCGTAGAAACCTTCGGAGGCCAGCTTCACGAAATTAGCGACCGTCTTGGGCGCTTCCTTGGGGAAGAGCTCGAGGTTGATATCGCCCTTGTCGGTCATCAAACGCACTCGGGTCATGACATCTCCTTGCAGGTCCATCAGAATACGAAGTCGCATGCGATACGTCACCCAACATTTCCTCAGCCTATGCCTTCCCCCCTTCCTGTTGATGACCCTCCAGGCCCAGGAGGCAGCGCCTGAAGCGGAGGGGGGCGGGTACACGCTCCAGAGCTGGCCTGACCACTGATGCTTCGAAACCTTTCCACCCCTTGGGGTAGCCTAGGATGTGGAGGCTCCATGTTCCGTCGTTCCGCCCTGGCCGGCCTGGCCCTGTTCACGATCACCGCCTGCAAGGGTATCCCCCTCAAGCCCGCCAAGCCCCTGCCTCCCGGGATGGTGGTGCTCCGCTTCAGCAAGGCCGTTGCGGGCCCCATGGATCTCACCGTCGACGGCACCCGCGTACCCGTCATCCAGGGCCCCAAGGGCGGCAAGGTGCTGCGGATCGAGGGCCTGCAGGCGGGCAAACACAAGATCTTCATCTCCAGTCCCAGGGATGCCTTCAGCCCCGATCAGGCCGAAATCCAGCTCCCGGATGATGGCGGCTTCTATAACGTAGTCTTCGCCCAACGGTTCAACGCCGTCCTCTACGGCAAGCCATCCGAAACGCCTGCCGCCGAGGGGATTCCTGGCGTCAAGGCCAGCCTTCAGGCGAAGTAGCCCCATGGGTCCCCGGGCCCGCACCCGCACCGGCCTTCGCGAACTCACCGGCGCAGGCACGCTCATGGCCCGGGCCCTGGCCGTCGGCCTGCCCGTGGCCTCCAGCTGCTCCGGGCGAGGCGCCTGCGCCCGCTGCCTCGTTTCCATCCTTGAAGGGGACGCCCTGCTCTCGGCCATGGACGACCACGAAAGGGACGTGCTCTCCCGGAACTGTGTGGCGCCGGGCGCGCGGTTGGCCTGCCAGACGCAGCTCCAGGATCCGGAGGGCGACGTGCTCATCACCACGGGATATTGGTGAGGGCGAGGATCTGGGCGTTGCTGCCCGTCCTAGGTCTGGCCGCCTTTTCCGTCTGGAAGGCGCGGATGGTGGCCTGGGAGTTGACCGATCCCCCCTTCTACCAGCCCCAGCCTTTGGCCAGGGTGGAGGCGACCTACGCGGAGCTGGCCCGGGGCGGGAGCGGGGACCCCGGAGGTACTTGGTCCTCCCGGGAGGTGGAGGGCCTTCAACTATGGACCTTCGCCCGGCCGGCGCCCTCGCCCGGGATCGTCCTCATGCTCCACGGGTTCGGGGACGACCGATGGGGCACCAGTCCGGCGCTTAAGTGGTTTCCCCGGATGGATGCCGCCATCTTCACCTATTTGCGCCGGGATGACGCCCTGCGCCGGGGCGGGCGGAAGCCCTACATCACGTTCGGCGCCCGCGAATCCGAACAGGTGGTCCGCATGGTCCACGCCCTGGAGGCCCGGGGCTGGCCGCGGAACCGGATCCACATCATTGGCCGCAGCCTGGGCGCCAGCGTGGGCCTCCTAGCCCTGGCGAAGCTTGAAACCGAAGGCGGCGGCCCCCTTGGAGGCTTCATTTGGGAAGGCGCCCCCCTCGGTGCCCGCGACTTCGCGGAACGCCTTATTCGAGGACCCGAGGATCGGGCCTGGCACTTGCTCGCCCCGCCCATCGGGGCCTTGGCCGCGCGCTGGGCGGCCGTGCGAGGGCAGTACCGGATCGAAGAGACGGACCCGCGCTTGGCGCTGCGCGGCCGCAAATTGGCCACGCCGACCCTCTGCTTTCTCGCCACCCAGGATCGCCTCGCGCCCACCCTGGGCCAGCGGCTGCTCCTCGCCTCCTTCGAGGCGCCGAGAGTGGTGGAAGTACCCACCTGGCACTTGAACTGCTCCCAAGCGCTGGGTCCCGCCTACGCCATGGCCATCCAGGAATTCACGGAGGATCAACTGAATAAAGCAGGGGGCCGGAAGGCCCCCTGAAGTCCGGTCATCGCGCGCGGTTCAGTCCTCTGATTCCGCGGCGGCTTGCCCCGTGGCCCGGAGCAGCTTGGGGGTGATGCGCTGCACGATGGGTTCGAAGACCTTGTTCACCAACTCCTCGTCATAGCTGATTTCGGCGCCAGTCCCCGCAACCTTCACCGCGGTGTCGGAGGTCTTATCCTCCTCCTTCCAGGCGCCAAGGATCTCGCCGGTCTCCACCTCGATGAGGCGGATATCCAGGCGGCCCGTGAAGGAGGCCTTCTTGACATTCACGCTGCCGGCCACGGCCCCGGCTTCGTAGTTACCGGTGACCTTCCCCACAAGGGCTCCTACGCCCCATCCGGTGCCGAATCCCGACTCCTTATAGGCGAAGCGGGTGACCTTGCCGGTCATCACATACTTCACGCCCAGGAGCTTGCCGATTTTCTGGACGGTGTTGACGTCCACCTCGCCGCTCTGCTGGAAGTTCAGCTCGCCTCGGATTTCGTCGAGCCGCTCCCGCTCGACGAGCCGGATCTTGCCCCGGCCCTTCTCCATGACCTCCGTGGTGAAGAGATCCCGGAGCTGGTTGGAGATGGTGCCCATCTGGTTGCCCCAGCCGCCGTGGCGCCAGCCGTGCCACGCATCAGGCGCGGACTTGAACTCAAGGATGGCCATGCGGGGGAGCTTGAGCTTTTCCTCCTTGGTCATCTTTTTCTGGGCGAAGGCGGGCGCGGCCAGCAACAACAGGGTGGCGCAGGTGGTCAGGAGCTTACTCAGTCGCATGGAGGTCTCCAAAGGGTGGGGCAAGGGTCCCAATAGGAAAATCTACTCTTCAATCAGCTTACTGCGAAGCTCTTTCCCAAGTTTGAAATAGACCACCCGCTTGGGCGGAACCTGGATGTTCTCCCCGCTTCGGGGGTTTCGCCCCTGGCGGGCCTTGCGATCCCTTAAGCGGAAACTGCCGAAGCCCCGAAGCTCCACACCTTCACCCACTCGAAGGCTCTGGACCACGGATTCCAGAAAGGTGTTCACCAGGAGATCCGCGTCCTTCTTCCCCAACTGGAGGCGATCCATGAGGTGCTGGGCGAGATCCGCCTTGGTGAGGGTCTCCATCGCGGTCATGGGCGCTCCGGGGGAATCGGGTGGGGGGTGACCTCCCATCATCCACTTCCCCCGGAATGGGTCAAGGGGCCTTATCTCAAAAATTGCGAAGATCTGGAAGGGATCAGTCGGCCAACCACTCCAACAGGAAGCGCGGGCCCTCGCCGCTGGGGCCGTAGGGTCGGTAGTCCCGCTCCTTGCCGCTCCAGGCGCCAGCCAGGTCCACATGGGCCCAGCTCTGACCTGCCCCCACGAATTCCTGAAGGAACATGCCGGCGGTGATGGTCCCCCCCCAGCGAATGCCGGTGATGTTCTTGAGGTCGGCCAGGGGGCTCTTCAGCAGCTCCCGGTACTCCTCGACGATGGGCAACTGCCAGAGGTGCTCGCCAGCCGCGCCACCGGAGTCCCGGAGGCTCTCCACGAGCTTCTGATCCGTGCCCATGATGACGTTCACGCCATCGCCCACGGCGATGAGCGCGGCACCCGTCAGGGTAGCCAGATCCACGATGTGGTCGGCGCCCATCTCAGAGGCGTAGTGCAGGAGATCCGCCAGGACGAGCCGGCCTTCAGCGTCGGTGTTCAGCACCTCGATGGTCTTGCCCGAGCGGGAGCGAAGCACGTCGCCGGGCTTGTAGGCCGCGCCATCGTTCATGTTCTCCACGAGACCGCAGAGGCCGGTGATGTGCACGGGGAGTTCAAGCTGGGCGGCGGCCATGACGGTGGCCAGCACGATGGCCGCGCCCGTCATGTCGTCCTTCATCGTTTCCATGCTGGCGGCATCCTTCAAGCTCAAACCGCCGCTATCGAAGGTGACGCCCTTGCCCACGAGAACCACGTGGCGCTTGGCCTTCTCCTTGGGCTTGTACTCCAGCTTCACGACGCGGGGCGGGCGCGTGCTGCCCTGGCCCACGGCCAGCACGCAATTGAAGTTCCCCTTCCTCAACGCCTCGACATCCATCACCTCGCAAGCGACCTTGTGCTGCTTGGCGAGCTTTTGGGCCTGTTCGGCGAAGGACTCGGGATAGAGCTCCATGGCGGGCGTGGCCGACAGATCCCGAACCCGGTGGCAGGCGGCGACGCCGGCCTCGATGAGGGAGAGCCTCCGGCGGGACTTGCGGGTGTCATCCCCGTTGCTGAAGATCTCCACCTTGGAGAACTGCTTTCCCTCCGTTTTGGACTTGAAGGAAACGAAGTCGTAGTTGGCGAGAAGCACGCCTTCGATCACGGCGCTTTGCACGGCGTCGTGATCCAGGGTGGAGGTGCTGGGGCTCACCACGCCCACGCTCTTCCAATTGCGCTTGAGGGCGTAGCGGGCCGCCGAGCCGAGCCCCTTGCGGATCCGGTTCAGGCTCACGGTCTCCTCTTCGCCGAGGCCCAGGAGCAGCATCCAGCGAGTGCCCTTCACGCCGTTCGGGTGATGGAGGGGCACCATCTCACCGTAATCCGCCTTGAAATCATTTTCGTCCATGACTTGTCGCGCCACCTTGCTGATGGCCAGGGGAAGCCGATGCCGCTCCCGCCCGCTGAATACCGGCACGATGAGGACATCGCCTTCGAAATCCTTTCCGGTCTGGCTGCTTATTTCCACGTTCAACATGGACTCCTCCTGCATTTTCGAGGCTAGTCACCACCATTAAAAAGGCAAATGCTTTTTTTTGAACCTTATCGATTCCAACAAACTCAAGACATAGCATGTATTTTCCGTGAAGAAGCCCTGCGGGACCACGGGATGGCATCATGAGCCATGGACTGGAATCCGCCGTTCCGGAGGCCCTTGAACCTCCCCCGCCCTTGGCCAGCCTCGGCCCAGGGCTGGCTTCGGGCCGGGTGCATATGGCTTCACACCGGTCTGAGACGTCCCGGGGACGCGGGAGGTGATCTCCTGGCCTTTCCATCGTCCGAAATATTGGAAACAACCTGGGATGGCAGTGAATGGAGGTCCACCTGGAAGGGGGCCCACCTGCCCTTCCCACCCTGGGAAGCCCTAGCCTGGGCCTCCCGGCAAGGACTCCCTTTGGTGGGAGCCGCGACCTATGAGCTGGCCTGCGCCGAGGCGGGGCACGCCTTCCAGCCCCCTTCTCAGGGCAGTCTTGGCCAGCGGTGGCAGGGCGTCCGTCAGGCGGTCCGCATCCAAGCGGAAAGCGCCGAGGCCTGGTCCTGGGGTTCTGAAGCAGCGCCTCTGCCCCCCCCAGGGGCCGCCTGCACGCTGGCCCGCCCCACTTTCACCCTCACTCCCCGATGGAACCAGGCCGCGCACGAGGCGGCCCTTGCAGAAGCCCAGCACCTCATCCACGAAGGCGGGTTCTACGTCGCGAACCTCTGCGTGCCCTTTGACGGGGCCTTCGGCGGGGACGAAGTGACCCTCGCGCTGGCCGCCTTCAAGCGGGCCCGGCCACCTTATGGGGCCTACCTGCCTTGGGGCTCGCCCTCCCTGCTCTGCCTCTCCATGGAACGCCTCCTCGCCCGCCGCGGAAATCGGCTCTGGACTGAACCCATCAAGGGGAGCATTGGACTGGAGGCCCCGGCCGGGTCGCTCGCCGCCGATCCCAAGGAAAGGGCCGAGCACACGATGATCGTCGATCTGCAACGGAATGATCTGGGGCGAGTTTCCCAGGCAGGATCCGTGAAAGTCGCCCACCTGATGACCGAGGAGGATTTCCCCACCGTGCGCCACCTCGTTTCGCGGGTGGAGGGCACCGCCAAACCGGACCTTCGGATACCGGAGCTGCTCCGGGCCCTGCTCCCGGGCGGCAGCATCACGGGCGCACCCAAGCACGCCGTATGCGAGTGGCTCTCCCGCACCGAAGCCTCCCCTCGCGGCTTCTACTGTGGCGCCCTGGGCTGGATCCTCCCCAACGGCGACCTGGACCTCGCCCTGCCCATCCGCACGGCCCAGATCCAGGCGGGCCACATCACCTACTGGTCTGGCGGCGGCATCACGCGCCGCAGCGATCCGGGCCGGGAATGGGATGAGCTGCACTTGAAGACCAGGGCCCTCCGCCAGATCCTTCCCTCCTGATCACGCCGCGCTGGCTTCCTTCAGCAGCGCCTCGAAGCGCTCGAAGAGGTGCGCCCGAGGGCCCTTGGGCTGGGCCTTCAGCCTCATGCCCGCCTGATCGGGCGTGCGCCCGCCCTTCTGCTGGTTGCAGCCAAGGCAGCAGGCCACGAGGTTCTGCCACGTATTGGGCCCACCCTGGCACACGGGAATGACGTGGTCCACGGTGGTGGCCTTGTGGCCGCACCCCTCGTACTGGCATTGGAAGTGATCCCGCTTCATCACCCGGCGCTCCAGGCGGCCGAGCAGGAGCTTGGCATCCGGGCAGGCGGCCGCGTGGGGAAAGATCACCAACTGGATGCGCCCCACCATCACTCGGTGGCGGGCGAAGTCAGCGGGGTTGAGGATTTCGGCCCGCCCGGCGGCGACGGCCCGGATGGCCTTTCGGCGGCTCATCTCCTGCATCGGGACATAGTTCCGGTCCACGGCGATCACTTCGCCGGGCCCGTTTCGATCCCGTCCCCTATGCATGGGCAACCCTTTCGAGTTGCCCGAATCCTAAATCACTTCTTCGAATTGGGAAGGAAAAAACGGGTCCGATTCAATCTTCGAATTCAGAAAGAGTAGGCAGGATCGCCCCATCAACGATCGCAGGCGAGGCTTCGACTTTGCCAAGGGCCTTTTCCATGAGTTCCTTGCGCTTCGCGACATCCGAAAGCTTGCCGCTGGCCTCTTCGAGTTTCTTCTGGACCGACTCGAGCACGCCGCCGAATTTCCCGAACTCGTACTTCACGTTGCCAAGCACCTTCCAGACCTCCGAGCTTTGCTTGCTGATGGCCAGGGTCTTGAACCCCACCTGCAGGCTATTGAGGAAGGCCGTGAGGGTGGTGGGACCCACGAGGGTCACCTTGCACTCCCGCTGGAGCCTCTCGAAGAGGCCCGGCCGGCGCAGGGCTTCTGCGTAGAGCCCTTCGAAGGGCAGGAAGAGGAGGCCGAAATCCGTGGAGTGGGGCACGGCGATGTACTTGTCGCGGATGTCCCGGGCCTGGCTCCAAAGGCGATCCTCCAGGGCCTTGCCATGGGCGGCGATGCCCTCCACGTCGCCGGTCTCGTAGGCGTCGAGCAGGCGCTGGTAATCCTCGATGGGGAACTTGGCGTCGATGGGCAGCCAGACCATCTGGCCTTCCTCAGCACCTGGAAGCTTCACGGCGAACTCCACCACTTCCGGGCTGCGGGGCCGGATCTTCACATTGGCCTGGTACTGACGGGAATCCAGGAATTGCTCCAGGATCATGGCCAGCTGAGCCTCGCCCATGACGCCCCGGGATTTCACGTTGGTGAGGGCGCGCTTAAGCCCCCCCACGTCCTGCGCCAGATTCTGCATTTCTCCGAGGCCCTTTTGCACGGCCTCCAGCCGCTCGGCCACGAGCGTGAAGCTCTCGCCCAGGCGCTTTTCCAGGGTCGATTGAAGCTTCTCATCCACGGTCTGACGCATCTGCTCCAAGCGCTCCTCGTTGGATTTCTGGATCTGACCCAGGCGCTCCTGCACCTGGAGCTGCAGGCCTTCGAGGCGTTCGCCCAGCTCACGGCGGGACTGGGCCAGCGCGGCCTCCAGGGATTTGCGAACCTCTTCCAAGCGTTCCCCCTGCTCCTTCCGCCCGCTCTGCAGGCCTTCGCCCAGCTGTCTCAGCACCTCTTGGAACTGCCTCAACAGCGCGGCTTCCTGCTCGGACTTCTGGCTGGCCAGATCCCGGTTCAGCCTGGAAAGTTCCGCCTGCAGGGGCTGCAGCGCCGCGGCCTGGTCGCCCCGGGCCCGCTGCTGCTGCTCTTCGAGCAGGCGACGGAGCTCGTCCGTGGGAAGCGGGGCCTTGCGCCAAGCGCCCATGCAAGCGATCAGGGCGAGGATCCCCACGAGGATGATCAGGATGGATTCGAGACTCATGGGACCAGTGTGAAGCCAATCAGGCGACGGGGAATGTCCATTCCGCCCGCCGTCCCTCCCCTTCGGCCTTCAGCTCCAAGCGCCCCACCCAGGGCGTGGGCCAGGGCCCCTGGGACCCCGCCCACTCCACCACCATGCGGTCGGACGGCTGGATCTGCTCCTCGAGCCCCAGGCTCCAGGCGCCGGACTCCCCCAGCCGATAGAGGTCCAAGTGGAAGATCCGTCCTCCCGGGCTTTCGTAGCGATGCAGCACCGCGTAGGTGGGCGAGGCCACCTGCTCCGGATCCCCGCCCAGACCCTGCACGAACCCCCGGGCCCAGGTGGTCTTCCCCGCGCCGAGGCCGCCCCGGAGCAACCATGTGCCACCGGCCGGCGTCAGCCGCGCCAACTCCGCGCCCAGGGCCTCCGTGGCCAGGTCATCGTTGAGAAAGCGGTCGCCAGTCCCCATCCCATTCCTTGAAGTGATCCCTCAATTCGTCCGTCACGGCGGAGGCGAGCTCCCGCACGAGGATGGGGCCTGGGCCCAGGCGATCCGCCGCCGCCCCATGGAACCAAGCCGCCCCCGCCACCTGGCGCCGGACGAAATCGGCATCGTGTTCCGCCCACTCCTTGAAGCGCCCCAGCCAGCCCGCCACCATGCCGGCCAGCAAATCCCCCGTGCCGCCGGTGCTGAGGCCGCCGTGCCCCGAGGGGTTCGCGATGACGCTGGAGACGCCGCCACCGGCGATGAAGGAAGGGTGCCCCTTGAGCAGCAGCACACCGGGCCCCGTCGCCACCTCGCGAACCTGCGCCAGACGTTCGTCGGTGTCTTCCGCCTCCGGCTTGGGCAGGCCGAAGATCCGAGCGAATTCCCCGGCGTGGGGCGTGATGACCGTGTGGGGCCGGCCCATCCAGCGCGGCCCTTCGCCTTCCCGAAGGGCCGAGGCGTCCAGGACGAGGGTGCCCCCCCACGCCGGGATATCCGAAACACCCCCGGGGCCCACGAGCAGCACGTCTGCATCCTCGGGCACCTGCCCGCTCCAGACTTTCACCATGGCCTCGGGCACCTGGGAGGCGATCTCCGCGCGCACGTCAGAGTCCGTGAGGATCGTTACGAGCCCCGCCCCCATGCGGAGGGCGCCCAAGGCCGACAGCACCGCCGCGCCGCTCATGCCCAAGGACCCCGCTCGGATCACCACGTGGCCATGCTGCCGTTTGTGGCTGGCCCACTGACCCCGCCACCAGTAGCCGGGCTCCTGATTCAGCCATAGCGAGGGGTCCGGCTCGGGCACGGGGAGGTCGATGAGGCGGATCTCGCCGCAGGCGTCCCGCCCTGGCCGCAGGCCATGGCAGATCTTGCGGAAGCCGAAGCAAGCCGTGAGGTCGGCCTCAAGGGCCTCGTCCACCGCGGCGCCGCTCGGATCCAGGCCCGTTGGTAGATCCAGGGCCAGCACTTGATAGCTTCCGCGGCCTTCGTTCAAGGCGCGCACCCAGGCCAGGGCGGCCTCCGGAAGCGGAAGTCGCGTGCCCAGCCCGAAAAGACCATCCACCACCCAGCCCGCGAACGCGGCCTGGGCGGCTTCGGGATCCTCCGCGAACCTGTAGGTCCCCCCGCCCTCCTCCCAGCGTTGCGCCTGGATGGCCGCATCTCCCTTCCAGGCCGGCTCTGGACTCAGGGTCCAGACCTCCACGCGGCGCCCTTCGGCCTTGGCGAGCCGGGCCAGGGCCAAGGCGTCGCCGCCGTTGTTTCCCGGGCCCGCCAACACGTGCAGCGGCTCGCCCGCGGGAATCAACGCGAGCGCGGCCGAAGCGGCGATCTCTTGCAGCTCCAGGCTCCCCACGCCACCTTCGATGGCCCGGCGCTCCAGCGCTCGCATCTCGTCGGCGGTGAGAAGGGGAATCATGGAAAGAGTCTAACTGAGCAAATCCCTCAACCGCGGAAGCATCCCCTTGATGTCTCCCATGGAAGCGGCGCCCACGGAGATGCGGAACCATCCGCTCTCCTCTTTCAAGCCGAAGGCCTGGAAGGGCACGATGGCGAGCCCCGCCTCCTGGAGCAGCAGCTGGCGGATGTCCTCATTGCGGGCGAAGGTGCGGCCATTGATCGTGCGGCCGAAGAGGTTGAAGCGCACGCTGAGGTAGATGGCGCCCTGGGGGGCCACCGCCTCCACGGGTAGGCCTTCCGCGGCCAGCATCACGAAGCCCGCGTGGAGGGCGTCGAGCCGCTTCTGCAACTCGGCCTTGATGTGGCCCTGGTAGCGCCGGATGGTCTCCGGATCCCGAAGCAGGGCGGCCGTGGCCATCTGCTCGGCCTTGGGCGCCCAGGCACCCACGTGCCCGAGGATGTCGCTCATGCGATTGCGCACGGCCGGGGGCATCACGCCCCAGCCCACGCGCAGGCCCGTGGCGCAGAAGGCCTTGGAGAGCGCGTCGATGAAGATCACGTAGGGCGCGCTCTCGGGCACTAGCTGCACGGGGGTGACGTGCTCGGTGCCGCCAAAGGTGAGCGTCCAGTACACCTGGTCGTAGACGAAGAAGAGGACGCGGCGGCCCTCGGCGCGGCGCCTCGCGTTTTCCGCCACCACGGCCTCCGTGATCGCCTTCAGCGAATCACGGCTGATGGCCGTGCCGGTCGGGTTCAGGGGGCTGTTCAACACCAGCATCCGGGCCGTGCCCAGGTGGGGGCGCAGCTGTTCCAGCGTGGGGAAGAAGTTGGAGTCGGCGTGGACGGGAATCTCCACCGCCTTCGCGCCGCTGAGGTAGGCGTAGTGGTTGTTGTTCCAGCTGGGCACGGGGTAGACCACCGTCTCGCCCGGATCCACGAGGGTGCGGTAGGCACCGTAGAGCAGTGGCCGCGCCCCGCCCGTGACGAGCACCGATTCCACCGGGTAGCGGAGACCCAGCTCCCGCTCGTAAAAGGCCACCACAGCCTCCCGGAGGGGCATCATGCCGTCCGAGGGCGGGTAGTTCGTGTGCCCCTCCGCCAGCGCCTTGCGCGTGCCCTCCAGCAGCTCCGCCGGGATGGGAAAGTAGGCGGGATCGAAATCGCCCACCGTGAGGTTGCAGACCTCCGCGCCCTGGGCCTTCAAGGCCCGCACCTCCCCGGCGATCTTGAGGATCTCGCTCCCCACCACGCCGCGGGCGAGGCCCGACAAGTCATCGATTGAAACAGAGTGAAGGTCCAGCATGGATCCCGCCTCCCAGTGGTGCTCCCAGCGTATCGGCATCCCGGGGGATCACGTCATCGGGAGGTAAAGCGGTGAGGGGAGCCGCGAATGACGCGAATGTACGCGAATAAAAGCCCCGATGGAATCAGTTCGAGTTCTTATTCGCGTCCATTCGCGTCATTCGCGGTTCAAAGGTTTTTCGCCTTAGCCCGGATACCCCCCGGCGAACCACAGCCCGGCCTTCTCAGAAAGGCCCAATGCAAGATTCATGTTCTGCACGGCCTGCCCGGCCATGCCCTTGAGCAGGTTGTCCAAGGCCACGAAGATCGCCGCTTCCCGGCCTTCGACCACGCAGCCGATGTCCACGAAGTTGGAGCCGGTGACGGCGGCGACCTTGGGAGACCCTTCCACCAACCGCACGAAGGAGCGGCCCGCATAGGCGGACTCGAGACGGGCCCGGAGCTCGTCTCCGCTCACGCCCTCGGGCAGCTGGAACTGCAGGGTTGCGAAGATGCCCCGCACGAGGGGGGCGCTATGGGGGATGAAGGCGATGTCTGTGGCGAACCCAAGCTTCGCGCAGAGCTGTTCCACCTCGCCCTGGTGCTGGTGGGCGAGGGCCTTGTAGGCGCGGAAGTCCGTGGCGCGGGTGGGGTGGTGGGTGGTGTCGCTGGGGTTCATGCCGGAGCCGGAGGAGCCTGTGATGGCGAAGGCGGAGACGTGGGGGATGGCAAGTCCCGCCAGGGGTCGCAGGCCCATCTGCAGGGCGGTGGCGAAGCAGCCGGGGTTGGCGATGCGCCGTTGGCCCTTCACTTCTTCGGGGAAGGCGTCGGCGAGGCCGTAGGAGAAGGTGCCCAGGCTCGCGGGGGCTGGATGGGCCTGGCCGTAGTGCTTCGCGAAGGCCTCGGCATCGGCGAGGCGGAAGTCGCCGCTGAGGTCGATGAGCGTGAGGCGGGGCGCGATTCCGGCCTCGGCCCAGGCGGCCTCCAGGGCCGGGAGGGCCTTGGCCAGCTCGCCGTGAGGCATGGCGGCGAAGCAGACGGGATGCTCGGCCACGGCGAGCCAAGCCCAATCCGGGGCGGCGTCGAAGGTGCCGTCCAGGAGGCCCCTCAAATTCGGGTGCGCTGCATGGAAGGGCTTGCCGGCGTGGTGGCGGGGGGCGCCCTTCACGGCCTCCACGGCGGGGTGGGCCGCCAGCAGCCGGCGCAGCTCGCCGC
>CAYWDR010000098.1:0-12628 GCA_964457075.1 uncultured Solibacteraceae bacterium
GGTGCTCGCCGATGGGCTTGCCGAAGGAGTGGCGGGTCTTGGCGTACTGGATGCTTTCGTCGAGAGCGCGCTGCATGATGCCGAGCGCCTGGGCGGCGATGCCGATGCGGCCGCCGTCGAGGCCGCCGAACGCCACCTTGAGGCCGTCGCCGGGCTGGCCCAGCATATCGTCGTCGGCCACGAAGGCATCCTCCAGCGTGACCATCACGGTCTTGGAGGAGCGCAGGCCCATTTTCTCCTCGGGCTTGGCCATGACGACGCCGGGCTGATCGGCGTCGAGGACGAAGGCGCTGATGCCCTTCTTGCCGAGCTCCGGGTGGGTGATGGCCATGGTGACGAAGTACTTGCCCACGCCGCCGTTGGTGATCCAGGCCTTGGCGCCGTTGAGGTGCCATCCGCCCTCCACCTTGGTGGCCTTGCACTTCAGGGCCGCGGCGTCGCTGCCGGCGTCGGGTTCCGTGAGCATGAAGCCGCCCAGCACCTCGCCGGAGGCCATGGGCTTGAGGTACTTCTGCTTCTGGGCCTCGGTTCCGAAGGCGAGCACGGGCGCGCAGGCCACGGAGTTGTTCACGCTCATGGTGACGGCCACGGAGGCGTCGGCGTAGGCGATCTGCTCCAGGGCGAGGATGTAGCTGAGGGCGTCCACGCCCGCGCCGCCGTAGGCCTCGGGCACCATCATGCCCATGAAGCCCATCTCGCCCAGCTGGCCGACGATGGCCTTGGGGAACTCGGCCGAGTGATCCCGGGCCATGGCGCCGGGCTCGATCTCGGCCGTGGCGAACTCGCGAGCGGCTTCTTGGATGGCGAGCTGATCTTCGGATAGGGCAGGAAACATGGGGCGCTCCAAAACAGCCCAGGATACCCCGGGTCGCGGAGGGCCCGAAGGCCTTGTCTTCGCCGTCACAGACCGGGGGTGGCTCCCACCGCATTTTCCGACATGGGGAACCGGAGGAGGAAGGTGGTTCCCCGACCCACGACGCTATGCACCTCCACCTCGGCGTCCATGAGCTCCAGCAGGGACTTCACGGAAGCCAGGCCGAGGCCCGTTCCCGATCCGAGGGATTTGGTGGTGAAGAAGGGCTCGAAGATCTTGGCCTGCACCTCCTCGGACATCCCGGCGCCGCTATCGGACACGATGAGGAGGGCCCCCGGGCGGCCATTGATGAGGGTGCAGGCCTGGGCCTCCACGAGGATGCGGCCGGAGCCGTCGATGGCGTCCCGGGCGTTCAGCACGAGGTTGACGAGCACCTGATCGAAGCGCGTGGGATCCCCCGGGAGGATCATCGGCTGCTCCGGCACGCGGATTTCCAATGCGATGCGGACGGGCAGCGCGGCCCGGAGCATGGAGATGAGCTGTTGCAACCGCCTCCGGAGATCAAAACGGGCGCCCAGCTCCGGCTCCTCCCGCCCGAAGGCCATGAGCTGGTTGGCGAGGTCGCCAGCCTGCTCCGCGGCCTGCTGGATGGCCTCCAGATCCCCGGGTTGGATGGCCCGGCCCTCCACGAGATCCTGGTTCACCAGCAGCGCGTAATTTTTCATCACGCCCAGGAGGTTCTTGAGGTCGTGGGCGAGGCCCGCGCCGAGGCTGGCGAGGGCGTTCAAGCGTTCCGTCCGGAGCAGCAGCCCTTGGGCTTCTTCCAAGTCCTTGGTGCGGGCCCGCACCCGCTGATCCAGATCGATCGTGAAGGACCGGAGATCCCGCAGGGCCAGCAGCATCCGCGCCACGAGCACCATGAACATCGCGATGCCCAGTGCGATGAGGGTGCGATCCCACCGGGAAGGCGCGAACACGAGGTAGCCGATCCCCACGGGCACGCACAACAGGGTTGGCAAGATGGGACCCACGATGCTGAGCGCCCGCTCATCCAGGATCCCGAAACCCGTGGGGCTCACGTGGTCGGCGGGATCGGAGGGCGCGAGCGTTCCCAGGAGGAGCAGGACGCCCGTGGCGAGCACGAGCAGATCCACCGGGTGGCCGAGGTAGTAGCGGCCCGCCAGCCCGAGCGGGACCTGGATGAGGATCTGGGCGAAGGAAACGATGAACGCGATGCCCATCCACCCCAGCGGGCCCTTCAGGCGCCCCCACCGGCCAAGGGCGAGGTAGAAGACGAGCCCGAGGATGGAGGCGTTGCCCAGGAGGAAGGCCAGGCTCGCGGCCTTCACGGGCAGGGCGGTGGCGATCGGATGGAACATGGGTTCCAGGGCGATGATCCACCCGAGGAAGAGCACGGCGAGGCCAACCCCCAAGGCGTCGAGGGATTTCTGGAGTCCTTCCGAGCCCTCCCGGGAGACCCGCGGCCATCGGGCCAGGGCCCCTCCGAAGAAGACGAGCGCGAGGAGGGCCAGCCCATCGCCGGGGGAAGGGAAATCCGGCAACCGCCCCATTCGCGCGCCATAGGCCAGCGGGTAGGCCTGGCATAGGGCTTGGGAGAAGAAGCAGGCCGCGAGCAGGCGCCATCCGGGCCGGGAGGCCGGGTGGCGGCCGGATCGCCGCCATGCGGCCCATCCGGCATGGAAGAAAACCAGCAGATTGAGCATGTTGAGGGCACTGGCCAGCCGGAGGCCTGGCGCAAGGAAGGCCAGGCTGAGAGAACCGGCGGCGAGGTAGGCCAGGGCCGTCGCCCAGGTTTCGGCCGGCAACCTGCCTTCGGGTTTGGAAACGGCTTCCCTCATCGTCCTGTGGCTCAACGGCCCAAGGGGGCCCCTCCTTGAATCAGGTGGCGGAATTTTCCAGGATCGCTTGAAGCTTCCGAAGGGACGCCTTGCTGCCCTCCCATTTCATGAGCGAGTAGGCCTCGCCGAATCCGCACCAGCGGAACTCCGAATGCTCTTCCGTGTCCAGGCACACGGCCTGGGCCGGATCCACCTCCAAGGCGAAGCAGGTTTCCGTATTGAAGCGGGGTTCCCCATCGGGGAAGTGCACCACGGCGGGATCCACCCAAAAACTGTGGCGGAGATCCAGGGGCCGGAATCCGATGGCGGTGAGGGCGGTCTCCTCCTGGAGCTCGCGATGGGCGGCCGCCTCAAGACCTTCGCCGGGCTCCAGCATGCCGGTGACGCTCTGCCACCAGAAGCCCGTGTGGGGGGTGCGCAGCATCATGAGGATCTCAGGGCCGGTGGCCCCCCGGCGCCAGGTGAGGGCGCTCACGCTGCGGCTGGGTTCGCGGGTGGGCCGCAGTTCCAGGGAGAGCACCTGGCAGAGGTGGGCCTGCAGGCGGTCGGTGGCCTCGTCCCACGATGGGCACCCTTCTCCGAGCAGGCTGCGCAGGCTGCACACGCCTTTATCCGTGATGCCGCAGGGGGTGATCCAGCGGAAGTGGGGCAGGAAGGGATCCACGTTGAAGGCGAGGCCGTGGGTGCTGATCCAGCGGCTCAGGTGGAGGCCGATGGCGCCCAGCTTTTCCAGGCCCCGGGGCGTTTCCACCCAGATGCCCGGAAAGCCCTTGAGGCGGTGGGCCGCCACGCCGAAATCCGCCGCGGTGCGGATCATGGCCTCCTCCAGGCCGCGCACGAGGCGGCCCACATCCTGCCGGCCCTCCCGCAGGTTGCAGATGGGATAGACGACGATCTGCCCGGGGCCGTGGTAGGTGACCTCACCGCCCCGATCCGTCTCGGCCACTTCCACGCCCTGCTGATCCAGGAATTCGGACGTGACGTGGATATCGGCCCGGGTGGCATTGCGCCCCAGGGTGAACACGGGGTTGTGCTCCAGGATCACGAGCTGATCGGGGCGGCCCTCCTCTTGCACGTAGGCGGCGAGGGCCTTTTGCATCCGCAGCCCCGCCGGATAGAAAACCCGCCCGAAGCGACGAATCTGGGCGGCCTTGGGCCGTTGGAAACCGATACCGCTCATGACCCAAGCTTGACGGAGGAATGGGAATCCTCCAACCGGAGCCGCTCTGGCACACTGGGGCCACATGACCCTGGATCCCGTACATATCGGCCGCTACCGCATCCTGGGCACCCTGGGGCAGGGTTCCATGGGAACGGTGTACCTCGCCGAGGATCCGAGGTTGAACCGGGGCGTCGCCATCAAGGTGGTGCGCGCCGGGCTGGGGGATCCCGAGGTGCTGGCCCGCTTCCAGCGGGAAGCGGAGATCAGCGCCAAGCTGCATCATCCGAACGTGATCACCGTGTTCGACGTGGGCGAGGAGCCCGGGGTGGGGCCCTTCCTCGCCATGGAGTTCGTGGATGGCGAAAGCCTTTCCGCCCTCCTCAAGCGCGGCGCGATTCCGCCCGCCGAGGCCCTGGAGCTGCTCCTGCAGGCCCGCGAGGCCCTGGAGACGGCCCACCGCGCGGGCGTCATCCACCGGGATCTGAAGCCCGAGAACTTCATGGTCTCCAAGGATCGCCACCTCAAGCTCATGGATTTCGGCATCGCCCGGGGCGCCGGGGCCCGGGTCACCAAGACGTCGGATTTCCTCGGCACGCCCGCCTACGCCGCGCCCGAGGTGCTCAGTGGCGGGCAGGCGGGAATGGCCTCGGATCGCTGGGCCTTCGCCGTGTCGGCCTTCGAGATGCTCACGGGGCGGCTGCCCTTCCCCGGGGAAAGCGTGGGCTCCATCGTCTACGCCATCGTGCATCAGCCGCCCGTCTATCCCGAAGGGGTGAGCCCCGCCTTCCAGGCCCTCTTCGACCGGGCCCTCGCCAAGCGGCCGGAGGACCGCCACGGGGATTTGAAGTCCTTCCTCGTGGAGCTGGTGGAGGCGGTGGACCTCCCCGAGGATCACCGCACCTTGCTCGATCGCCGGCTGGAGGGCACCCTTTCCGGCCTCTCCGCTTCCGGCGCCTGGTCGGCGCATCCCGCGGGCCCACGCAAGGAATCCCGCCACTGGAGGTCGCTGGCGGTGGCGGCCACGGGCCTGTTGGCCCTGCTCATCGGCCAGCAGTTCTGGAGCCGCCGGCAACCCGTCCGCAAACTCAGCATCACCAGCCAGCCCGCCGGCGCCGAGGTGACCCTGGATGGCCAGAAACTGGGGAAGACCCCCCTGCGCGAGGTGCTGGTGAAGGGCACGCCCCGTTCGCTCCTGGTGGAGAAGTCCGATTTCCTCCCCGAAACCCACGAGCTGGGGCCCGAGGAGCACGACGTCGTTATCCGCCTTCTGCCCGCGCCCTTCACCGTCTCCGTGAAGAGCGACCCTCCCGAGGCCCAGGTCTTCCTCAATGGGCGCTTCGTGGGCATCGCTCCCATCGAAAAGGTGGAGGTGCCCGGGGAGGGCCGGCAAGTGCTGGAGCTGCGCCAGGCGGGCTTTGAAACCTGGAGCGACGCCCTGCGCCGGGGCGAGTCCCTCCCGGATCCCATCCGCCTTCAAAAGGTCGACGAGCCTGAGCCCAAGCCGGCGGCCAAGGCCACCCCGCACAAGATCGCATCGCACAAGCCCGCGCCCAAGGCCGCGCCCAAGAAGAAGGGCGAGAAGGCCGAGAAGCCGGAGGAGCCCAGCAAGATCAAGAAATTCTTCAAGGATCTGTTGAAGCGGGATTGATCAGCCGAGCCTGTCGTCCGCCAGCACCTTCTCCGTCTGCGCCACGCGAAAGGCCTGGAGCCTCGCGCGCAGGCCCGCGTCGTTCAGGGCGAGGATGGCCGCGGCCATCAGCGAGGCGTTGATGGCGCCCGCCTTGCCGATGGCCAGGGTGCCCACGGGAATCCCGGCGGGCATCTGGACGATGCTGAGAAGGCTATCCATGCCGTTCAGCGCCTTGCTCTGCACGGGCACGCCGAGAATGGGCAGATGGGTTTTGGCGGCGGCCATGCCGGGCAGGTGGGCGGCCCCGCCCGCCCCGGCGATGATCACCTGAAGGCCCCGCCCGGCGGCCCCTTCGCAATAGCGGAAGAGCTTATCCGGCGTGCGATGGGCGCTCACCACCTCCGCCTCGAAGGGGATGCCCAGCTCCTTGAGCGTGGAAGCCGCATGCTCCATCGTTTCCCAGTCGGATTTGCTGCCCATTATGAGCCCCACCAGCGGGTTATTCATTTTTCTACCTCGGACAATCAAGATCCTAGGCCAGTCTATATCGATCGGAGACCACCATGATCCGCGCCCTCGCCTTTTGCCTCTCCGGCGCCCTCGCCTTGGCCTCCACGCCCCGCACCCTGCGCGTGGATCTGCATCACCAGGGCACGGCCACCACGGAATCCTTCAGCCTGGATCGCGTGGTACTGGAGCCGCTCGCTTGGCCCGGCAATCCCGCCAAGCCCCACGACGACACGAACCTTGGCAAGTACCGCTTCGAAGTGCGGGACGCGAAGACGGGGAAGGTGCTCTACTCCCGCGGCTTCGCCAGCATCATGGGCGAATGGCAGGATACGGCCGAGGCCCGGAAACGAAGCCGCGTCTTCGAGGAATCCTTGCGCTTTCCCTGCCCGGAGGGCCCCGTCACCGTCGTCTATCAGAAGCGCGGCGCGACCTTGGCTTTCGAGGATCTCTGGAAGGTGGACGTGGATCCCAAGGATCCCTTCGTGGATCGCGCCAACCCCAGGCCCGCGGGCGCCCTGCTCAAGATCCATCACGGCGGGGACTCCGCCTCCAAGGTGGATCTCCTCATCCTCGGCGACGGCTACACCCCCTCCGAGCGGGGGAAATTCGAAAAGGATGCCCGCCGGATGTCGGCCCTGCTCTTCGCCCATGAGCCCTTCAAGTCGCGGAAGGGGGATTTCAACGTATGGGGGCTTTGCCCGCCGGCCCAGGAATCCGGCATCTCCCGGCCCAGCACGGGGATCCACCGCCATAGCCCCGTGGGCGCCACCTATGACGCCTTCGGCAGCGAGCGCTACGTGCTGACCTTCGAGAACAAGGCCTTCCGCGAATTCGCCTCCCAGGCGCCCTACGATTTCGTGGAGATCCTCGTGAACGGCAAGACCTACGGCGGCGGGGGCATCCACCAGCTCTACGGCACCGTCGCCAGCGACAACGCCTTCTCCCCCTACGTCTTCGTCCACGAGTTCGGCCACCACTTCGCCGGGCTCGCCGACGAGTACTACACCTCCGACGTGGCCCTGGAACTGGGCAAGCCAAGGCAGGAACCCTGGGAACCCAACGTCACGGCCGACCCGCGGAATCCCAAGTGGAAGGAACGCCTCACGCCGGGCCTGCCCCTGCCCACCCCCTGGAAGAAGGCGGAATTCGAAGCCTTCAGCCACGGCATCCAGAAGGAGCGCCGGGCCATCCGCGCCGCCAACCAGCCCGAGTCCGTCATGGAGGCCCTCTTCCAACGCGAGAAAGTCCACGAAACCCGGCTCCTGGGCACCGACGCCCACAGCGGCCAAGTGGGCGCCTTCGAAGGCGCCAACTATGAAGCCACCGGCTACTACCGCTCCCAGGAAGACTGCATCATGTTCACCCGCGACGAAGCCGGCTTCTGCGCCGCCTGCCGGAAGGCCATCGAAGGGGTGATCGGTCAATATTCGGGGCAGGGCGGGAGGCCTTGAGCCCCTCACCGAGCGTCAACAAGGTCACAACCTCCACAGCCCTCAAGCCGCGATGCATCGTGTCAGGTGACGAGTAAAGGGCCGGCCGCTAAGCTGAGGCCACACCCGTGAGGTTCTTGTGGTCCGTCGAAGCCTGCTCGCTCTTTGTCTGTCTTTGCTTCCGCTCGCGGCGCAGAGCTACCAAACCTCTTTTGCTCAATTTAAATTCGACCGGGCGAAGGGAATCGGGACCCTCCATGCAGGAGTCCAGGTTGATGGTGCGACCGGAGCAGCCAGTCTCGATATTCCATTGGGGCCTGGCATTGGAGGCGTTCGTGGGATCCATTATGTTCCTGCCCTCCGAGGTCGCTTTTCCCCAGTGGGAAGGCCACGCCAAGTGGATGCCGGGAGGTGATGGGAACCAATACTTCCCCTATATCGGGGCCGTGACCAGCGGAGGGTTCACCTTTTCGCCGGGTGATTTGTTTCTTCCGGTGCAAGTGGATGGTGATCTCGGTTACGATCCCAAATCCTCGGCTTCGGATGGAATGGTCGGGATAGGTATGGAACCCCCCAACGCCACCGTTCTATTGCCAACGGGGAATCCAGTAAGCGTGTCCGAGACCTCGTACGCTGGGCAAAGGACACCCAATTCCTCGGAAGCCACCGTTGCTCTTCGGGCCTTTGGCTATGACGGGTGGGAGATTGGGAAATTGCCCTATCACGATGACCCGAAACTGCCCACCGATCCATTCCTACGGCTGACTGGGGAAGGGCAATTGGTGGTGGGCCTCCGCCATCCAAGCCTTCCTGAAGGCCAAGAATTCAAGCTTAACGCTTACCTAACCGCGACCGGTGGGCAGCAAGATGTTGATCCAGTATGGAAGATGGTCTTCCCCCCGCGTGTTTTGGTCATTCAGGGGGAATTAGCCTATGAATACGGGTTCGCTGGAGGGCGGTACTCGCAAATCTTGTCGAGAGAAGATGTGCGCTTGTCAGATGCGGGGGTACCCGGCTCAACCGACAATGACAAATTTAATCTCAAATATCGTTATCTACTCAACGGTGATTACCGCCTCACGCGAATTGCCAATCGCCATGGCGACTCCATCCGGTTTGGAGGGGGACCACCCCTAGTCTCCTCCCTTTCCGCATCATGGTTCGTCGGTGATCAAGATACCGGTGTCGGGATTGATGTGACCTCGGAAACGGATGGTCTCGTGATCACCTACCGCGGGGGCAGTGCTCCGCTCAGTTACCGGATGAATGGGGTTTCGCAGCACATCAAACCGTATCATAAGGGGTGGTCAACTGGAGTTGGGCCCCTCTACCGCGATATCAAGGTCAATTATATTGAAAGCCTAAGGCCAAACGAAAACGAAAGGGTGACTTTCTCATACGAGCCGTGCCCCAAACCGTCTTACGCGGGCCTTTTGTATGGACCAAAAGTTGAAGATTTGGAAGCTGAGATCTTAACTCAAATCCAATACCCGGGCCGCACGGTGCAGTTGGGATGGGCCCTCTACCCGATCAGGCGAAACGCAGCCACCAGCACCTGGTTGGGATATGGCAATAACCATTCCGGGTCCCCGGATTCTAATGGGCACATCAGCTACGACTCACTCCTGCCTGTATGGGTGGCTGGAATCACAGTGGTTCGTGATGTGGACGATGCCACTGGATCGTTTCGTCTGACTACCCACTGGCGATCAGTTCCGGAACCCGATTTATCAAGTGGAGGAATGGGGAGTAGATGGAATTCGCTTCAATTCTCAGACTGCGTAACGTCTCCCGATGGAAAGGTCACCCTGACCCGGTACGTGGAACCCTTGCAGGACTCCATGGGTGGGCCCGGAACTCCTCCCGCCGATCAAATGCGAACCCTGGCCCATCTCAAGCACATGGTTCGAGAGATCCGTTCATACGCTTCCGGGGAGGACTGGCTTTCCGATTCGGCAGCTGGCTACCCCGTGGGATCCGCGAGCCGCGCACTTCGCGTTCAGGCCTTTGATCGTTGGGATCTTAGGAGCCTCGGAAACCCCACCGGAGAGCTCACCGCCTCCGCCGTTCCTTATCCCACTCGAACCCGCACCTGGGATAAGGAGTCCAAGGTTCTAACCGTGGAGGAGCAGACGGATTGGGATGATGCAAACTTGGCATGGAAAACCACTAGGACATGGCACGCCATCACCGATGTCCCCGGGCTAACCACCGAGTACGAAGGCCTGGCCCGGATCGCAGGGACCCCCTCAGCTCCCGCAGGCACCCAGGCCGAGCGCCAGCAGGTACGGACGTGGCAGTTCCTATTGGATCAGTGGCTGGGTCCACGCGTCGTGAAGGAAGAGCATAAACACCTTTCTGACACCACGCCAGGTCTGGCTCCCGGAGTGCCCCAGCAGGTGGGATTACCTCCGAAGGAAACGACCTTCGATCCATCGATTCCGACCCGTGTGATCGCTTCCAAGGTAGGTACTGGGCCCTGGCTTAACACGGCCTTTACTTTTAAGGGGGATTCGCCTTCCACATCAGGATCGGCCCAAGTGGACACGGCGATTCTCTCCGGTGACAGCGGGGTAGGGGCCTACAAACACTCAGGCGAGGTGGGAATTCAGGCATTCGGATACGACTCCCCGGGGTTCTTGAACTCGATTCAACAAATGGGTGCCGCCTGGAACGTAGGCCAAGGGCAGGATGGACTGGGTCGGCCCACCAGTCAGACTGATCCCAACCAGCTGACGACCTTCGCTACCTGGGATGAGGGTGGGCGCCTAGCCTCCATCCAACCCCCCAAGTCTGAAACGGGTCAATCCTTCGAATTCGAGGGCGCCTTCCCGGACCACCGTGGGGTGCGCATCCGTCGAGGGCAGCAGCTTACGGAGCTTCGATACAATGGTTACGGTGAGCTGGTCCTGGAGCGCCGTAGTGGGGATGGCGGGACGACATGGTCCCACCGGATCTTCGGATACCATCCAATGTTGCGGAAACGGGCGGAGACCGTCTGGCTTGCTGGGCCTGGGACGGAAACGGACTGGGCCAAACCGCAACTGACAGAGTCTTGGACCGACCCTGGGAGCCCCGGGTACTGGGAATGCCTGACCACGGACCAGGATGGTAATTGCACGCGCAATTTCTGGGTGGAAGGCAAGCCATCCGTGACCCACCCACAAATGTATATTGGGACATCCGTCCATTTCGATGGTTTGGGGCGAGTGGCCTCGGTTACGGATCCCAACGGAATTCAAACCAGCACGGGCTACGGAGGCTGGGCCTCAGGTGCCATGCGCACCGTGACTATGGGTGGATTCTCGACTCTCTATTTCCAGGATGCACTGGGCCGCCTCGTAAAAGTGGTCGACGCCAAGAACCAAGTCACGGAATACCGCTACGACCCCCTCGACAAGATCCAGGAAGTTCGTCAATACCCCACCAGCTCGGGCCTTGGCGCCGCCGCGATGGGTACGGGTACGCCCCAGCTGCGCACCTGGGAATACAACGCACTCGGTTGGGTGACGGCCTTGAACCAGCCAGAAAGCGGCCGTACCGAGTACTCGAACTTCACCGTCCTCGGCAAGCCCCAAACCACGGTGTACGGCGCCGGAAGCACCACCCCGAAGACGGTCACGACGAGCTACGATGCCTTGGGCCGGGTCACCTCCGTAGTCAGCGCCGATGGCACCGTGAACCAGACAATGGCGTATGACGAGCCGGGCCGTGGCCTCAGCAACGGCAAGCTCACCACCGCCACCACGGGCCAAGGCGTCTCCCGGCGGCTCACCTATGGTGGCCTCAACGGGCGCCTATCCGGCCTCACGCGAAGCGTGGAGGGGCAGACCTTCACCCAGTCCCTCGATTGGAACAACGACGGCACCTTGGGCAGTCGAACCTACCCCGATGGCCGGATGCAGACCCTCATCTACGATGATTTCAAGGGCCTTCCCAACGGCACCACCTGGGCCGGATCGAACCTCGCCACCTTCCACTACGACGACGTCCACTGGGGCCTCGATAACCTCACCTGGAATACCGCGGGGTTCAACGCCTTCAGCACCTTCATCTATGACAAGGATCAGACCCGGCTTCATCAGATGTTCCACACCATCCCTGGGGCATGGGCGGATTCAAGGACCTGGACTTATACCTACGATCCCGCGGGACGGCTGACCACGGATGGAGAGGATCACTATCGCTACGACCCCCTCGGCCGTCTCGAATCCGCGCTAGTGCGGGACTTCGACCCCGATACAAAGACCACCTCGGGCTCGAACCGGGCCCTTCAGCAGATCGTGAATTACGATGCCTTCGGAAACCGAAAATTCTTAAGCAGCCTCGCCGTCACCAACTGGGCCTCAGGCCAGCCCGTGCCGGGCAGCCCAGCGACGACGGCCTTGTGGGGCGACCTGCGTGATCTGCGCAACTACGGCATGACGGATGCGGAAAGGGCTGTCATGGCCGCCACCAACCGCTTGCCCGAAACCTTGAATGGCGTGGCCACGGGCTCAGACTACGATCCCCAAGGCAATCTCACGCGGATCTACCGCAACCCCGGCGACAATGCCACCCAGTTGGGTCTTCAATACGACGCCTTGGGCCGCGTGAGCCAGATGACGGACTCGGCGCGAGGGATCACGGAGGTCTACCGCTACGACGATGAAGGCCTTCGGGCCGTGGTGGAGGTTTACCAAGGGGCCGTGGCGCCCGCCAATCTGCAGAAGAAAAAGATCCATATCTACAACGAGGCCCGGCAGATGATCGCCGAGTATGAGCAGGTGCTTCAGTGAGGGCCCGGATGATGGATTGGATGCGGGCGCTGACCCTCCTGGTCATAGGCGCCGCGGGGGCCTCACTCGGCGCCCAAACGGAGCCGGCGACGGCCAGCATCACCCAGCCCGGATCGGGGCTGGTGGTGGGGGTGGGGGACCCGGTGTCCTTCCAGGGCGCCACGGATCGAGGCACCAACCCGGCCTGGATCTTCGGGGATGGGGCCACCGCTTCGGGCCTCTCGGCCTCGCATGGCTTCGCGTCGCCGGGCACCTACACGGTGACCTTCAAGGTCTCCAGCACAACGAGGGTTTGCATCCTGGAAGACAGGGATGGGAATTGCACCAAGTGGGCCACGGGCAATGCGACGACCTCGGCCTCGGTGAACGTCACGGTGGTGGGCCCGCCGACGATCTCGTCCTTCACCGCCACCCCTTCCACCCCTCGGGTGGGGGAGGGGGTGAC
>CAYWDR010000099.1:0-12550 GCA_964457075.1 uncultured Solibacteraceae bacterium
GGTCGCCCTCGATGTCCGTCCACCCCACGGGGGGCTGGCTCCGGTAAAGGTGGCTCGTGCGCCCGAAGAACCCCTGCCGCGCGTACTCCTCCTCGAAGAGCCCCGCGGGGACGTCCACATGCGCTTGGGTGGTCGTAAGGCCTTTTCGGAATTGCATCCATATCTCCCGGTCTTCACCAAGGTGAAGACCGGGAGTGGATTAAAAAAGAATAGGTTTTTGAATGTTTTGATCTAAATTTTAGATCATGCAATGGGACCTTGATGGCCTCCGGGCCCTGGACGCCGTGGTGCGGGAAGGCGGCTTCGCCAAGGCGGCGGAGCGCCTGAACAAGGCTCAAAGCGCCGTGAGCTATCAGGTGCGCAAGCTGGAGCAGGCCCTGGGCGTGCCCCTGCTGGATCGCAGCGCCTACCGGGCCACCCTCACACCCGCCGGCGAATCCATCCTCGCCGAGGCCCGGCGCCTCCTCACCCAAGCGGAGCAGGTGGAAGGCCTCGCCCGGCAGTTCGCGGAAGGCTGGGAGCCCCGCCTCTCCCTCGTCATCGACGGCATCCTGCCCCTCACGCCCATCATGAAGGCCCTCAAGCAGCTGGCGGATGAGCAGGTGCCCACCCGGGTGCAGGTGAAGGTGGAGTTCCTCTTTGGCGTGCAGTACCGCTTCGATAAGGAGGGGGCGGACCTCATGCTCGTGAAGGATTTCCAGCGCAATGCCTACCTCCGGGCCCAGTCCTTGCCCGAGGTGGAGTGCGTGCTTTGCGCGGCGCCGGGCCATGCGCTGGCTGGCCAGATCCGCGTGCGCCTCGCGGAGCTCCAGCGCCACGTGGAGCTCAGCGTGCAGGACAGCTCCGACCGCGGCGACGACCGCCACATGTTCGGCGGCGAGCGCGTGTTCTACCTCTCCGGCTTCATCGTCAAAAAACAGGCCCTCCTCATGGGCCTGGGCTTCGGATGGATGCCCCGCTACCTCGTGGATCGCGAACTGGCGGAGGGCCGCCTCCTGGAAGTGGATTTCGTCGGCGGCTCCCGCTACCGCTTCATCCCCCACCTCGTCTCCCGCATGGACAAGCCCCTGGGACGCGCGGGTCAGCGGCTGGCGGATTACCTCAGCAAGGCCATCGGGGAGACCGTGTAGTTTGGGCGCCGTATGGGAACGCGAATGGCGCGAAGAAAAGCGCGAAGAGCGCGAATAAAGATCAAAAGCGATCCCATGAATGAGCCTGCTTTTCTTCGCGGGCATCATTCACCTAAAAGAAGGGCACCAGCCGGAACCACCCCGCTTTCCAAGCCAGGAGCCCAGTTCCTCCCTACGGAGGGGCCATCCCTTCCCGGGGCGGGCGCAAGCGAGGCCTTGAAGCCCCGCAGGCGCCCGCCCCGGGAAGCGCGCCGACCACGTCGGCGCGGGCCGAAGGCCGGATGGCCCGCGGCCCGGGGGTGCATTCGCGAGGCGCGAAGCGCCCTTCGCGTTCCGCTTTTCAGTCCTCAAACAACCCCGGTTGCACCCCCCCGCCGAACTCCCCCTCCTCCACCAGCATCCCCGCCTTCACCCCCAGCAACCTCAACCGCCGATCCAAGTCCACCCGCTTCAGGCAGGCCCGAGCCGCCTCGCGGATGGCCTCGGGATCCCGGCTGGGGCGGGCCAAGGTGACGTCCCGCGTGACCGTCTTGAAGTCGTCGTAGCGCAGCTTGATGCCCACGCCCCTCGCGAACACATGCTTGCGTTCCAAATCGACCGCCAGCCGCGTGCAGAGGTCCAACAGGATCTTCGAGAGCTGTTCGCGATCGGCCTTCGGGTGCAGATCCCGCTCGAACGTCGTCTCCCGGCTGATGGACTTGGGATCCCGCGACGTGACGAGGGGGCTATCGTGCCGCCCATGGGCCGCTTCGAAAAGCCACCGACCGTAACTCTGCCCGAGGTGCGTGATCAGTTCCGCGGGATCCGCCGCCGCCACCTGCCCCACCGTTTCCAGCCCAAGCCCCCTCAGCTTCTCCGCCGCCTTGGGACCCACGCCGTTGATGACGGAAATGGCCAGGGGCCAGATGCGGGTGGGCACGTCCGCGGCCCCAAGGATCGTGAGCCCATCCGGCTTTTGCAGTTCCGAGGCGATCTTGGAGAGGAGCTTGTTGGGCGTGATGCCAATGGAACACGTGAGCCCCGTGGCTTCCTTCACCGCCGCCTTCAGCCCTAGCCCCAGCTCCCGGCTCTCCCCGGGCACCTCCGTGAGGTCGAGGAAGATCTCATCGATGCCCCGATCCTCCATCACGGGCGCGATGGAGAGGGCCGCCGCCTTGAAGGCCGCCGACGCACGACGGTAGGCCTCGAAGTTGGCCGGCAGGAGCAGGGCCTCCGGCGCCAGGGCCGCCGCCTTCATGAGCCCCATGCCGGAACGCACCCCAAAGGCCCGAGCCTCGTAGGTGCAGGTGGTGGCCACTCCGCGCCCCCGATAATCCCGCAACCGAAGGTCCTCCTCCCGCCCGGGGCCCGCCTTCCGCCGTGGTCCGCCCACCACCACGGGTAGCCCCCGCAGCTCCGGCCGCTCCAGCAACTCTACGGACGCGAAGAAGGCGTCCATATCCAGGTGGGCGATGCGGCGGGAAGCGTCCAGGGTCATGGCGTTTGAGGGTTTTAAAAACAAGAAGGAACCACAGAGGTCACAGAGGTCACAGAGGACGGCTTGGGCTGATACCTCGCGTCCTCATCGGCTCGCCTTCATTGCTATTCTCTGTGCTCTCTGTGACCTCTGTGGTTAATTTCGTTTCAGTTCGCGACATGGACCGCGATCGCCCGGAGCACATCTTTCAACACCACAGGATCCAGCGCCACCAGGAATCCCTTGGACCCGCCGTTGATCCAGATGCGATCCAACTCGAAGATCGTAGCCTCCGCGTACACCGGCATGGCCTTCCGCGTGCCGAAGGGGCTCGTGCCGCCCACCTGGTAGCCGCTGTGCTTATCGGCCACGTCGGGCTTGCAGGGCTGCACGCTGCGGGCGCCCATCTGGCGGGCCAGTTCCTTGGTGCTCACCTCCCGATCGCCGTGCATGAGGATGATGAAGGGCTGCCGGCGATCGTCCTCGAAGATCAGGGTCTTGATGACGGCATGCTCGGGCACGCCAAGCTCCCGCGCGCTCACGGCCGTGCCGCCCTTCTCCTCGTAGCGGTAGAGGTGCTCCGTGAAGACCACGCCCAGCTGCTTCAGGAGGCGGGTGGCATTGGTGGAGGGGGCCTTCGACACCCTCCCATTCTAGGGCCGTGATGGGTTTCCCACCGGAGATCCCATGTTCATGGGTGCTGGACTGGATCACCCCACCCAAGACTCAGTTCCGGATGCTGGCTGCCTTTGCTGGTCGAATGCTAGGCGATTTACTATCGCCCTTCAACATGCAGGAGCTTCGTTTTCTTCTTTAGAGTACGTAATATCAGATAAACAACCAGGCCGAATGAAAAGATGGACACCCACACAACATCGAATACAAAAGCACCTTCTTCCAAGTAACTCCCTGCAAGCTCCATCAACATCATCGTACTGATGACACCGAAAAATCCCGAGTATTCCCGTTTCAAGACGTTTTTAAACGAAAAAGGAAGCATGTTTGGCTGCCATAGTTTAAAATTCGGCAAAAACGCGGGTGTTCTGTTTAAATAATCTTCGTAGGTCTTGCCGAATTTACCCTTAAGAAATGATTCCTCCGCCATGATAATGCGCTCGTAATACAACCAGAATGCAAGGGCATAAATAAGAGCGACCCACCATACACGGATGAACAGAACTAATCCCAGCATCATGAAAAAGTTACCAAGATAGAGAGGATTCCTGACGATCGAGTAAATCCCTATCGTGTTTAGAGAATCTGCTACTTGGGTTTTTGTATTTCTTCCAGATGTGCCCTTCGGGGTATAGCCGATTGTGTAGCACCGGATGAAAATCCCAAAGAAAGAGATGGAAAGGCAGAGCATTTCCCAGAGCAGGTCATAGGTATGTGACTCGTGAGGGTATGAGAATTCTCTAAATGCTGGGGCAATTATTACGATCAAGACGAGTGGAAGATAACTTCGCCATCGGAAAAGCCATGCACCAATTTCTGCGGATTGGTTTTGGACTGACATTTACGAATCTCCTGTATTAATGCCTAACTCGGTTCATTTCCGGCTTAGCTTTTCAACCCCTCTCCGGCTCACTTCCAGCCCAAATCCTTCAGCACCTTGGGATCCTTCTCCCCCTGGGCGAGCACGGTGTGGCAGGCGTCGCAGTCGTTGGTGATCACGCGGCCATCGGCGGATTTGTGTTCGCCGTCGTGGCAGCGGAAGCAGCCGGTGGATTCCTCGTGGCCGATGTGGTTGAGATGGGTCCCCCACGTGATCTTCATATCGGGGAAGACGTTGCGGAGGTAGACGCCCGCCACCGTGGCGGCGCTGCCATCGACGACGGCCTTCTTCTCGGCGTACAGCTTCGGGTACTTCTCCTTGTAGAAGTCGATGATGGCGGCCTGAATCTGGGTGGAGGCCACGGCCTGGCTGGGGTACTCCGCCTTGATCGCGATCATGGCCTGCTGCTTGATGAAGGGCAGCGACGCGGAAAGCCGGCCATCCATCATCACCTTGTCGAGGGCACGGTCGGGCAGCTCGAAGGCATGGGTGGGGCGGTTGTGGCAGTCCACGCAATCCATGGTGCGAGTGCGGGCCTTCTTCATCAGCTCCGGAGTCATCTTCACGGCGGAGGAGATGTACTTCACGGTGTTGCCCTGGTCGTCACGGTAGGTGACCTCCGGGATCTCCATGCGCTTCTCGTCCGTGGTGATGTAGGAGATGCGGGAGGCGTCGTCCAGGTGGCGGCCGTGGATGCCGGTGCGGCCCTTGATGCCATGGCCGCCGATCTTCAGGAGCACCACGTTGGTGGCGGGGGTGTTGGCTTCGTCCTCGGCGAAGGCCGTGCGGACGAAGAGCTTGTCGTCATGGAACTTCGTGGGCCAATGGCACTGTTCGCAGGTTTCGCGGGCGGGGCGCAGGCTCTCCACGGGGCTCTTGATGGGGCGCTCGAAGGTGTTGAAGGCCACTCCCAGGAGCTGGCGGGTGCCGGAGAGCTTCGCCTTGACGAAGCCTTCCGCGCCGGGGCCCACATGGCACTGGGCACAGCCCACGCGGGAGTGGGGCGAGTTCTTGAAGGCGGTGAACTCGGGCGTCATCGGCGTGTGGCAGGTCTTGCCGCAGAACTCCGTGGAGTCCATGAATTCCACGCTCTTGTAGGCGGCGGTACCCACGAGGAAGACGTTGATGAGGGTCGCCACGGCCACGAAGGTGAGGATGTGCTTGAGGATCGGGGAGCCGAAGGCGAGCTTGGGGGCATCCCCCGAGGGCATGGTGCCCGCCTTCCTCATCTTCCTGCGGCGCAACCAGATCCCGAAGGGGATCATGCAAAGGCCCAGCACGAAGAGCATCGGCAGGAACACGAAGAGCAGGATGCCAAAATACGGGTTCACGTGATGGGGGCTCACCACCTCGATCACGAAGAAGAAGAGCATCGTGAGCGCGGCCGCCGTGGTGAGGGCGGCGCCGATCAGGCTTGTGCGGTTGTCTGAATCCCGGAATCCTTCCCGGATCATTTCCCTGATTCGATCCACGACCATCGGCCACCTCCGGTGCACTGCACGCTGCATCGGAATACTAGACCCGATTATCCCTTGATTCCGATCACATCCCCGTGACCCCGCCGACCTCAGGCCAGGGCCCGGAACCGGGCATTCGCAGGCATTTGCAGGCCAAACACCCGATCCAGCACCTCCGTCACATCCTCCCGGGCCAGGTCACGCACCTCCCAGCCTCCCTCCCGGTCCACCTCCAAACTCAGGTTCCGGAGGATGAAGCGGGCTTCAAGGGTGCTCCGCTGGGCGGTCAGCGTGAGCAGAAACCGGCTCTTGGGATGGGTGCTCGTGTACCAGTTCCCCATTTCGAAATCCACATCGGGCCGGAGCTCCGGCAGGAAGGCGTAGAGATCCATCCACGTCACGCCGCTCAAGGACTGCAGCACCCGCAAGGGGCCCTCCGTCCTCACGCGAAAGGTCCAACGTCCCATGCTCGCCGGCTCCCCATCCATGGGCACGGGCCGAAGGGGGCCCCCGCCCCCGAACCCCACGTCGCAAAGCCACTCACGGCCCTCCACGCGCGCCTGCAAGAGCATGTGGGTTCGCGGCAGCAGGAGATCCGTCCCCACCCGCACCCGGGCCTCGAAGGCCTCCACCTGGAATCCCACGGATTCCAGGGCCGCTCTGAACAGGGTGTTCTGCTCGAAGCAGTAGCCGCCCCGCCGGCCTTGGACGAGCTTGGCCTCCAGGGCCGGCAGCTCCAATGAGATGGGCCGGCCCAGCTGGATATCGAGGTTTTCGAATGGGATCGCCAGCGCGTGCGCCTGGTGCAGCTCCGCCAGGGCCCGCAGCGTGGGCCCTGAGGGAGCCGGGATCCCCAAGCGAGTGAGATAGGCTGGCAAGTTCAACATTTCTCCAATGATCGCACCCTGCCCCGCGGCGTGCTCCCCCTCTGCGATACTCGTCCCATGCCCATCCCCCGCGATTTCTGGCGCTGGACCGCCCTCACGCTCCTCTGGATCTGGGTTTCCATCAGCGCCTGGGTGATGGTGGTGCAGGCCTTCGTCGTGGTGTGGGACACCCCCGGCCATTGGCGCCGGCCCGGCGTCTCCAAGGTCACGGTGCGACTCGTGGGCACGGACGAGGAGGGCAAGATCTCCGGCTATGTCTGGGTGGAGAAAGAGGGCCGGCAACGGGAGCTGCGCATGTACCGCGAGGAGGCGGTGAAGCTGGCGGTGGACGACGAGGTGTGGGTGCTCCACAACTTCCGCGCCAACGGCCACCGTCCCAACGAGTTCCTGCTCACCCCCTGGCGTCTCATGGGCGAGTACCCCGCGCCCCTCATGCTCCTCGCCCTGGGGGGCATCGTGTTCCTGCGCCGGAAACAGAAGGCTGAAGCCAAGGCCATCGCCGAGGCCCCCAACCCCAACCGCAAGGTGTGGAAGGACGACTTCCACGCGCGTGCCGAGCGCTTCGCAGCCAAAGATTCCGAACGGAAGTGAGGGTCAGGCCCGGGCATTCCAGGCCGCGAGATTCCGCCGGATCTGCGCCGCGTGCACCTCCAGGTGCTCGGCGTAGATCTTGAACCAATCGCCATCCGTGTAGGTGCCGCTGTGGGTGTGCCGGCCCACCTTGTTGAAGGCCGAGTCCGGCAGGCGCCGCAGGCAGGCGGCCGTGTTGGCCCGCACGGCCTCGATGGTGCGGAAGGCCAGTTCCACGTCGTGGGCGTGGTAGTCGAAAGTCCGAGCCCACGCGTTTTCGTCGTAGCCCACGATGAGAGGCTCGGCCTCCGCCAGCACGAGGCGAATGCGCGTGTGGCCATAAGCCTCGGAGTCCGCGCAGTGGACGATCACTTCGTGGGCGCTCCATCGCCCTTCCCCCGGCCGCCATTGACGCGCCTCCGCGGGCACCTCCAACCAGGCCTGCCGCAGCAAGGAGGGCCCCGCCTCGAAGCGGTCCAAGTAGGCCGATCTTTCGGATGGGGTGAGGGCCATGGCCGCCTCCGGTGTGGAAGCGTCCATGGAAGCAGGATGGGATCCCTTGGGGAAGAGGCCCTCGCGAATCGTCAACCACGACCCTGCTTCCCCTGCTAACGTGGCGATCATGCCCACCCCGATGCCCCCCCGTCCGAGGCGATCCGCCTGGCGGCTTCGGGCGCTCTTGATGGCCGGCCTCGCCACTTCGCTGGCCGTCGGCTGGATGGGCACGCTGGCGGAGGGTCAGGGGCGGCGGGAACGGCTCTACCGGGAGGTGGACAACGCCGCCAACGATCTCACGGACGAGTTCGAGCGGTACACGTCGCTGCTTTGGGCCGCGGCCGCCCACTTCGAGGAGCGGCCCCCCGCCAGCGATCGCGAGTTCCACGAGTACATGACGCGGCTCAGCATCCAGACCCGGTATCCGGGTGTCCTCGGGACGAACCTCGGCCTATTGCTCGACCCTGCCGAGGTCCCCGCCACCGTCGCCTCCGCCCGAGGGGATCGAAGCCTCCGGCCCGAGGGGAACCCGGGCTTCCAGCTCCATCCCGCCTTGGATTCCCCGCCCCAGGGCAAGCTGCATGTGGTGCGGTTCGTCTACCCCCTGGAGGGCAACGAACGGGCCCTCGGCTACAACAGCGCCAGCAACCCCGCCCAACGGGATTCCCTGGATCGCGCGGTGGCCACGGGCCTCATGTCGGGCACCGGGCCCATCACCCTCGTGCAGTCGCCTCGCGATCAGCCGGGCCTCATCGTGCGGATGCCCCTCCTCCACGCCGGCCTCCCCACCCGCACGGCGGAGGAGCGGCAACGGGCGACGTGGGGCATCTTGAACGGCGTCTGGATCCCGGAGGCCGCCCTCGCCTCCCGCATGCAGACCCTCTCCCATCGCATGGCGATCCAGCTGGTGGACACCGGCTGGGGCGACCGTCCCATCCCCCCCACGGCCTACCTGGGCACCGCCTTCCGGGAGGATGATCCAAATCTCCTGCGCCGGCCCGTGGCCTTCGCGGGGCGCATGCTGGAGCTCCGCTTCAAGCCCATGCCCGGCCACCCGGCCCTCGCCCTGCCTTGGAGATCGTGGGTCCTGGCGGCCTTGATGGCCCTGCTGGCCCTCGCGGGCACGCGGCTCATCCGGATGCTGAGCGAGGGCCAGGACGCGGCCCAGGCGCTGGCCCGGCGGCTGAAGGAAGAGGCGGAGGCCGCCGCCGAAGCCCGGGAGCGGGAATTCCAGAACTTCTTCGAGGGCGCCCCCATTCCCCTCGCCATTTCCGTCCTCGCCGAAGGCCACATCCTCCACGCGAACGCCTCCTGGAGGGCCCTATTCGAGATTCCCCCCGAGACCACCACCCTCGGGCGCACCGTCGATTACTACCGCGACGCCTCAATCCGCCCCCGCATTCTGGCGCAAATCCAGCGCACAGGCTCCGTTCGGGGTGTCGAGCTGCCCCTTCGCACCCAGAGCGGGAAGGAACTCGACACCCTCTTCTCCTGCGAGCTCATCCGCCAGGGAGACGTCCCCGCCGTCCTCAGCGCCTTCCAGGATCGCACCGAGGTGCGGCGCTCGGAGGAGGCGCTCCGGCAGGCCCAAAAGCTGGAGAGCATGGGCCTCCTCGCGGGCGGCATCGCCCACGACTTCAACAACCTCCTCTCCGCCGTGCAGGGGAATCTGGATCTGGCCCGCACGATGCCCCCCGAACGGGCCGCGGCGCGGCTGGATGCCGCCGAGCACGCCGTTCGCCGGGCCACGGATCTCACCCGTCAGCTGCTCGCCTACTCCGGGCGCGTGCCCGTGCAGCGGGAGCCGCTGGATTGCTCCGCCCTCGTGCGGGACATGGCCACCCTCCTCCAGGTGAGCCTGCCCAAGGCCGTGAGGCTGGAGATGGACTTGCCCGAGGGGCTCCCCAGCGTCATCGGCGACCGGGTCCAGCTGCAGCAGGCGGTGATGAACCTCGTCATGAACGGGGCCGACGCCATCGGCCCCGCGGGGGGCATGATCCATCTCCGCACGGCCTGCGTGGAGCTCGGCCCCGAGGAGCTTCGGGGAGAGTGGGCCAACCAGGGCCTCGCGCCGGGCCCTCACCTCCTCCTCTCCGTCTCGGACGACGGGATCGGCATGGACGAGGACGTCCGCACCCGGATCTTCGATCCCTTCTTCAGCACGAAGGAGCAGGGGCGGGGCCTGGGACTCTCGGCCCTGCTGGGGATCCTCCGGGCCCACCACGGCGGCTTCAGCCTCCAATCCCAAGCGGGCCGCGGAAGCACCTTCACGCTGGCCCTGCCCTCCTCCGAGGCCCGGCCCGCCGCGCCCCTCGCCCTTCCGGATCCTCCCCAGCGCTTCCAGGGCGTGGCCATCGTGGTGGACGACGAGGCGGAAGTCCGGGCCTCCGCCGCGGCCATGCTCGAGTGCCTGGGCTTCGAGGTTCACGGGGCCGGTGGCGGCGCCGAGGGTCTCGCGAAGGCACGCGTCCACAGCCCCGTCCTTAGCTTCGTCCTCCTGGATCTCACCATGCCCCCGCCGGATGGCCGGGAGACTTACGCCGCCTTGCGGGACCTTCACCCGGGCCTCCCCATCATCCTGACGAGCGGCTACTCCATCGGCGCGCCTGGCGCCCTGGGTTCGGATCCCCACCTGGGCTTCCTGCCCAAGCCCTACACCCTTCGGGAACTGCGGGCTGCCGTGGCCCTGCGGTTGGTGCAAGAAAGTTGAGCGTAGGAGCCTAATACAGAGAAGCCACCAGGAGCCCCAGGGCCGCCCAATAGGTGGAGAGTATGAGCAGCTGGGCGCGAGGGAAGGCTCCCCGGAAGCGGGCCGTAGCCAGGAGGGAATCCGAGGCCACGAAGAGGAGGGCCCCGGCGAGAGCCCGGGTCGAAGCGGCCGAGCCACGCATCTGGTGGGCCCGGGCCGCCGCCAAGACCATGGTCATCAGAACCCCTCCGTAGACCCCCACGGGGACCCTCAGCGGACCCGCCGGGCCCCACAACTGGCCGAGGATCCAGGCCCCGTATAGGACGAGCGCCAGGGTCCAAACGGGAGGCGGTCCGACGGAAACCTCCACCATCAGGGCAGCCATGAAGGCCAGGTGGGCCAGGAGGAAGCTGCCGAGCCCCGCCAGAAAAGCTCCCCTGCCCTCCCCGAGCAGGCAGACGTCCCCCGCGAGGCTCAGGGCCACGGCCGCCAACATCCAGCCCCACGCGGGGCTAGGGGGAGCGCCGAGCGCGAGGCCGACGGCCAGGAGGGTCGTGAGGGGCTTCAACACATAGAAGCGCCTGGGCCTCTCCCCCGATCGCACGGCGTGGAGAGCCGCCAGGGCGGAGAGAAGGAAGGCTGTGCCAAGGAAGACGGTCACTCGCACGGCCCCGCGTCCACGAAGGTGGCCGCCGCATCCAAGGGCAGCCGCCGGCCCGCGCGCCAATCCGCCAGGCACCGCGACACCAGGGCCGACCGGAGGGCCCTTCCTTCCAGCTCCTCCGGGCGGAGCCAGTGGCAGGCGAGGATATCCGGGTCCCGAGGCGCGGGGTCGAGGCCCTCCGGCACCGAGCCCGCGAAGCAGACCCGCACGTAGTCCCGGCCATTGGGCGCCCTCAGCTGATAGATGCCCACGAGGGCCTCCGGCGTGAAGGGCAGGCCCGTCTCCTCCAGCACTTCTCGAATGACGGCCTCCAGCAGGGGTTCCCCCGACTCCACGTGGCCCGCGGGCTGGTTGAGCACTCGAGGTCCCTGCCCATCCCGTTCCTCCACGAAGAGGAAGCGGCCGTGGCGTTCGATGATAGCGGCGACGGTGAGGGACCAGGGCATGGCCCATTGTGCGGGAATTGGGCTTCGCGAACCGAGGACACACCCATGACGGAGTTGTGACGCGGGTCCTGGGATACCTGACCGGGGTCACCTACCCTCAGTTCAATCCGTTTCCAGTTTCCGCCCCGATGGAGGTGCCATGTCCTCTCCTTGGTTCGATACCGTGCCGCGCCTTTGGCGGAACCTCCGGGGCCCTGCCCTGGCCTGGGGAAGCGCGGCCCTCCTGTGGGGCCAGGCCCCGACGGAGCTCCAGGTGGCGCCACCGCCCCTCACGGATGGCATCTTCCCCTGCTCCTCCTGCCACGACGGCACGTCCCAGAAGCCCAACCCCGTCCGACGGGAAATGAAGGACATGCACACGGATATCGAACTGAAGCACGGCCCCGAGTCCCGTTGGTGCATGGACTGCCACGACCTGATGGATCGCGATCGCCTCCGCCTCGCCAGCGGCGCAAAGCTCGATTTCAAGGTGAGCTACCAGCTCTGCGGCCAGTGCCACGGCGACAAGCACCGGGATTGGCGCGTGGGCGTTCACGGCAAGCGCACGGGCAGCTGGAACGGGCCGAAGCAGTACCTCCTCTGCGTGAGCTGCCACAATCCGCACTCCCCTCGCTTCGCCGCCCTCGTGCCGATGCCGGCCCCCGCGCGGCCCGAAACCATCCGACTCCGGAAGGGAGGTTCCAAATGAGCTGTGGATCCGAACGCCCCGGTAAACCCTGCGCTCCCGGCGGTGAAGCCGACCCCACACGGCGGGCCATGGTGGCCACGGGCATCGCCGCCGTGGCCGGGATCCTCACGGGCTGCGATAAGAAGACCCTGGACGAGTTCACCCAGCACAACTTCCGGGAACTCGGGAAACCCGAGATCCAGGAGATCATCGCCCGCCTCGAGGCGGAGTACAGCGCCGAGTATGGCAAGCCCGTCCACGTGGGCACCGAACCGGCCATGCAGGGCGTCGTCTTCGGCTACGCCCTCGATCTCTCCCGCTGCGTGGGGTGCCGCCGCTGCGTCCATGCCTGCGTGAAGGAGAACAACCAATCCCGGGATCCCGAGCTCCAGTGGATCACGGTGCTCCAGATGGACAAGGAAGAGGGAGTCAACGTCCATCACGCCGACCCCTACTACGACCCCAAGGAGGTGCCCGAAGAGGGGCACTTCTACATGCCCGTGCAGTGCCAGCAGTGCCGGAATCCCCCCTGCG
>CAYWDR010000100.1:0-12487 GCA_964457075.1 uncultured Solibacteraceae bacterium
GGGCTCCGGGCTCCGGGCTCCGGGCTCCGGGCTCCGGGCTCCGGGCTCCGGGAGGAGCCTGAGGCGGGCGCTCTGCGCCCGCAACCTCAATTATTCAGTGCGGGGCTCTGCCCCGCCGCCGTTTCACCCGGAGCCCGGAGCCCGGAGCCTGGAGCCCTACCGGTGCCCCCACGCCTCCGTCGGCATGGGCTCGCCCGCCCAGGGGGTGGCGAAGGCGTCGCGGATATCCGGCAGGCCCTTCCCGGCGCCCAGGAGGAGGCCCAGCTTGGCGAGGGCGGCCCAGCGGCTGTGCAGGCCCGCGCTGAGGGCCCCGGCGGCCTCCAGCTGGCGGCCCAGCTCGTAGGCGGCGAGGTCCACGCGGCCCTCCCGGCATTGGGTGGTGATGACGACGGGGAGGGATCGGGCGGCGGCATCGGCCAGAAAGGCGCGGAGGTCCGGCCGTTCCATGGGCAGGTTGCCGGCGCCGTAGGCGTGGATGAGCACGGCCTTCACGCCCCCGGGGGCCGGCCGCCACACCATGCCGGGGTGAGGCGTCACGACATGGATGTCGAGTTCCAGGGCCGCGCCGAGGCCCGGCGGCACCTGGCGCGCGAAGCGGCCGGCTTCCGGGTGCAGCTGGATATCGGCGCCGATCTCCGCCAGGGGCGCGAGGTTTGGGCTATCGAAGGCCTGGTACTGATGCACGCTCAGCTTCTCGCTGGCCACGCCCCGCAGCCACACGGTGCCGAAGCAGATGCCCACCTCCGCCACGCCCCGGGTGGCGAGATCCACGGCGTTCACGAGGTTGCCTCGCGCGTCGCTGCGCACGAAGGCCAGGGGCCGCTGGCTGCCCGTGAGCACGACGGGCTTCCCGAGATCCGCCAGAAGGAAGCCCAGCACCGAGGCCGAGAAGGCCAGCGTGTCCGTACCATGCACGATGACGACGCCGTCGCATCCGGCGCTGCGCTCGCGCACGAGGCGCGCCAGGGCGAGGATGTCCCCAGGCTCCGCCGCGGCGCTGTCCTGGTTGAAGGGCACCTCAAGTTCGAAATCCGCCAAGTCCCTGAGTTCCGGCACCCGCTCCAGCAGCCCCTCCAGGAAGGGCCCCGGCGCAAGGCCCACCGGCGACCCCTGAGGCGTCATGCCAAGGGTGCCGCCGGTGTGGACGAGGAGGATGTTCGGTCTTGCCATGCCCCGATCTTAATAAAAAGAAGGGGCCCAGAGGCCCCTTCCTTCACGATGCTTTCATGGCCGAAAGGTTTAGAAACGATAGCCCGCCCCGAAACTGAGGTAGGAGGGATTCACGCCCGGGCGCCACTCGGAGAAAGCGTAGGTCACATTGGCAACCCAGCGGGGGTGGAACCTATAATCCACCCCGACCCGCCAACCCAGCTTCCACGATCTCTCGCCCTGGGCCCCCCCGGCGGGATCCTTGGGATCGGAGACATCCCAGGTATGGAGCACCGGACCCGTCTTGAGTGTCAGATTCACGGGAAGGGAATACCCGAGATCCAAGCCAAACGATCCGGCCTTGGCATCGAGGCCCGCATCCTCCTTCCCACGAATGACGAGGTACCCCGCGTGGGCCGTGAACGACAGATTGGAGTCGCTGGCAGGCAGCACCCACCCCAGCTCACCACCGTAACCAGAGGTGCCCTTCTTGGTGGCTGAGAGGAGGTCCCCTTGTGCACTGATTAAGGAACCCTTCAAATAGAAGGACGGCTCTTCCCCCGCACGGAGGGCCCCGCAGGCCAGTAGGGCCAGCAAGGAACTACGAAAAAGGCTAGACGCTAATTTCATCGATGGATCTCCTTAAGATCAGAATTTGACACCCAGGTCCACGGTGAAACTGCGAGCCCCGCCCACCGCGCCGCGTCCGACAGCTTTACCAAAGTTCCGGTTGCTGGTCGCGGCAGTGCTGTTGAACCAGCCCTGGTTCGCCATGGAACCCAGGGTGCGGAGAGTGGTCCCAGAAAGACCGGTGTAGGAGGAAGACAAGGGAATTTGGTGATTGAGGACATTGTTAACAGACATCTGAACAAAGGTTTTCACTTTGCTGCTAATGCCGATTTCGAGGTTGTACTGTAGATCCAGATCGTAGGTATCCGGTTGGCTGAACTGGCCTCGGCCATTGAAGAAAATGGCCTGGCCCTTCGGAAGGTCCGGATCGGGATTGCCGGCCAGGAAGGTCAGGCCACCCGCATTGTTGGTGAGGTCGGACCGGGTGCCGGAGAGGTAGTTCCCCACCAAGGTAACGGAGGAGCTGTAATTCCCCGACACCTTCCGGAAGGTCAACCACGCCTTGAGCACATGGTTGCGGCTCTGTGCCAACTGTCCTTCCGGTTCCCACATATCGGAATTCACGCCCTGGGCGGCCAGGGTGTTGCGCCAGATTCCTGGAAGAGCGATGGCCTGGACCCGTCCGAAGCTCGGGAAATCGCCGTAGGTATGGTTTCCGGTCAGACGACTGAACGTGTAATTCCCGGCGAACAGAACCGCAGAAGAAAGGGGCGCGCTCCATTCGAATTCAAGCCCCTTGTAGGTCCGCTTGGCAAAGGGATCATTCTTCCACACTCGCTTGTAGGACACGCTGGGATTCGTGGGATCCAGCGGGTTGGGGATGTTCGTCGTCTCGGGAATGGCGAAGGTCGTGGAGAGGTCCTTCCACGTACGGTAGACCATGGTGGCCCGCCAGAACCCGCCCGTCGAGAACCCGCGCTTGAATCCGAGCGTGATCTCCCGGGCCGCCTCCGGCTTGATGTTCTTATCGATATCGAACATGCCCGAAGTGGTGACACTCGCCAGGTTCCCGTAATTGGCCGGGTTCATGATCTGGTCATAGCTCACCAGATGGGGGCCAGTCCCTTCGGTCCAGTAACGAATGGCCTGGTTGTTCCGGCGGCCTTCGGTGTATTGACGGTAGTACCGGGCGTTCATCAGGCCGCGGAATTCCCCATAGCTGAGATTCACGATGCGGCTCTGGTCCCCGGCCACGTCCCACTTCGCTTCGAACCGCGGCGATAGCGTTGTAGTATTGAAGCGCTCGCCTATGGCATCGTTCAGCCGCATGCGCTCGTAGCGCAGGCCGCCCATGACGCTGAAGTGGTCGTTGAGGGCCCAAAGGTCGTTGATGTACAAGGCCTCGGTCGGATTGGTGATGTCCTGCTGGTCCGCACCGAAGTATTCGTACCAGGTGGGGATCAAGTACTGCGTGTAAGGCGAATTGAAGTCCAAGGTCTCCCCCTCGACCGTTGCACCGTAGGGGATCACCAGGTACATGCCCGCCTGTCCAGGGGTTCCCGTATAGGCGTTGCTCACCTGACCCGGGACTGTGTACTGGTTCGGGTAGCTGTTGTCACGGGATACCGTTCCCCAGATCGGGTTCTGCCGCTCGAAGCCGATATCCACGGCGTGGGAGCCCATCAAATCCCAGAAGCTGTTCCAGTTGACCCAGAAGCTCTGGGTGGCGCGCTCGTCGGGTTTGGTATCCGCCGTGGCCCCATCCGTCAGATACTGGGTCCCGTTGTCGATCATGTCGAGGTAACCCGTCGTAGTACTCGGAGCCGAGATCAAGTAGACCGGAGGCTTGGGGCCGGAGATGAACTGGGTGTTCGATCGGTTCAACCCGAAACGGGCTTCGACCACATGGTTGGTCCCGAAGAGGCCTTTATAGCCCACGTTGTAATACTGTCCCCAGGTTTGGCCGTTCTTCGTGATAGTTGTGTCGGGCGTGACCGCATTGCCCTGAATGTCGGACCAGGTTTCCTTCCTCTGGGAGTAGTTGTATTCAAATGAATGATTGTAATTCACCTGATAGAACAGGCTCATCGTATGGAAGGTGACCTTGTCCGGCGCGTACTCCAGGGTATTCTCCTGGCGCAAATCCGCCGGGCGGACGCCCGAGGGGGTGTAGATGCTGGTGAAGCCCCCTGAGGTAAGATCCTGGCTGATGGCCGAGGCTACCGAGGTAGGAACTAGCCGCGTGCCATAGGTGAAGCTGAGGTGGTCCTTGATGATGGGGCCCGTAACGGAAATCTCGTAGGTACGGGAGAGATCGTCCGATCCCGGTTGGTCAGGTGAGCCGGTGGCGACGCCCAACCGATTGCTAAAGGGCTTACGGAGCGCCGACCATGATTCCTTCAGTAGCTTGGCCCGGATGGTTCCCGTCCATTCGTTCCCCCCGCGCTTGGTCACCAACTGGACTAATCCTCCGGAGGTGTTGCCATACCTCGCATTCAGGGGAGATTGAATGACGGAAGCGTCTTCCACCAGATCGTCCAGGGTGTAATCCCCCAGACGGGCCTGCGAAGTCACGTTATCCCGGGAGGCGATGCCGTTCACCACATAGTTGTTCGACATCTGGCCCGACCCGCGGATGGACGCATTCTGAACGGGACCCACGACGCCCGGGCTGATGTTTAGCACCGTATAACCAATGGATCCGTTCGCGCCGGCTGGACCGGCGATCTCGATCAGCTGCTCGGCGCCGAAGGAACTCTTGGTGACCGTTTCGGTCTTGTCCGTCTGGTAGGCCGTGGCCACCACCTCAACGACAGCCTGTTGGATTTGGATGGAGACGATGGTGATGTCCTGGCGTACCTGCGATCCTGCAGAGAGGCGAAGCAAGGCCTTGGCGCCGCGATACCCATCCTTGGACACGGACATCTCGTAGTTTCCGGGCGGTAGAAGGGGAAGCCTGAAGCCACCATCCACGCCCGTGGTGATCGTGCGCTCGCCGAGAAGGGCGGGCGAAACGATCTTGATGTGGGCATTCGCTACCGCTTTGCCACTGGAGTCCTTGACGGCACCCAAGAGGGTGCCTGTCGTCTCCTGGGCCGATAGACCCGCAGCAGCTAGAAGCAATGCGACAGAACTGATTCGATTGGACATTCTCATCTGAGGGCTCTCCTATTCCGGTCCGGGTTACAGCTTCAGCGCGAAGACAGCCTCGAAGGCCACCCCGCGACGGGTTTGGGTTTCAACTTTGGCGGTCGTACCCGTGTACCAGGCTGGAACCCAATTCACATAGGAGTACCCCACACCGGCCGCATTGAACTCCAATGCGAAGTTGGGATTCAGGTTCCACCTGACTCCAACGAAAGCATTGGGGACCAGTTTGGTGGAGGTCGGGGTGTAGGCCAACCCTTCATACTGAGCGGAAGTTGTACCCGAAGGACGAAGGGTGCCGATCACTTCCTGGCGCCCCTTCAAACGGTCTAGGATCAAGCCGGCCTGCCAGAAGAGCGGGGTTCCGAAGAGTTTGCCGCGGTAGCCGCCGCGAACGGAAAAACCTTCGGCCAGATTCTTCACATTGTGAGAGGAAGACGAAGGCGACAAGGTGCGCCCGTCGAACGTGGAAGACCTCATGACATCGCGGTCTGCTCCTGGAAGGTAAATGTAGTTCAGCTCGGCAAACACCGAAGAGTCCCCACCAAATCGATAGGTGCCAGAGACACCGAACCCCAAGACTTTGTCGTCCCCGAGTTCGTTTTTGAGCCCTGTGGTGACGCCTCCACGGACTTTTGCTTCAAATTCCAACCCTGCAGAGCTGGATTGAGCAAAGAGGAGGGTCGAGCCGAAACCAATCATCATGGTTCGTGCAAGCAGTGATTTAACGTATCTGTTCATCTAATCTCCGAAAAAATGCCTAGAGAAGGGAAGTATAAATAGGGCATCAAGATAATTTTGGCTGCTTGATTTCTTTCACACCTCCCAAAAAATGCATAGTCCGAACAGTGTGGGGGAAAACACCGACTCGAGTTCTTTACCACTGACGGCGCCATTGCCCTTGGTCCAGCCAAGATCGGCCACCATGTTGTGTTCACAGCCTTCCGGGTACAGTCTTGATGCTGTTAAAAAAGACCGAAGGATGGGAACTTTTCAAGAAGCAGGAGTAGGTACAGACATCCTTTCAGCTTCTTAAAGCTAAATCAACGAGGACTTGCCCCATTTCCACCCCAGATCGGTTTTTGCCAGCTTGATCAGCTGTGCAAAACCGCCTTCACCTCATCGAACCCCTGGTCCGAAAGGCAGCTCACCACGACGGCGCACTGGCCGGGTTGGCTGGAGGGGAGGACGATCTCGCCGAGGTAGCGGCCTTCGGCGTCGGTCTTGCCGTTGGCAAGGCCGACGGCCTTCTTGAGGCTGGAGACGAGCTTGACGGTGACTTCGGCGCCGGGAACGGCCTTTTGGCTGCCGCAAAGACGGGCCCGGATCTGGAAGCGGAACACCTGGCCGAAGGTGGGGCGCAGGGGCTGCTCGAGCACGAGTTCCAGCGTGTCCACCTCGCCCTCCTGCTGGAGGTATTCGAGGATGGCCTGATCCAGGGGGCGGCCGCCGAAGGCCTGCTGTTCCAGCATGTCCGGCGGAGTGGGATCGTACTTGCCGTTCTTGATATCGCGGATGATGGTCTTGTGCTGATCATCCATGCGGGCCTGGAGGACTTCCTCCTTCAAGCCGCTGGCGATGAGGTCTTCGTAGGAACTGCGGAAGCTATCGAGGATCTCGCCGCCCACGTAGATGAGCGTCTCCACCTTGGGGTTGCCGATGCCCTTGTCCTCCGTTTGCACGTGGAAGACGCGGTTGCCGTGGCGGACATCGGTGTTGTAGCCAGTGATCATGGTTCCTGCGGGCGGTGGTGGGTGGGGGCCAACCTTAAGGATGCAGCTTCCTTGCCAGGTCGGGGATCACCTCCCACGCCACTTCCTTCAGGGCCTTTTCGCTGAGCTGACCGGCGATGGCCTTGGAGAGGGCCGCCACCAGCGCGGGATTGGCGAGGATGGCCTGGACGAGGGCCTCGGGATCCGCCGTGCCCGTCATCACTGGGACGGCGGGCGCCGGAACCGGCTCGGATGCGGGGGGCGCGAAATCCTCAAGGGCCGGCGCGGCGAGTTCCATTTCCGGCTGCGGCTGGGCCTCGCCCTCCGTGACTCCTAGGCGCACGGGCTCCGGCTCGTAGGCGAGGGAGTGGAAGGGATCCACGCGGGCCTCGGGAAGCACGGGCAGTTCCTCATCGAGGAAGCTCGCCAGCTCCGCCGCGCCGAGGGTATCCAGATCGGGAAGGGCGGGGGATTCCAGCGTGGGCAGGCCCTCGGGCATCAGGGGCGAGAGGGGCTCCTGGGAAAGCTCCAGTTCCAGCTCCAGCTCGGGGTCGGTCTCGGGGTCGGGCAACGAAGCCAACGGTTCCAGCTCAGGCTCCGGCTCAGGCTCCAGCTCGGGCTGCAGAAGGGCCGGCTCCGGGGTCAGATCCTGCAGGCCCTCCAGATCCAGCTCCTCCAGCTCCAGCTCGGGCAGGGGCGCCAGTGCGCCTTCCGCCAAGGCTGCGGTGGCCGCGGCGGGAACCTCCTCCATCCAGAGATCCTCGGGCCCGAGGAGGAGCAGATCCTCGTCGGGAAGCTGGATCGTGGGCCGGAATTCCGGGAACTCCTCCACGGCCTGGGCGAGGTCATCCTTCGTCATGGGCCGGGTGGCCGTGGGACCCAGTTCCAGCGGCGTGACGGGCCCCGCGGCGGGGAGGACGGGGGTGGCGAGCAGGGCATTCACGCGGTCGCCCAGTTCCCGCAGCTCGATGGGCTTCTTGAGAAAGCCCTGGATGGGGGCGTTTTGGATCTTGATGGGATCCACGGGATCAAGCACGCCCGCCATCATCGCGATGGGCATGCGGGCCGTGGCTTCCATGGCGCGAAAACGCTCGAGCAGGGTCCAGCCATCCATGCCGGGCATGGCCGTGTCGATCATGGCCACGTCGTAGCGCTCGCCGCTCTGGATCCGCTCCAAGGCCTCGGCGGCGGAATCCGCGCACACGAGCTCGATGGCCGTGGGGGCGAGCAGGGACTCGGCAATCCGATGGATGCTTGGATTGTCGTCCACCAGGAGCAGTCGCGGCATTGGGACCCCAAGTTCGAGGAAGGTTCGGGTAAAGCTAACAGAATCCCATCGGGGCGGCTAACCAAGGCTCAAGGTTTGAGCAGCTTTCGCAGGGCTCGAAGGCGTGCCGCCTCAGGCAGGCGGGTGAGGACCACCCGATCTCCCACCCACACCCAGGCCGCGCCTTGCAACTCCCGGAGCGCGACCTCGGGGCCCGCCGGCAACCAGCCGCGCACGCTGGCGCGGAGGCGGGACGCGGCGATCCAATCGGCCTTGAAGGCCTTGGCCAGCGCCGCGCGATTCACCTCAGGCCCGCATTCCGCGGGCAGCTTGCCCCATCGGAGATCCCAGGCGGTGAGCGCCCCCTCTCCCGTCCAGGCCCAGGCCGGATCCGGCGCGGGCCAGGGCTCCGCCTCCCGGGAGGTGGATAGGAAGGCGGCTCGATCCAGGGGGCTCCATAGGCGGGCGGCCTCCTCCCCCTCCGCCCTCACGAGGCCGAGGCCGCGGGGGGGTTGGGGAAACAGACTCCCCTGCCCTTCTGCGGCACGTCCCCAGACGCCCTCCGTCAGGTGCCAGGCCGTCCACCTTCCCTCGCCCCCCACCCAAAGCCGATCCCAGCGGGGGAAGGCGAGGCGGGAGCCGGGCGACCACGGCACGGCCAGGCGGGGGCCCGGGAGATCGCGGCCATCGTCGCTGAGGGCCTCCGGCCGCTTTGGCCAATTGGGCGGGGCTCCGGGCAGGCCCGGCTCCTCCCAGGGGGCGAGGCTCGCGCTTTGCCCGTCCCCTTCCAGCGGCAGCACGGTAAGGAGGAGCCGCTGGGGACCCCGATCCTTCTCCTTGGAGGGCTCGAAAAAGCCCAGCAGCACGGCGGAGCCATCCCATGAAAAGCGGGACCAGGGGCCGCTGGCCGTGGACCAGAGCACCCGCCCCTCGGGCACTTCGATGAGGCGCGTCTCGAAACGCCGGGGGCCCATGCGGAGGGTGACGAGGAGGCGATTGCCCCGCAGGCGCGCGGAGGCGAGGGGCGCGTCGAAGGGGTAGCGCCGCCAATCCTGCCCCCGCCACAGGCGCACCTCGCTGGTGCCCTGAGGGCCGTTGAGGGCGAGGCCCTGATCCCCCAGGTAGGCCGAGGCCGGTTCCCAGGGCAGGCCAAAGCCCCCCTCGAAGGGCCAGGGCTCCCACTGATCGGGATCCTGGGCCCCGGTGAAGCGCGGCGACCAGCCCTCCATGAGCCGCAGCTCCGCCTCCGGCTCGAAGGCCGCGAGCCCCACCATCTCCGCGTCCACGGGCCCCGGGGCTTCGGGCCTGGGCGCGCGGACGATCATCACCAGCGCCAGCATGGCGGCGATGAACAGGGTCGCGATGAGGTAGCGTTGGGGGATCAAGGGGAGCCTTCCCCTGAATGAGACAACGGCCATGAAGCATCGTCAAAGCCTCGAAACGGAATTGAAGCTGCGGATCCCATCCGTGGAGGCCATGGCGCCGCTGCTCGAATCTCTCGGATTCGGCCAAAAGCAGGCCGAATCCGAGGAGGTGAGCCTCCTGTGGGATCGAGGGGACGAGCTGCGGGGGCGGGGCTCCGCGCTGCGGTTGAGGCGCTATGCGGGGAAGGCGATCCTCACCTTCAAGGGGGCCCGTGTGCCCGATCCCCAGTTCAAGATCCGGCCCGAGCATGAGACGGAGGTGGCCGATCCCGAGGCCACGGAGGATCTCCTGCGGGGCCTGGGCTACGTCCCCGTGATGCGCATGGTGATGCGCCGGGCCCTGTGGGCACGGGAGGAGCTGGTCGCCTGCCTGGACCGCACGCCCTTCGGCGACTTCCTGGAGCTGGAGGGGGATCCCCAGGCCATCAAGCTGGCCCTGCAGGGCCTCTGCCTGGACGCCTCCCGCATCGAGCCGCGGAGCTATCCGACGCTCTATCGGGAGGCGGGGCTGGGGGACGTTACAGGGCCGTAGCGGAAAAACTCCACGGGATTCGTCGGGCGTTCATACCCGCACGTGAAAGTTGGAACACACCGAGGAGGTGTTCCCATGACCCTCGAAACCGTCCCCCCGAATCCCGAAGGCTCCCGCTACCAGATCCGCGCCCTCACGAGCGCCGACTACGTCCACCTCCGCCGCCTCGAGGCGGAGATCTGGGGCGGGGATGCCACGGGCCAGCTCTGCCCCTACTACCTGCGCCTCTGCACGGAGCTGTACCCCGAGTGGTGCTTCCTCGCGCTGGATACGCAGGCGGAAGGCGGCGAGCGGCCCGTGGGCTACGTGCTGAACTTCGCCAACGGCAAGGTGGCCTACTGCGCGACGCTGGCCGTGCATCCCGCCTACCAGAAAACCCGCGTGAACTACCTGCTTCTCCGGGCCATGGTGAAGAAGCTCATCGACGCCGACATGGAACAGTGCCGTTTTTGCGTAGAGCCCGGCAACGACGACGCCCGCAGCGTGCATGCCGCCCTGGGCGCCCGCGTGGTGTCCGAGGTGAAGGACTACTACCACGAGGGCGATACGCGCCTCTGGTCCGTCATCGACAAGGCCGACCTCGACAAGGTGCGGGTCCGCTACACCCGGTTGAAGCTCGTCGGTTGATGAGCGCCCTCGCCTTCGGGTGGGCCGGTATCGTCGGCCACACCTCCCTCCTGCTGCCGCCCCTCGCCTTCGGGCGCGATCCCGTGCGCTCGCTGCACGGCTGGGCGCGGCGCATCCAGCCCGTGCTGGGGCTCGAGGTGGAGGTCACCGGAGAACTGGATCTGCACGCGCCCCTCTGGGCCGCGAACCACCTCTCCTGGGTGGATCCCGTCGTCCTCATGGGCCTGCGCCCCATGGGCACGGTGGCCAAGGGCGACCTCGCCCGTTACCCCCTCATCGGCCGCTGGGCCCGCAAGGCCGGCCTCCGCTTCGTCGAGCGCCACGACCCCGACAGCCGCGCCGCCGCCCTGGCGGCCTTCGCTCAGGACCTCCGATGCGGACGCCCCATGCTGCTCTTCCCGGAGGGGACTACGACCCGCGGGCAGGGGTTGGCTCCGCTCTTCCCAGGCGGCCTGAGGGCCGCCTGGGAGTTGAAGAAACGGGTGCAGCCCCTCCGCCTCTCCAGCCCCGCCGCCCACTATCCGTGGACGGGAGACGAAACGCTGCTGCCCCACCTCCGCACCCTGCTCACCACCCGCACCCCCGTGCGCGTCGAGGCCCGGCCTTGCCTGGCCCCGGCCGACTACTCCACGCCTGAAGCCTGGCTTCACGCCTTCTCGGAAGCCCTCGCCTCATGAATGCCGACCACCTGCTGGACGGCCTGCGCACGGGCCTCGTCTCATTCCTCGGATTGCCCCTCGCCCTGGAGCCCCGCCCCGTCCCCGGCGTGGTGCTCGGAGCTCCCTACGATGGCGGCGTGCTCAACCGCGCCGGCGCCCGCCTCGGCCCCTGGGCCCTGCGCCAGGCCACCCTGGGCCTCGGCCGCATGCCCATGCCCCAGCGCCTGCAAGGTGGAGAGGAAGGGCAGGAGCCCCTCGGCATCGCCGCCATGGATTGGGTGGATGGCGGCAACATCCCCACCCGTCCCTTCCAGATGACGGAGGCCCTCGACGCGGTGGAAGGGATCACGGCCGCCTGGATCGCCACCGGGGCCCGCACGCTCATGCTGGGCGGCGACCACCTCCTCACCCTCGGGGCCATGCGCGCCCACGCTCGCGCCCACGGGCCCCTGGGGCTCCTCCACCTCGACGCCCATCCCGACGCGGGGCGCGGCGAGCCCTGGGGCACAGATCACCACCACGGAACCTGGCTTCGGGACGCCTTGGAGGAGGGTCTCGTGGATCCCAAGCGCACCGTGCAGGTGGGCCTGCGCGCCTCCCGCTTCGATTCCGACGAACTGGCCTTCCTCGCGGATCGCGGGGTGCGCATGTGGACTCCGGAGGACCTCCTCGATGCGCGCCTGACCACCCAACTACTCGGCGATATCGCCCGCGTGGGCCAGGGCCCCGCCTACGTGAGCGTGGACCTGGACGTGCTCGACCCCGTGCACGCCCCTGCCGTGGCCGAGCCCGTGCCTGGCGGCCTCAGCGTGCGAGAGACCATCGCGCTCCTGCGGCCCATCCACCGGTGGGAGCGGCCCTGGGTGGGCGCGGACGTGATGGAGCTGGCCCCCACGCTGCCGGGAGCCGACGAGAGCGCGCGGGCGGCAGCGTTTTTAGCGCTGCACCTTTTGGGGTAGTCGGACGCGCCACGAGGAGAAGGAACGCGGAAGACGCCGAAGGCGCTGCGCGCCGCGCAGAGAACGCCGAACGCCCGCGACCTACTCAAGGCCATCTCATTCCCAGGCTGTGCCAGGTGGGCTCTCATATGCCCGCCTGGCACAGCCTGGGAATGCGGGTTCAGCGCGCTGGACCCGGGACCGAAGGTCCAGATGGCTAAGTTCGCAGTAGTTATCTGGCGCAACGATCTTCCTAGATCCGGTCACTCAAATCCTTCCTGCGGTTTCTGCGCCTTCTGCGTCTTCTGCGTTCCTTCTTTTTTCTCCCGGTTTCCATAAACCCCCGCCGGTATCCGCAGCTTTCCCGATCCTTTACGCGCCCTTCACGTCCGAAGCCCAACCTGGGCTGAGGAGATCCCCATGCAGAGCCACCTCTTCTACATGTTCAAGCGCTTCAACCCC